>NZ_JBHVFU010000003.1:0-460515 GCF_042801455.1 Streptomyces sp. NPDC057565 | reverse complement strand
CACTGTGACCCTCGCGCTGGACACGTAGTTCCCGGCGGAGTCCTTGGTTCCGGACACTGTCGCGGAGGTGTCGGGCGGCGTGGTGTCCTTCGGCGGCTCGGGTGCCACGACAGTGAAGTCGACCGACTTCACCGACGAGGTGTTGCCCGCCTTGTCCGTCGCCCGGTAGCTCAGCGTGTGCCGACCCACGGCGTCGACGTCAACGGGCGCCGTGTAGTTGCGATAGGACGCACCGTCGAGCGAATACTCGATTCCGGCCACACCGGACTCCGCGTCCGAAGCGGTCAGCGCCACGCTCGCGCTGCCGATGTAGTTCCCGGCGGAGTCCTTCGTCCCCGACACCGTCGCCGACGTGTCCGGCGCAGTGGTGTCGTCGCCGGGCGCGGCGGTGACAATGAGCTCACCCGTCATCATCTGGTGGCCCGGCATCGCGCAGAAGTAGCGGTAGACGCCAGGCGTGAGGGTGACTTCGACCGTGTGCTTGCCTCCCTCGGAGTCGAAGGGGCTCGCCAGGATGTTGAGGCTGACATCGTTGTTGTAGTCGGTGTTCGAAGAGTCGAACGTCAAGGTGTGCGTCAACCCCGTCGTGTTGCCGGTCGCCGCACTGCTCTCGAACACAATGGTCGCCTTGCCCGCCACCGCGGTGGTGGGGGCTGACGTGTACTTCGTGTAATCGTCGCCGGCCGTCCAGGTGAGCACCTGGGTCGCTGCGGTCTTCTCCGCGTGATTCACCGCCGCGTACGCGGCCGGAACGGCCAATGCGAAAGCTGTGAAGACAACGGCCATCAGCGCCATCAGCATCGGATGCTCGCCGAATCGGTCACGTAGCGCGGATCTTGAGAGGGGCGGATCCGTCTGGGCATGGAGCAGTCTTCTGAACACCGCTGCACCTTCCGGGAATTCGCTTGTGCGGCACCGCGCAGGACTCGCGATCCCGCCGGGTGGACGATCAGCCGCCGGGATGAGCGCGTTCGAGACGCGAGTACTGCGCTCACCGGACCGGCGCCCTGGACGGAACGGGGCGAGTGCCGCGCTTCGGTTGATCGCCCGCGCGCGACGACGGCGGGGGGCGCCGTCAGTCATGCACAGGCGGCATCCGCCCCTGTCGCTGCGAGGCCGCTGGTACCGCGAACCCTAGGGCGGGGTTCACGCAACCTCTTTCAATGCGGCAACGAGGGGAAGCTAGCGGGTCTTTTGACTATCCGCCAAGACCTATGACGAGAATCCAACCAACTTTGACCTGAGTCTGGAAAAACTGGATGCGTGCTCGCTACGGTGTCCAGGTCCCGAGGCGAATCCCCTTCGCCCAGCCGATCCGATCCCGGCCGTAGCCGGCACATCGAGCCAAGCCGGACCGCTTCCACCGGGGTCCGGCCAAGTCGGACCGTCCCCACCGGAGTTCGGTCCGGCGACCGCCCCGCCTGTCACGCGGGGCCGAACGCCCGGCGCACCACCGCGTACCGCCGTGACGGGACAGCTGCCGTCGGCGGCGACTCACACCACGACGACGAAAGCCTTCGGGCACCTTCGCGTATCGAGGATTTGGAGAGCGATGACCGACTCAGGCGCAGGCACGAGACATCTCTTCTCCCGGCGAGCGTTCGCCACCGGCGCGGCCGCCGCGGCGGTCGTGCCCACGGTGCTCGGCACCTCCGCCGCCGCCCCGAAGGACAAACCCGGTGAAGGAAACGGTCAAGGAAACGACAAGGGCACCGTCCGTGAGTTGACGCTGTACATGGAGAACCTGCCGAACGGGCAAATGGGCTACGGCCTGGAGCCCGGCAAGGCGTCGATTCCCGGCCCGCTCATCGAGCTGACCGAGGGCGACACGATGCGCATCGAGGTCGTCAATAACCTGAACGTCGCCGCGAGTCTGCACGTGCACGGTGTGGACTACGACGTCGCCAGCGACGGCACCAAGATGAATGACAGCGTTGTCGAGCCGGGCGGCAGACGGACCTACGTCTGGCGCACCCACGCCCCGGGGCCGAATCGCGACGGGACGTGGGAGGCCGGCAGCGCCGGCTACTGGCACTACCACGATCACAACGTGGGCACCGAACACGGCACGGGCGGCCTCAAGAAGGGCCTGTACGGCCCCGTGATCGTGCGCCGCAAGGGCGACGTGCTGCCCGACAAGCAGTTCACGGTCGTGTTCAACGACATGACGATCAACAACAAGGCCCACCACGACACCCCCACCTTCACGGCCGTCCGCGGCGAGCGGGTGGAGTTCATCGTCATCACCCACGGGGATTTCTTCCACACCTTCCATGTGCACGGCCACCGCTGGGCGGACAACCGCACCGGGATCCTGCAGGGTCCGCAGGACGTGAGCCGGGTCATCGACACCAAGACCGTCGGCCCCGCGGACTCCTTCGGGTTCCAGGTGATCGCGGGTGCCCGGGTCGGCGCAGGTGCCTGGATGTACCACTGCCACGTCCAGAGCCACGCGGACATGGGCATGGCCGGGATCTTCCTCGTGACCGAGGCCGACGGCTCGGTCCCCGGCGGCATGCCCCACCACTAGAAGGCAGCGGCGGGGTCCTGATACGGGCTCCGCCCCCGAAGCCACGCCCGTCAGGCCTGCCTGACGGCCTGACGGGCGTGTACCAACCTGCCGCCGGTCGGTCCTCGCCAGCCAGGACCGGAGGCGAACCTGGCCTCCCTGCTCCGGCACCCTGTCCTTCCCGGGCAGAGCGACCGCCCATTGAAAGCCGTCGCGCCCGGCGCATGCCGGGCGGGGCACCTGCGGCAGCCCTCGCTCCATCCCCTGATCACTCTTCCGTTTCCGGATCGAGTCAAGGAGCACACATGGGCAAGAGAGACCGGTTCGCACTGTCGAGACGAAGCGGATCACCGCCGTCGCGTCCTGCGCGGACCTCTCGTCACGCGTGGCCCTGGCGCCGCGCGGTCGTTCTGCTGTCCAGCGCCGCACTGACCGTGGGGCTGTCCACGCTGCCTTCCGTGCAGGCACAGGCGCAGCCGCCCGTCGAAAGCGCCGGCCAGGACCAGGGCGCCGCCACCGAAACCCAGGTGAACGTCCTGGTCTTCCACGGACCGGCCGCCAAGCAGGACGACCCGGTCAACAAGGCCACGGCGGCGATCGAGAACCTCGGCGAGAAGAACGGGTTCAAGGTCGTCGAGTCCGAGGACGCGAGGGTGTTCAACACCGCCGACCTCGCCAAGTACCGAGGGGTGGTGTTCCTGTCGGCCGACGGCGTGACGCTCAACGCCGAGCAGGAAGCCGCGTTCCAGTCGTACATCAACAACGGCGGCGGCTTCGTCGGCGTCCACGACGCCGCCCGGGCCCAGTCCGACTCCTCCTGGTTCACCGGGCTGATCGGCACCCGCCCGGCCCTGGGCCTCCCCGACCCCGAGAAGGTCGTCGAGAGCGCGGCCAACGGGGAGAACCCGCCGAACGAGACCAAGGACAAGCTGTTCGACGGGAAGAACGACACCAAGTGGCTGGCCCGTACGCCGACCGGCTGGGTCACCATGAAGCTGGACAAGCCCGTCGCGGTGGTCAACTACGCGTTGACCTCCGCCAACGACTCCTCGGGACGGGACCCGAAGGACTGGAAGCTGCAGGGCTCGGAGGACGGCGAGACCTGGAAGACCCTGGACACCCGGACCGGCGAGACCTTCTCGTCGCGGTTCCAGACCAGGCAGTTCCAGTTCACCAACAGCACGGCCTACCAGCACTACCGGCTGGACATCACTGCCAACAGCGGTGAGCCGCTGACCCAGCTGGCCGAGCTGCGGCTCTTCAGCGCCAAGCCGACGCCCCCGCAGGACTCCAAGGTCCAGGAGTCCGTCGTTAATGTGACGGACCGTCAGCATCCTGCCAACAAGGGGCTTCCGCTCAACTGGACCCGCTCCGACCAGTGGATCAACTGGGACCCCAACCCGATCGGCAAGGTCCACACCATTGCCCAGGTCGAGGAGGGGAGGTACAAGCCGGGGCTCAGCGCCAACGGCCCGTTCCACCCGATCTCGTGGTGCCGGGACTACGAGGGCGGCCGGTCCTTCTACACCGGCATGGGCCGCACCGAGGAGAGCTACACCACCGACACGAAGTTCCAGAGCCACCTCCTCGGCGCCATCCAGTGGACCACCGGCATGGTCCGCGGCGACTGCCAGGCGACCATCGCGTCCAACTACAAGACCGAGCGGCTGACCGCCCAGAACCAGGCGGGGAAGCTCGACCAGATCGGTGAGCCGCACGGCCTCACCATGGCCCCCGACGGCAAGGCCTTCTACATCGGCAAGGCCGCCTGCCCGTCCGGCCCGATCAGTTCCTGGAACGACCCCAAGGTCGGCCTGGGCTGCGGCACCATCCACCAGTGGGACTCCAAGACCAAGCAGGTCAAGCTGCTCACCACACTCGATGTGATGGGCAACCGGGGCAGCGGTGACGAACTGGTCAAGAACGAGGAAGGCCTCGTCGGTATCACGCTCGACCCGAAGTTCGAGAAGAACGGGTGGATCTACATCTACTGGATGCCGCACGACTCGATCGACCGCGACAAGCGGATCGGTCAGCGGACGGTCTCCCGGCTCACCTACGACTTCGCGAACGAGTCCATCGACCAGTCCACCCGCAAGGATCTGCTGCACTGGGACACCCAGATCCACAGCTGCTGCCACGCCGGCGGCGGGATGTCGTTCGACAAGGACGGCAACCTCTACATCGGCTCCGGTGACAGCAACTCCTCCGGCGGGTCCAGCGGCTACTCCGGGAACAACTGGACCCAGGACTACAAGGGTGTCTCCTTCCAGGACGCCCGCCGCACCGCCGGTAACACCAACGACCTCAACGGCAAGATCATCCGCATCCACCCCGAGGCCGACGGCACCTACACCATCCCCAAGGGCAACCTCTTCGCGCCGGGCACGGCCAAGACCCGTCCTGAGATCTATGTGATGGGTGTCCGCAACATCGCTCGGCTCTCCGTCGACCCGGTGCACAACTGGCTGAACGCCGGCTGGGTCGGGCCGGACGCGGGAACGCCGAGTCCCGAGCTGGGCCCGGCCAAGTACGAGACGGCCACGATCATCACCTCCGCGGGCAACCAGGGCTGGCCGTACTGCATGGGCAACCGGCAGCCGTACCGTGACCGCAGCAACACCGACGCCAGCGTCCTCACCGGCTGGTACGACTGCGACAACCTCAAGAACGAGTCGCCGCGCAACACCGGCCTGGTGGACATCCCGCCGGCCCGCGACAACATGATCTGGTACTCACCCCAGGGCGGCGGCCCCGTCTTCCCCAAGCGCTCCGACGGCAGCGGTCTCCCGAGCTACGTCGACAGCGAGGCCACCTACACCCAGCCGTACCTCAAGGGCGGCGGCCAGGCCATCATGTCCGGTCCGACCTACCACCGCTCCCAGGTGGACACCAAGAGCGGTGTCGCCTGGCCGGCGTACTGGGAGGACAAGTGGTTCATCGGAGACGAGTCCAACTCCAACAACCGGGTCGCGGTGACCGTCGACCCCGACAAGGTCAAGGACGCGGGCGCGCCGGCCTTCGGCGAGGACCTGCGCAGCATCATCGCGCCCGGCAGCGGCTCCACCCAGCTGCAGAGCTGGATGGACGCCAAGTTCGGTCCCGACGGTGCGCTGTACATGCTCGACTACGCGGGCGGTTTCTTCAGCCTGCACTCCAACCAGAAGCTCATCCGCATCACCTACCAGGGTGGCCCGGCCACCCCGAAGCCGCAGGACGCCGGGGCGCGCGTCATCACCCAGAGCAAGCCCAAGACGGTGGCGTTCTCCGGTGCCAAGGTCGGCGGTGTGGCCTGGGAGTGGGACTTCGGTGACGGCAGCGCGCCGTCGCACGAGGCCAACCCCACGCACACCTACGCCGACTACGGCACGTACCACGCGAAGCTGACGGTCACCTACGCCGACGGCGAGAAGGCCACCGCGACGTTCGACGCCAAGGCCGGCTGCCCCGCGCCCGACGCCCGTCCGACCGTCAAGCTGCTCGACACCGACACCGGCGTGGCCAACCACCGCGCGGGCGGCGACTGCACCGTCAACGACCTGATCGACGACGAGGCGTCCTGGCCGAACCACGGCGAGTTCGTCAGCCACGTCAACAGCGTGGTCAACAACCTCCGCAAGGAGGACGTCCTCGACAACCGCGAGTCGGCGGCGATCAGCAAGGCGGCGGCGCAGAGCGATATCGGCAAGGTCGCCGGATACCGGCCCCTCTTCGACGGGACCGCGGCGAGCCTCGCCGACTGGCGGCAGGCCGGCCCCGGGAAGTTCTCCCTCCAGCCCGACGGCACCATCCGCAGCTCGGGCGGCCTGGGCATGCTGTGGTACGCCAAGCAGGAGCTCGGAGACTTCTCGGTCAGGCTCCAGTTCCGGGACATGGCTCCGGGTAACGGCAACGCCAACAGCGGTGTCTTCATCCGGTTCCCGGACCCGCGGACGCCGCTGGCCGACCGCCCGGCCGGTAGTTGCGGGACGGTCGGTTCGGCTCGCACCGCCCCCGAGTGGCTCGCGATCTACTGCGGTCAGGAGATCCAGATCTACGACGGGGCCACGGGCGAGGTCCAGAAGACCGGCTCGGTGTACAACTTCAAGCCGGTGGGCCTGGACAAGGCGGGGGTGACTCCGAAGGGCCAGTGGAACGACTACGAGATCCGCGCGGTCGGGCAGCACTACACGATCATCCGCAACGGCGTGGTGATCAACGAGTTCGACAACACGCCCGGCAAGTCGTCGTCCCGGGCGGGTGACCCGCCCACGGACCTGCGTCAGTTCCTCAGCGGGTACGTGGGGTTGCAGAACCACAGCAACAACGACCAGATCGATTTCCGCAACATCCGGGTGCGGAACCTGTAATCGCGAGCGGTCGACCCGAAGCGTGACTCCGGGGGAGGTCTACCCCCTCGGATACTCGCTGTAACGGCACGGAAGCGAGGGCCGCGGCCTTGAGGTCGCGGCCCTCGCTGCGTGTTCGTACCTGACTGATGTTCGTCAGGGCTTCGTGGAGTGGGTGATCTCCGTGAACGTCACCGGCTCAGGACGTGATGGAGGCCCGGAAGTGGTAACGGCCTGGTGCACTCTCCCTCGTGCACCGGGTCGTAAGTGCTGCCACAGCAATGACGGCCCCGAGCCCGCGGGGCCCGGGGCGCGCGGGCTCGGCCCGCCGTACGGCGCAGGGTGCAGAGGATCAGCTCTCGGAGGGTGCGTCGCCGGTCGGGGGGTCACCGGCAATCCGCTCATGGTGCCTGATCACTTCGGCGATGATGAAGTTCAGGAGCTTCTCGGCGAAGGCGGGGTCGAGCTTCGCGTTCTCGGCGAGGCGGCGCAGACGGGCGATCTGTTCGGTTTCGCGGGTCGGGTCGGCCGGGGGCAGTTTGTGGTTCGCCTTGAGGTGGCCGACCTGCTGGGTGCACTTGAAGCGCTCGGCGAGCATGTGGACAACAGCAGCGTCGATGTTGTCGATGCTCTCGCGGAGCCGGTTCAGTTCCGCGCGTACGGACTCGTCGATGTCGCTCGTGGTCATGGTCGTCGAGCTTAGACGCCCGGGGTCCACGCGGTGATCGTCGGTGGGTGTTCGGGGTCGGGGACCTGGTCGCTCCAGCCGCCGGGAACGGCGCGGCCCTGTTGTTCACGGAAGCGGACGGGGGCGGTGCCGACGCGGCGGGCGAAGAGGCGGGAGAAGTAGGCGGGGTCGTCATAGCCGACGCGGCGGGCGACCGCGGCGACCGGCAGGTCGGTTGCGGCGAGGAGTTCTTTGGCTCGGCCGAGGCGGATGCCGAGGAGGTAGTCCTTGGGACTGCAGCCGGCGCCGCGGCGTACGGCGGTGCGCAGTTCGGCGGGGGTCATGCTGTGGCGGGCCGCGTGTTCGGCGACGGAGAGGGGCTGGAATGCGTCGCGGGCGAGCGCCTGCAGGACGGGGTCGCCGTCGGGGCTGACGTCGGCACGGGCGCGGCGCAGGGCGACGAGGAGTTCGTGGACGGCGGCGCCGGTCTCGACTTCGAGAAGGGGATTGCCGCGTCTGGCGGCGCGCACCATGCGGCTGACGGCGGCGCGTGCTCCTGCGGTGTCGGCGAGGGGGACGAGGGGGCGGTCGGGTTCGATGTAGCCGAGTTCGGTGTACGTGGTGGTGGCGGGGCCGGTGAAGTCGACGAAGGCTTCGTCCCAGCCGGTGCCGGGGTCGGCGCCGTAGTGGTGCGGGGTGCCGGGGGTGAGCCAGATGAGGCTGGGGGCGGTGACGGGTATGCGGCGGCCGTCGGAGCCGCTGAACCAGCCGCTGCCGGAGTTGATGACGACGGCGACGTGGTGGTCGAGGGTGCGGGGACCGACGGTGGGCAGGGCGCCGTGTTGCAGGCCGACGCCCAGGCAGACGAGGCCGAGGCGGTGGTGGAGCGGGCTGGGCGTGAAGAATCGCATCCAGGTGTGGTACGTCGGCATCGGCTTTCCTTCCTCCGCTCGGCTCGGCCGGGCTCGACTCCGCCGGGCTCACTTCGGCTCGGCCGGCCGCGGTGATCTGCGCATTGTGTCCAAACAGCAGTGATCTTTGTCCATGGACCGGCTGCACGCCAGGGGGCGAGGGTGGATGGAACATTCCTCCCGGGTTCGCCCGCTCCGTGGTGCGTGCCGTTGTGCGGCCCCGGGGTGCGCTGACCCGGGGGTGGGACCGGCGCAACAGGAGAGTACGAGCACGATGGCTGATTTCACCGTGGGGGACGACCACTTCCGGCTCGACGGGAAGCCCGTACGCCTGCTGTCGGGGGCCCTGCACTATTTCCGGGTGCACGAGGCGCAGTGGGATCATCGGCTGTCGATGCTGCGGGCGATGGGCCTGAACTGTGTGGAGACGTACGTTCCGTGGAATCTGCATGAGCCGGAGCCCGGGGTGTTCCGGGAGGTGGCTGCGCTCGGCCGGTTCCTGGATGCGGCGCACCGGGCGGGGCTGTGGGCGATCGTGCGCCCGGGTCCGTACATCTGTGCCGAGTGGGAGAACGGCGGCTTGCCCGCGTGGGTGACGGGCCGGTTCGGACGGCGGGTGCGGACGCGGGACGCCGGGTATCTGGAGGCGGTCGAGCGGTGGTTCGCCGAGTTGTTGCCGCAGGTGGTGGAGCGGCAGATCGACCGCGGCGGCCCGGTGGTCATGGTTCAGGTGGAGAACGAGTACGGGAGCTACGGCACCGATCAGGTCTATCTGGGGCGGCTGGCGGAGGTGCTGCGCGGGCACGGGGTGAGTGTGCCGCTGTTCACGTCGGACGGGCCGGAGGACCACATGCTGACCGGTGGTTCCGTGCCGGGGGTGCTGGCGACGGTGAATTTCGGCTCGGGGGCGCGTGAGGCGTTCGAGGTGCTGCGCCGGCATCAGCCGGAGGGTCCGCTGATGTGCATGGAGTTCTGGTGCGGCTGGTTCGAGCACTGGGGTGCCGCGCCGGTGGTACGGGATCCGGCGGAGTCCGCGGAGGCCCTGCGGGAGATCCTGGAGTGCGGGGCGTCGGTGAATGTCTACATGGCGCACGGGGGGACGAATTTTGCGGGCTGGGCGGGGGCGAACCGCTCGGGTCCGGTGCAGGACCAGGATCTTCAGCCGACGGTGACGTCGTACGACTACGATGCGCCGATCGACGAGTACGGGCGGCCGACCGAGAAGTTCTGGCTGTTCCGGAAGGTCCTGGCGGAGTTCGCGGACGGTCCGCTTCCGGAGCTGCCGCCGGAGCCGTCCGGGCTTGCGGAGCCGGTGCGGGCGGAGCTGACCGGGTGGGCGCCGCTGTCCGTGGTGCTGGAGGTGCTGGGCGACGCGGAGCGGGCGGAGTCCGGTGTGCCGCCGACGTTCGAGGAGCTGGGCGTGGACCGGGGGCTGGTGCGGTACGAGGTCGCCGTTCCGGGTTTGCGACGCCCGTATGCGCTGGGTGTGACCGGGCTCCGGGACCGGGCGGTGGTGTATGTGAACGGGGTTCGGGAGGGCGTGCTCAGCGGCGAGAACGCCACCCTCGACGAGCCGGTGGCCGGGCCCGCGTGGGTCGAGCTGTGGGTGGAGTCGCTGGGCCGGGTCAATTACGGGCCGCGGCTGGGTGAGCCGAAGGGCATCACGGGCGGCATCCGGCACGAGCGGCAGTATCTGCACGGGGTGAGCGCGCGGGCGCTTCGGCTGGCATCCTTCGAGGAGCCGGGTGCGGTGGACGCGGTGCCGTTCGGGGCTGTCGCCGAGAGAGGTCGTGCCGGGCTGTACCGGGGTTGGTTCGAGTCGGCGGTTTCGGCGGGCGCGGGTCTTCCGGATCACGCGGGGCTCGAACTGCCGGGCTGGACACGCGGGTTCGTCTGGGTTAACGGTTTCTGTCTGGGCCGGTACTGGTCGGCGGGCCCGCAGCGGACGCTGTATGTACCGGGTCCGGTGCTGCGGGAGGGCGTCAACGAGGTGTGGGTGCTGGAGGTGGAGGGCGCCGGGGATCCGTGGGTGGAGCTGGGTCCGGGTGTGCCCGTCCGGGCGGGCACACCCGGGGGTGCTCAGGGCTGATGCGGTGGGGCCGGTCGATGGAATGCATGGGCCGGATTGTCGGGAAGCGCTCGCAGTCCTCACAAGGTCCGCATTCCGGCGGAGACCGCGAGCGGTGTACGGGGCCGTCCTCGCCGCCGTTGCGCGCGCATCCGCTTACAGTGGAAGCCGGTTGAGCATCACGGATGGGGGGTGCGGACGTGCCGGACGGCAGCCCGGTGGTGCATGGCTTCCCTCATCTGGACATCGTCCGGTCCGCGATCACGGCGCTGTACCGGAGGCTGTCGTACGACGGTGTGCTCAGGTACGCCCCGAGCCTGCTGCCCGCCGACGCGGCCTTCTCCGACCAGGACGATCTGCATCTGGGGGCGCAGCGCGTGGCGCGGGCGATGGTCCGGCATCTGCATCTGCCGGATGCCCGCATGATCGTCGGGTTCCGGGCGATGGAGCATGCGGGGAGTGTCGAACTCGCGGCGGGGCCCGAGTACTTCATCGAGCTGAACGATCGCTTCCGCACGCATCGCAGGGACATCGGTGCCGCGCTGTCGCACGAGGTGATGCATGTGTTGTTGCACCGGCTGGGTCTGGAGTTCCCCGGTACGCAGGACAACGAGATCCTGACCGACACGGCGGCGGCGTATCTGGGGGCGGGCTGGCTGCTGCTCGACGCGTTCCGGGAGGACGCCGCCTCCAGTCAGAAGCTCGGCTATCTCACCCCGGAGGAGTTCGGGTACGTGCTGGCCAAGCGGGCGTTGGTGTTCGACGAGGATCCGTCGCCGTGGTTCACGAGTCCGCAGGCGTATACGGCCTATGTGAAGGGGCGGGCGCTGGCGCTGCGGGACGCGCAGCAGCCTCCGCTGGCGGCGGCGGGCTGGGCCGGCCGGCACCGTTACGCGAAGGACCGGCGGTACGCCCAGGACCATGCGGGGGCCGCCGCGACCCCCGGGGTCCCGTACCGGTTCGAGGGGGGTTCGGGGGGTTGGCGGGTCTCGTTCGCCTGCCCGACCTGCCACCAGCGCATCCGGGTACCGGTCCGCGGCCGGGTGCGGGCGCGGTGCGGGTTGTGCCGCACCGTACTGGACTGCAATACCTGAGCCCGTCGGGGCCCTCCGTCGTAGAGTCGATGGGTGGCAGAAGACCCGGTGACGGACACACGGAACCTGTTCGAGGCCGTGCACGAGGGTGAGGACGCCGTCGTGCGGCTGCTGCGCGCGGGGGCTCCCGCCGAGGCGGTCGACGAGGACGGTACGACGGCGCTCTATCTGGCGGCGGTGTCGGACCGGCCGGGTGTGGTGCGGCTGCTGCTGGCGGCGGGCGCCGATCCGGACCGGGCGTGCGGGCCCGAGGCCGGCGATCTGCCGATCTGCGGGGCGGTGTGCGGCGGGCACACGGAGGTCGTCGAGGCGCTGCTGGCGGCCGGGGCACAGCCCGATCTGCGGGAGCAGTTCGGGTTCACGGCGCTGCGATGGGCGGTGGGTCTGGGTCATGCGCGGATCGCGGAGACGCTGCTCGCCCATGGTGCGGACCCCGACCTGCCGGGACCGGGGCCGGGGCATGAACCGCCGCTGGTGTTCGCGGTACGGCGCGGGTCTCTGGAGACCGTGCGGGCGCTGCTGCGGTACGGGGCAGGTGCGCGGGCCGGGGCGCTGGAGGAGGCGCTGCGGGAGGCGCAAGGGATGCTTGCGCTGGATGTGGAGCAGGAGATGCGGCGCGCGCTCCGGGAGATGTACGGGGACGGGCCGGGGATGGTGGTGCGCCGCACGGCGGTGGACGGCGGGGAGACGGTGACCGTCGAACTGGTGCGGGACGGGGAGCCGTTCGCGGGGCAGGAGCAGCAGACGGGGCACGGTGCGATCGCCACGGTCCTGGAGGGGGAGCTGGGTCTGCGGACGCCGTACGCGGAGCTGGCGGCGCGGGCGCTGCGCGGCGGGAACCCGGAACTGGACAACTGGCACGAGGCGGTCGAGGTGCTGTGGCGGCGGGGCGACGAGGAGACGTTCCAGGCGGGCGCCGCGTGGTGCGCGAGCGACGGTGAGCCGTTGCGGCGGGCGTTCGGTGCGGATGTGCTGGCCCAACTCGGTTTCCGCACCGGGTCGAAGCCTTTTGCCGCCCGTTCGGTTCCGCTGCTGCGGGAGATGGCGCGGGAGGCGGCGGATACGGAGCTGATCCGGTCGGCGGTGCTGGGGCTGGGGCACCATGGCGATCCGGTGGCCCTGCCGGAGGTGCTGCTGCATGCGCGGAATCCGGAGCGGGTGGTGCGCCGTGCGGTGACACTGGCGCTGTTCGACCTGGTCTCCGGTGGCCATGCGGAGGGGGTCGCGGCCCTGGTGGGGCTGAGCCGGGACACCGATGCGGAGGTGCGGGACTGGGCGACGACGGCGCTGGCCACGCTGGACGCGGACACACCGGCGCTCCGCGCAGCGCTGGTGGAGCGGCTGGACGACGCGGATCCTGACACGGTCGCGGAGGCGGCACAGGGCCTGGCCCGCCGTCAGGACCCGCGGGCGGTACCGGTGTTGGAGCGATTGCTGCGGGAGTCGGAGCCGGACGGTTATGCGCGGTCGGTGGCGGTCGACGCGGCGGCGTACATGACGGACGGCCCGGTCAGGGAGCGTCTGGAACAGCTGTGTCCGCGCCTGCCGTGAGCGGCGCGGTGACGAGCGGGCAGCGGGTGCCCGAGTAGATGGTCGGCATGCACTTGTTGCAGTGGATGCACAGGGAACGCGCTCCGGCGTCCTCGGCCATCCGGTTGACCAGATCCGGCTCGCGCAGCAGCGCCCGGGCCATGGCCACGTACTCGAACCCTTCCGCCATGGCCCGCGTGACGGTTTCGCGGCGGCTGATGCCGCCGAGGAGGATCAGCGGGAGGCTGAGCTCCGCCCTGAACTGGCGGGCACAGGGCAGCAGGAACGCCTCCTCGTACGAGTAGGCGCGCAGGAATCTGCCGCCGGCGAGCCGTACACCGAGGCGCATCGGCTGTGGGAAGACCGCGGCGAACTCGGCGAGCGGTGCGTCGCCCCGGAAGAGGTACATGGGGTTCAGCAGGGAGCTTCCCGCAGTCAGTTCAAGGGCGTCGACTGTGCCGTCGCCCTGGAGCCAGCGGGCGACCTGGAGGCTCTCGTCGAGCCAGAAGCCGCCGGGTACGCCGTCGTCCATGTTGAGTTTGGCGGTGATGGCGATCCGGTCGCCGACCTCGTCGCGGACGGCGCGGGCGATGCCGAGGGCCACTTTGGCCCGGTTGGCGAGGCTTCCTCCGTAGGCGTCGTCGCGGCGGTTGAGGCGGCGGCTGAGGAATGAGCTGGCGAGGTAGTTGTGGCCGAAGTGCAGTTCGACGGCGTCGAATCCGGACTCGACGGCGAGGCGGGCGGCGGTGGCGTGTGCGCGGGTCACCCGGTCGATGTCGACGGGCGTCGCCGCTTTCGTCATCCGCATGCCGAGCGGGCTGAGGAAGCGGCAAGGCGCCAGGGCAGGGAGCCGGTTGGAGCGGGCGTCGGCGACCGGGCCGGCGTGTCCGAGCTGTGCGCTGACGGCGGCGCCCTCGTCGTGGACCGCGTCGGTGAGGCGGCGCAGCCCGGGCAGGGCTTCGCGGCGCATCCAGATCTGGCGTCGTTCGGTGCGGCCTTCGGGGGCGACGGCGCAGTACGCGAGGGTGGTCATGCCGACGCCGCCCGCGGCGGGTCTGCGGTGGTAGGCGATCAGGGCGTCGGTGACGAGGCCCTGGGGTGTGACGCCTTCGAAGGTGGCGGACTTGATGATGCGGTTGCGGAGGGTGAGGGGGCCGAGGGAGGCGGGGGCGAAGGGATCGGGGGCGAGGCGGTCGTGGGTGTGCATCTCGGTCTCCGTTTCCGGGGGTGGGATGGGTTCCGGGCGGACCCTCCGCAGCCGTCGAGTCCGACACCCAGGTCGTTGACCACGACCTTCACCCCTCGGCGGCGAACGCCCGCGCATGAGCCCGGCCGAGCCCGCGCCCGGCGCCCGGCGCCCGGCACGATGACGACGCGTCCGGCGCAGATCCGGGTGTCGTGCGCGTCGCTGCTTACGGTCATCTCACATCCCCTTGTCGGCGATGCGGGGGTAGGCTCCCGACTCCCATACCTAACAAATGCTTGGTGGAAAGGTAGCTGATCCGCTCATGGGTGTCTCCACCTCCAGCCCCGCCACAGGCATTTCCGTCGTCACCGTCGGCCGCGGTGAACGGCTTCTGTCTCGGCGGCGGCATCGGTCCGGCCGGGAAGGCCGACGCGATCGTGGCGAGCGACGACGCGGCGTTCTGTCTGCCTGATGGCGTCGGGTCGGGTGGCGGGCCTGATCGAGGACCTGCCGAGCTCCGCGGAGCCGGTGGAACGGGTGATGGAGGAGGCGCGGGAGGTGCTGAAGGGACTGTCGCGGGTGCAGGGGCAGGGCGCCAGGTCCGTTCGGGAGCCTCCACGACACGGAACGAAAAAGCCGGACAGGCGGTTGGATCCAGCCTGTCCGGCTACCCCGAACGGGGTTCGGGGCGAGCCTCGGTGCGGTGACCGGGTCGACCGGTCACCACACCTCGTACGCGACTACGCCGCCCTGCGACCCCGCGCGGCCGCGCTGCCGTTGCTTCGCCCGGAGCCTCCCGCACGCCTCGAGGACGCGCCCGAACCGCTGCCACGACCCGCGCCGCCGGCCCGCGTCGCGCCGCCACCCTGCGTGGCCCCGGCCCCGGCCCCGGCTCCGCTTCCGGCGCCGGACCCACCGCGTCGGCCCCGGCCTCGGGTGCCGGAACGGAACGGCGCACCGCCTCCGGTTCCACCGGCCCCGCCCGACCGTGTGCGCGGCTTCGGCTGGGTCGGCTGGGGGACCTCGATGACGACCGCGATGCCGGACGGCTCGCGCGCCCCGGTGATCCGGCTGAGCTCCTCGTCGCTGGACTTGATCCGGGTGGTTCGCGGCGCGATGCCCGCGTCGGCCATCAGCCGGGTCATCTCCCGCTTCTCCTCCGGCAGCACCAGTGTGACGACACTGCCCGATTCCCCGGCGCGCGCCGTGCGACCGCCGCGGTGGAGATAGTCCTTGTGGTCCGTCGGCGGGTCCACGTTCACGACCAGGTCGAGGTCGTCGACGTGGATGCCGCGGGCGGCCACGTTCGTCGCGACGAGTGCGGTGACCTGACCGTTCTTGAACTGGTCGAGCGTCCGGTTGCGCTGCGGCTGGGAGCGCCCGCCGTGCAGCGCGGCAGCCCGGACACCGCTGGCCAGCAGCCGCTTGGCGAAGCGGTCGGCGGCACGCTTGGTGTCCACGAACATGATCACCCGGCCGTCGCGGGCCGCGATCCTGGTGGCGATCACCTTCTTGTCGGTCTCGTCGGCCACATGCAGCACGTGGTGCTCCATGGTGGTGACGGCGCCCGCGGAGGGGTCGACCGAGTGCACGACCGGGTCGGTCAGGAACATCTTGACCAGCCGGTCGATGTTCTTGTCCAGGGTCGCGGAGAACAGCATCCGCTGACCGTCCGGCTCGACCTGCTTGAGCAGCCCGACGACCTGGGGCATGAAGCCCATGTCGGCCATCTGGTCGGCCTCGTCGAGCACGGTGATGGACACCTGGTCGAGTCGGGCGTCGCCGCGCTCGATGAGGTCCTTCAGCCGGCCCGGCGTGGCGACGAGCACCTCGGCGCCGCGGCGCAGCGTGCCGGCCTGCTTGCTGATCGACATGCCGCCGACGACGGTGGCGAGCCGCAGGTTCACGGATGTCGCGTACGGCGTGAGCGCGTCGGTGACCTGCTGGGCGAGCTCGCGGGTCGGGACGAGGACGAGTGCCAGCGGGGCGCGCGGCTCGGAGCGGCGTCCGGCGGTACGGGCGAGAAGCGCAAGGCCGAAGGCCAGGGTCTTGCCGGAGCCGGTACGTCCGCGGCCGAGGATGTCCCGGCCTGCGAGCGAGTTCGGCAGGGTGGCGCCCTGGATCGGGAACGGATCGGTGACGCCCTGCGCGGCAAGGGTTTTCAGCAGGGCGGCGGGCATGTCCAGCTCGGCGAACGCCTCGACGGCGGGCAGTGCGGGGGTCATGGTTTCGGGCAGGGCGAATTCGCCCTGCGGCGGCGTGGCCCTGCGACGGGGCGACGCCTTGCCGGATCCCTTGCCGGAACCCTTAGCGGTTGCCTGTGCCGGGGCCGTGCCGCGCCCCCTCGACGGGCGGGTGCGGGCGGGTCGGTCCTGGCGTTCGGAGCGGGTCATACGGAATTGCCCTCCTGGGGATTCCTGGGAACTACTTGGGACTGCTGGGGACTCTACGGAGCGCGCGTACCGGCTCGTGAATTCTCAGTGAATGTTCGAGAATTCCGGTCGGTATGTGCGTGCGCGCTCGTACCCGTGGAACTTTCGGCGCATTTCCCCGGGACAGCACAAGCCGGGACCCGCACCTTCACGGTGCGGGCCCCGGCTGCGAGGTACGCGTCGCGGCAATTAGGCCGGGACGATGTTCTCCGCCTGCGGGCCCTTCTGGCCCTGCGTGACGTCGAAGGAGACCTTCTGGCCCTCCTGGAGCTCACGGAAGCCCGAGGTGGCGATGTTGGAGTAGTGGGCGAAGACGTCGGCGCCGCCGCCGTCCTGCTCGATGAAGCCGAAGCCCTTTTCCGAGTTGAACCACTTCACGGTTCCAGTAGCCATGTCATTCTCCTCAAGAGGTGCAGTGCCGGAAATCCGCACTTTACGAATTCCAAGTCGCCGCATTGAGCCCCATCCGGAGAAAGCCGGAAAACAATAATGCGCCTGAGGAAGCATTCCCGTCAGGCGCACATAAAGTTCATGGGTACCAAAACTGCAACTGGACCACCGTAGCACGTTCTGCCGACCAGCGGAGGATCTTGCCACGCCGCCGGCCGGCGGACTTCCGCGGAAGTCTTGGCGACAACCGATTCACAGCCGTTCGATGATCGTCACGTTCTCCTGGACGCCGCCCTCACACATGGGCGCCGAGGTCGGCGGGGTGGACGGCTCCGAGGCCTTCCTGCGTCGGCCGACCGGGGTGCGTACCGCTTCGACGATGCAGGCCTCGGCCATGACTGCCGCTCCTTGAGAGGTCCGTGAGTGTGGGTTACGTACGCAGAGCGATGCCGTCCAGGACCATCGAGAGGTACTGGCGGGCGATTTCGTCGGGACTGTGCTGTCCGCCCGGCCGGTACCAGGAGGCCGCGACCCAGACGGTGTCGCGGACGAACCGGTAGGTGAGCCGGATGTCGAGGTCGGCGCGGAAGACCTCGGCGGCGACGCCGCGCTCCAGCGTGCCGAGCCAGGCCTTCTCGAACTTCTGCTGGGAGTCGACGAGATAGGCGAAGCGCGGCTGGGTGGCGAGGTGCTTGGACTCCTTCTGGTAGATGGCGACGGCGGCGCGGTGCCGGTCGATCTCCCGGAAGGACTCGGTGACGAGGGCCTCGATGGTCTCGCGGGGGCCGAGTCCGGCGGCGAGCACCGCGTCGTACCCCTCCCAGAGTTCGGTGAGGAAGGTGGAGAGGATCTCGTCGATCATCGATTCCTTGGAATCGAAGTGGTAGTAGAGGCTGCCCGCGAGCATCCCGGCCTCGTCCGCGATCCTGCGGACCGTGGTGGCGTTGTATCCCTGCGCGGCAAAGACCTCTGCGGCGGTGTCGAGGAGTTCGCGGCGCCGCTCGGGCGAGGGGGTCACCTGGGGCTTCTTCTTGGTAGGCACCCGCCCATTCTCCGCCCGTGCGATGCCCCACGGACGCGTCGGCGCGGGCCCGGTCAGGGATGTCGGCCGCTGACCGGGTCGTTCTGTCCCCGGTCGCCGGGCCGAGGGGCGGTGCCTGCCGGGCCCGGCAGGCACCGGCTCGGGCGTCAGGTCGTCTCGCGCGGGTTGCCGTCGTCCGTTCCGCGATGGATCGTGCGCAGCGGCTTGCCAGGTCGCCAGACCCGGACGACCAGATCCTCGTTCTCCACCCCCGTGCTGACGACCTCCGTCAACTCCGCGCGGAAGAGATGGAACGGCTCCGGCGGCTTCACCTCCCCGATGAATCGGGCCAGGACGTCGGGGTCGGTCTCCTCCACCGCGTGGCCGCAGACCCGGACGTCGGCGTACTCCATCGCGTCGTCCGGTCCCGGATTCGCGTGCACCGCGAACCGCGGATCGCGCCGCAGGTCCAGCGCCTTGCGCGAGTTCGGCATCATGCCGAGCCACAGCTCACCGAAGTGGAAGTTCACTTCCAGCCCGGTCAGGCGTGGTGAACCGTCCTTGCGAAGGGTGGCCAGGATGTGGTGTTTGTGCTGCTCGAAGCGGGCCTGAACGGTCTCGGCGAAGCCCGGCTCCGCCACCTGGAACGCTGCCCATGAACTCGATGTCATGGTTCCATCGAACCCTTGAAACCCGACATCTTCTGTCCGGATTTCCGGGCCGTCATTGGTTCGGATGCCGTACCGCGATGATCGTGGTGTGCTGTACGAGGCACTTGGCCGTCATCGTGGCGGCGGGGAGGGACTGTTCCCGCGACCCGAGGTGGAATCCGATGGCAATCTTCGTGCATGCCACTTTGTCGGGCGTCACGGCAGACCAGTACGACGCTCTCGACAAAGAACTCCAGGCACTTCCCGGCGACGCCTTCGCCGGCTGCCTCTCCCACGTCTGCGTCACGACCGATTCGGGCGTGGAGCTCTTCGACCTGTGGGAGTCGCCGGAGGCCGTGGAGAACTTCGGCGCGGCCATGCTGCCGATCGCCCGGAGGCTCGGCCTGCCGATGCCGTCCGGACCGCCGAGGACCGCACGGACCCACCATCACCGGGTGCCCGAAGCCGCCTAGTGCTGCGACCGGAAAGGTTCACCGGCTCGCGACGCCCGGCACGGCACCTCGCCGCGTTGTCGCATCACACGAGTACGTCCAGTACGAGGGCGATCCTCCGCCTTGCGATGCACCGCACCGGACGCCGCGAGCTTCCCGGCAAACCTTTCCGGTCGCAGCACTAACCCTGCCCGCCGGCCGGTGACAGGGTGATCACCAGCGCCCAGCCCTGGGTGCGGAGCACCACAGGTGCCGCACCCTCCATCAACACGGCGTCATAGCAGTCGAGTTCGACGTCCTGGCCGTCGAGCGTCGCACCGTCCTCCAGTGCGACGGCCAGGACCGTGCCGCCCTCCGGTGCCTGCAGCCGCAGCGTGCCGCGTACGACCGCGACCTCCGCCGCCGTACGTTCCCTGCGGTACATCACATTGAGGTTCACGACAGGGCCGCCGAGGAGCCGCCCGTCCGTCTCCAGGTCCCCGGGGAAGTCGTGGGGCCAGTACTGCTCGTCGACGATGTGGTGCTCGCCGCCCACCATGAGATCCATCCCGGCGCCCTCGACCACGGTGAGCGTGCGGTCGACCCCGGGAAACGAGGAGAACGGCCCGTCCGCGGTCACATCGGCGAGGCTGACCCGCCAGTAGAAGTCGTCCAGCGGTGCGCCCTCGGGGGAAGCGGCGATCTCCCGGGTGACTCCCCCACCGTTCTTCCAGGGCACGGCCGTGCGGTCGGCCGCCCTCAGTACCCGTGGCATCACTTGACGATCCCCTGCGCCCGGGCCGCGGTCAGCCAGCTGGGGAATTCGGCGACGAGCCGGTCGTACAGCTCGGAGTCCGGAACCTGCCGCGGATCGAGTCCGGCGTGGAAGAAGCCGGCATTGTCGACGGGGCGCCGTGCGGGCACGGCCAGCTCGTCGAGCTTGTGCAGGAAGTTGAACTGCGAGCTGCGCTTGTTGCCGAAGCCGATGAACTGCCAGAACAGCGGCAGCTTCGCCGCCTTGCAGAGATAGCGTTCCGCCGCGAGCTTGTTGATCGGGCCGCCGTCGGTCTGGAAGACGACGAGCGCGGGTGCGGTCGAGCCGCTGTCGAGGTAGTGGTCGATGACCGCGTCCATGGCCAGGTGGTAGCTGGTCTTCCCCATGTGTCCGAGTCCGGCGACGATCCGGTCGACGCGCCCGAGGTGGTTGTCGAGGGCTATGTCGGTGACGGCGTCGATGTCCGTGGAGAAGAAGACGACCGGCACGCGGCCGTCGTCGTCGAGGTGCGCCGACAGGCCGAGGACCCGGTCGGCGAGGGCCTGGACGCTGCCGTCCCTGTAGTACTCCTTCATGGAGCCGGAGTAGTCGAGCACGAGATAGACGGCCGCGCGCTCTCCGCTGAGCCGGTGCTTCTCCAGGGAGACCCCGGCGCTCCTGTAGAGGCTGACGAGCGCGGGGGCGGTCTCCTCGACCTTGCGGAGACTGATGCCGGCCATACGGGGCTCCGTTCCTGAGAAGGGAGTTACGAGGTTACGTCACCGTGGTGGACCGGCTGCGGCGTCGTGGACGGCCGGCCGTTCCCGCACCTGGTCCGTCCCGCCACCCCGCCGCTTCCGCGCGGCCCGCGTTCGCTATGTTGATCGCCGCCGACCCCCACCGGCCGCCCGCCACCGTCCCCCCGTGAAGGAGCCGGCCATGGAGGCCGCTGTCACCACCTGCTACCGCCATCCGTCGTACGAGACGTATGTGCGCTGTACCCGCTGCGACCGCTACATCTGCCCGGACTGCATGCGTGAGGCCGCGGTCGGCCACCACTGCGTGGAGTGCGTGAAGGAGGGGCAGCGGTCGATCCGGCAGGCGCGCACGGTCTTCGGCGGTGCGGTGTCGAGGACGGCGGTGCCCGTGGTGACGTACGTCCTCATGGGCCTGAACATAGCGGCGTACCTGGGCGAGTTGGTACGCCCCGGGATCGTCGACCGGTTCGGGATGCTCGGTGCGGTTCTGGTCGGACCCCACGGCGGCCAGTACATGTACGAGAGCGGGGACTTCCACGGGTTCCACGCGGTCGGGGTGGTGGACGGCGAGTGGTACCGGCTGCTGACCGGGGCCTTCCTTCATCTTCCGCCGGGCGAGTCGTCCTTCGGTGCGTTGCCGTTCGGGGTGCTGCACATCCTCTTCAACATGTACGGCCTGTGGAATCTGGGCCGGGTCGTCGAGGAGCAGCTCGGCCGGGGCCGGTATCTCGCGCTGTACCTGCTGTCGGCGCTGGGCGGCTCGGTGCTGGTGTATCTGATCGCACCGGCCGCCCTGACGGTGGGCGCCTCGGGTGCGGTCTTCGGTCTGGCGGCGGCGTTCTATGTCATCAACCGGCGGCTGGGCCGGGACATGGAGGCGGTCAACCGGTTCATGGCCGGGTTCCTGATCTGGATGCTGATATCCGCGTGGTTCACCTCGTGGCAGGGGCACCTGGGCGGGCTCCTCACGGGCGGCGTCGTCATGGCCGCGCTCGCGTACGCCCCGGCGAAGCGCCGTACCGCGGTGCAGATCGCTGCGTGCGGGGTGGTCTTCGTGGTGCTGGTCGCCCTGGTCGTTCTGAAGACCTCGCAGCTGACCGGCGGCGCCGTGGCGTGAGGTTCCGCCTGCCCGGTCCTGGCCGGCGCCCCGGGCCCGGACGCGCCACGGCGCCTGCCGAATCGTCCGGTCGGGGACGGGCAGGCGCCGCGTTCAGTTCCGTACGCCGTTGTACGGGACGTCTGTTGTGGTGATGCGTACTGCTGGTGGTGCTCAGACCATCAGGGAACGGTCCGTCGGGCGGATCGGGGCCGGCAGTGCGCTGGCCCCGGTCAGGAAGCGGTCCACGCCACGCGCCGCGGAGCGGCCCTCGGCGATGGCCCACACAATGAGGGACTGGCCGCGGCCCGCGTCACCGGCGACGAACACACCGCCGACATTGGTGGCGAAGTCCGCGTCGCGCGCGACATTGCCGCGCTCATCGAGTTCGAGGCCGAACTGCTGGACCAGACCGTTGGCCTGGTCGGTGCCGGTGAAGCCCATGGCCAGGGTGACCAGCTGCGCGGGGATCCGCCGCTCGGTGCCGGGCTTCTGTTCCAGCTTGCCGTCCTTGAACTCCACCTCGACGAGGTGCAGCGCCTGGACGTTGCCGTCCTCGTCGCCCTCGAAGTGGGTGGTCGAGACGGAGTAGACCCGCTCCCCGCCCTCCTCGTGCGCCGAGGTGACCTTGTACAGCATCGGGAAGGTCGGCCAGGGCTGGTTGGCGTTCCGCTCCTCGCCCGGCTTCGGCATGATCTCCAGCTGGGTGACGGAGGCCGCGCCCTGCCGGTGAGCGGTGCCGACGCAGTCGGCGCCGGTGTCACCGCCGCCGATGACGACGACATGCTTGCCCTCGGCGCTGATCGGGGAGACCGTCAGGTCGCCCTCCTGCACCTTGTTGGCGAGCGGCAGGTACTCCATCGCGAAGTGCACGCCGTTCAGCTCGCGGCCCGGGACGGGCAGGTCGCGGGAGACGGTGGCACCGGCGGCGATGACGACCGCGTCGTAGCGGCGGCGGAGCTTGGCGGCGTCGATGTCCTTGCCGATCTCCACCTCCGTACGGAACTTGGTGCCTTCCGCACGCATCTGCTCGATGCGGCGGTTGATGTGCGACTTCTCCATCTTGAACTCGGGGATGCCGTACCGGAGAAGGCCTCCGATGCGGTCCGCGCGCTCGTAGACGGCGACCGTGTGACCGGCCCGGGTGAGCTGCTGGGCGGCGGCGAGACCCGCCGGACCCGAACCGATGACCGCGACCGTCTTGCCGGAGAGGCGCTCGGGCGGCTGCGGGGTGACGTCGCCGCTGTCCCACGCCTTGTCGATGATCGAGACTTCGACGTTCTTGATGGTGACGGCCGGCTGGTTGATGCCGAGCACGCATGCCGACTCGCAGGGAGCCGGGCACAGCCGCCCGGTGAACTCCGGGAAGTTGTTCGTGGCGTGCAGGCGCTCGGACGCAGCCGTCCAGTCCTCGCGGTAGGCGTAGTCGTTCCACTCGGGGATGAGGTTCCCCAGCGGGCAGCCGTTGTGGCAGAACGGGATGCCGCAGTCCATGCAGCGGCCGGCCTGCTTGCTGATGATCGGGAGCAGCGAGCCCGGAACGTAGACCTCGTTCCAGTCCTTGACGCGCTCGCCCGCGGGGCGGGTCTTTGCGACCTCGCGCCCGGTGGTCAGGAAGCCCTTGGGGTCAGCCATTGGTCGCCGCCTCCATCATCTTCTCGGTGGTCTCCTGCTCGGAGAGACCGGCGAGCTCAGCGGCGTCCTTGGCGGCGAGCACTGCCTTGTAGGTGGACGGGATGATCTTGCTGAAGCGGGAGACACCGCCGTCGGCGCTGTCCCACTCGGCAAGCAGCTTCTCTGCGACCGTGGAGCCGGTCTCCTCCTGGTGGCGGCGCACGACGTCGTGCAGCCACTGCTTGTCGCTGTCGGAGAGCGTCTCGATCGCGCCGAGGTTGCCGACGTTGACGTTGTCGCGGTCCAGGTCGACGACGTACGCGACACCACCCGACATACCGGCGGCAAAGTTGCGGCCGGTCTCGCCGAGGACGACGGCGTGACCGCCGGTCATGTACTCGCAGCCGTGGTCGCCCACGCCTTCCGAGACGACCGTCGCGCCGGAGTTGCGGACGCAGAACCGCTCACCGGTGCGGCCGCGCAGGAACAGCTCGCCGCCGGTCGCGCCGTAGGCGATGGTGTTGCCCGCGATGGTGGAGTACTCGGCGAGGTGCTCGGCGCCGCGGTCCGGGCGGACGATGACGCGGCCGCCGGAGAGGCCCTTGCCGACGTAGTCGTTGGCGTCGCCCTCCAGTCGCAGCGTCACACCGCTCGGCACGAACGCGCCGAACGACTGGCCGGCGGAGCCGGTGAAGGTGATGTCGATGGTGTCCTGCGGCAGACCCGCGCCGCCGAACTTCTTCGTCACCTCGTGGCCGAGCATCGTACCGACGGTCCGGTTGATGTTCCGGATCGCGATCTGGGCCCGGACCGGCTGGGCGGCCTCGGCACTGTCCGCGTTCAGGGCGTCGGCCGCGAGCTTGATCAGCTCGTTGTCGAGGGCCTTGGCGAGACCGTGGTCCTGTTCGATCAGCTGGTGGCGGACCGCGCCCTCGGGCAGCTCGGGGACGTAGAACAGGGGCTCCAGGTCGAGGCCCTGCGCCTTCCAGTGCGTGATCGCACGGTCGGTGTCCAGCAGCTCGGCGTGGCCGACGGCCTCTTCGATCGTACGGAAGCCGAGCTCGGCGAGGAGCTCGCGGACTTCCTGGGCGATGAACTCGAAGAAGTTGACGACGTACTCGGCCTTGCCGGAGAACCGGTCGCGCAGGACCGGGTTCTGGGTGGCAATGCCGACCGGGCAGGTGTCGAGGTGGCAGACACGCATCATCACGCAGCCGGAGACGACGAGCGGCGCGGTCGCGAAACCGAACTCCTCGGCGCCGAGCAGCGCGGCGATGATGACGTCGCGGCCGGTCTTCAGCTGGCCGTCTGTCTGCACGACGATGCGGTCGCGCAGGCCGTTGAGCAGCAGGGTCTGCTGCGTCTCGGCGAGGCCGAGCTCCCAGGGGCCGCCCGCGTGCTTCAGCGAGGTGAGCGGGGAGGCGCCCGTTCCGCCGTCGTGGCCGGAGATCAGGACGACGTCCGCGTGCGCCTTGGAGACACCCGCGGCGACCGTGCCGACGCCGACCTCGGAGACCAGCTTCACGTGGATGCGGGCCGCCGGGTTGGCGTTCTTGAGGTCGTGGATCAGCTGAGCCAGGTCCTCGATGGAGTAGATGTCGTGGTGCGGCGGCGGGGAGATCAGACCGACACCCGGGGTGGAGTGCCGGGTCTTGGCGACCCACGGGTAGACCTTGTGGCCGGGCAGCTGGCCGCCCTCGCCGGGCTTGGCGCCCTGCGCCATCTTGATCTGGATGTCGTCCGCGTTGACCAGGTACTCGCTGGTCACACCGAAGCGGCCGGAGGCGACCTGCTTGATGGACGAGCGGCGCGCCGGGTCGTACAGCCGGTCGGCGTCCTCGCCGCCCTCACCGGTGTTGGACTTGCCGCCCAGCTGGTTCATGGCGATGGCGAGGGTCTCGTGCGCCTCGCGGGAGATCGAACCGTACGACATGGCGCCGGTCGAGAACCGCTTGACGATGTCGGAGACGGACTCGACCTCGTCGACCGGGATCGCCTCACGGTCCGACTTGAAGCCGAACAGACCGCGGAGCGTCATCAGGCGCTCGGACTGCTCGTTCACCCGGTCCGTGTACTTCTTGAAGATGTCGTACCGCTTGTTGCGCGTGGCGTGCTGGAGGCGGAAGACCGTCTCCGGGTCGAAGAGGTGCGGCTCGCCCTCGCGGCGCCACTGGTACTCGCCGCCGATCTCCAGCGCGCGGTGCGAGGCGGAGATGCCGGAGGCGGGGTACGCCTTGGCGTGCCGGGCGGCGACCTCCTTGGCGACCACGTCGAGTCCGGCGCCGCCGATCTTGGTGGCGGTGCCGTTGAAGTACTTCGCGACGAAGGCCTCGTCCAGGCCGACGGCCTCGAAGACCTGGGCGCCGCGGTAGGAGGCGACGGTGGAGATGCCCATCTTGGACATGACCTTCAGGACGCCCTTGCCGAGCGCGTAGATCAGGTTCCGGATGGCCTTCTCGGGCTCGATGCCCTCGATGAACGTGCCGGCCCGGACCAGGTCCTCGACGGACTCCATCGCGAGATACGGGTTGACCGCGGCGGCGCCGTAACCGATCAGCAGCGCGACGTGGTGGACCTCGCGGACGTCCCCGGCCTCGACCAGCAGACCCACCTGGGTGCGCTGCTTGGTACGGATGAGGTGGTGGTGGACGGCCGAGGTGAGCAGCAGCGACGGGATCGGCGCGTGCTCGGCGTCGGAGTGCCGGTCGGACAGGACGATCAGGCGGGCGCCGTCCTCTATGGCGGCGTCGACCTCGGTACAGATCTGCTCGATCCGGGCGGCGAGGGCCTCACCGCTGCCGCTGACCCGGTAGAGACCGGAGAGCGTGGCGGCCTTCATGCCCGGCATGTCGCCGTCGGCATTGATGTGTATCAGCTTGGCCAGCTCGTCGTTGTCGATCACCGGGAACGGCAGCGTGACGCTGCGGCACGACGCGGCGGTCGGCTCCAGCAGGTTGCCCTGCGGGCCGAGCGTGGAGCGCAGCGAGGTGACCAGCTCCTCGCGGATGGCGTCCAGCGGCGGGTTGGTGACCTGCGCGAACAGCTGGGTGAAGTAGTCGAAGAGCAGCCGGGGGCGCTCGGACAGAGCGGCGATCGGCGAGTCCGTACCCATGGAGCCGAGCGGCTCGCCGGCGGTGCGGGCCATCGGCGCGAGGATGACGCGGAGCTCTTCCTCGGTGTAGCCGAACGTCTGCTGGCGGCGGGTGACGGAGGCGTGCGTGTGCACGATGTGCTCGCGCTCGGGGAGATCCTCCAGCTCGATCTCGCCGGTCTCCAGCCACTCCTGGTACGGCTGCTCGGCGGCGAGGCCCGCCTTGATCTCGTCGTCCTCGATGATGCGGCCCTCGGCGGTGTCGACGAGGAACATCTTGCCGGGCTGCAGGCGGCCCTTGCGGACCACCTTCGCGGGGTCGATGTCCAGGACCCCGACCTCGGAGGAGAGGACGACGAGGCCGTCGTCGGTGACCCAGTACCGGCCCGGGCGCAGACCGTTGCGGTCGAGGACCGCGCCGACCTGGGTGCCGTCGGTGAAGGTGACGCAGGCCGGGCCGTCCCAGGGCTCCATCATCGTGGAGTGGTACTGGTAGAAGGCGCGGCGGGCCGGGTCCATGGAGTCGTGGTTCTCCCACGCCTCGGGGACCATCATCAGCACCGAGTGCGGCAGCGAGCGGCCGCCGAGGTGGAGCAGCTCCAGGACCTCGTCGAAGGAGGCGGAGTCGGAGGCGTCCGGGGTGCAGACGGGGAAGATCCGGTCGAGCTGCTCGCTGCCGAAGAGGCTCGACGCCAGCTGGGACTCGCGGGCCTTCATCCAGTTGCGGTTGCCCTTGACCGTGTTGATCTCGCCGTTGTGCGCCACGAAGCGGTACGGGTGGGCGAGCGGCCAGCTCGGGAAGGTGTTCGTGGAGAAACGCGAGTGGACCAGCGCGACCGTGGTGGCGAAGCGGTGGTCGGAGAGGTCCGGGAAGAACGGCTCCAGCTGCCCGGTGGTGAGCATGCCCTTGTAGACGATCGTGCGGGCGGAGAGCGAGGGGAAGTAGACCCCGGCCTCACGCTCGGCGCGCTTGCGCAGCACGAAGGCCTTGCGGTCGAGGGCGATGCCGGCGCTCGTACCGTCGGCAACGAAGAGCTGCCGGAACTCGGGCATGGTGGCGCGGGCGCCGTTGCCGAGGAAATCGGGGGTGACCGGGACCTCGCGCCAGCCGAGGACCTTGAGGCCCTCCTCGGCGGCGATCTTCTCAAGCTTCTGGACGGCCTCGGCGGAGTCGTCCGCGGGCAGGAAGGCGATACCGACGGCGTAGGCACCGGCCTCAGGGAGGTCGAAGGGGACCTCTTCACGGAGGAAGGTGTCGGGCACCTGGAGCAGGATTCCGGCGCCGTCGCCCGAGTCGGGCTCGGATCCGGTGGCGCCGCGGTGTTCGAGGTTGCGCAGCACGGTAAGCGCCTGCTCGACCAGCTCATGGCTGGCCACACCGGTCAGAGTGGCCACGAACCCGACGCCACAGGCGTCGTGCTCGTTACGGGGGTCGTACATCCCCTGCTGGGCGGGGCGACCGTCCATGGGCGACCAGGCGTCGGAACGCATCGGCTCTCCCGTCGTCGTCGTGGCATATGCAGTGCCGAGGGACGACGTTGGCCCTCTGCGAAATTTCATGCAGGTTACATAATGGGGCGCTTCTCAAGAAGCGGATAGTCCGTTCCAACATGCGGACACCGCTCACGGAGCGGCGGGGGTTTGGGTCGCAGTCGGAGGATCGGCGCCCGGGGGACCACAGAGAGCAGGCGTCGTTG
The DNA here is from genome assembly GCF_042801455.1 of Streptomyces sp. NPDC057565. Taxonomy (NCBI): domain Bacteria; kingdom Bacillati; phylum Actinomycetota; class Actinomycetes; order Kitasatosporales; family Streptomycetaceae; genus Streptomyces; species Streptomyces sp. NPDC057565. Next base: position 432,288 of record NZ_JBHVFU010000003.1, on the reverse strand, counting down.
CCTGCGGTGTCTACGCCTCATGCCCGGCGGAAAAGGAATCGAAACCGCCGAGTAACGGCTACTTATGTGGAGCCCTGTATAGGGACTCATTTTACGTCCGCGGAGGGGTTCCGCCCAGAGGCGGTGACCAAGACGTACGTCACACGGATGGCGTCCAGGTTACGGGCATCATCCCGCACGCACCCCGGACCGTCCACGCGCGATGCAGGACAGGCGACACCATGGGCCCGTCCGGCCCGTGAGGGCATATTGCGGAACACGGCGAACGTGGACCCGGTCATGCTCCCCCGCGAAGCGAATGGGGGGCTCGCCCGCTCGAGCGAAGCCGAGAGCTCGGGGAGGACCGACGGCAACGCAGCAGTTGTGCGGGCCGAACCCGCGGGCCCGGCGTGATCCGAACGAGCGACCCCAGGGATTGTCCCGTCATCGCTGACGGCTCGGCGCGCCGATTCGGATGCGGTGCATCGCAGGGCGGAGGGGTGTCCGCATGCTGGACTCATTCGGACGTTCCGACAACGCGGCGAGGTGCCACAGCTGTCGTCGTGCGCCCGTCAGGGATGACGGACCGGCCCTCAGCCCCCGACGGCCACACCGAACACCGTACCCAGCCCGTACGTGACCGCCGCAGCCGTACCACCGAGCGCCAGCTGCCGCAGCCCACTGAACCACCAGCTGCGCGCCGTCACCCTGGCCACCACCGCACCGCAGCCGAAGAGCCCGATGAGCGCCAGCAGCACCGCGGGCCACAGGGCGTGTGCTCCGAGCAGATACGGCAGTACGGGCAGCAGCGCACCCAGCGCGAACGCACCGAACGACGACACAGCGGCGACCAGCGGCGACGGCAGATCACCCGGGTCGATGCCGAGCTCCTCGCGGGCGTGTATCTCCAGGGCCTGCTCCGGATCGCGGGACAGCTGCCGGGCGACCTCGCGGGCGAGCCCGGGCTCGACACCACGGGACTCGTACAGCGCGGCGAGCTCTTCCATCTCGTCCGCGGGGTGCTTGCGCAATTCGCGGCGCTCGACGTCGAGTTCGGCCTCGACAAGCTCTCGTTGCGAAGCGACGGAGGTGTACTCGCCGGCCGCCATGGAGAACGCACCGGCGGCCAGACCCGCCAGACCGGTGATCACGAGCGTCTGCTGGGACACCGAGCCGCCCGCTACGCCGGTCATCAGCGCGAGGTTGGAGACGAGCCCGTCCATCGCACCGAAGACCGCGGGGCGCAGCCAGCCACCGTTCACATCACGGTGGGTGTGGTTGTCACGGTGCGCCTCATGCAGGACGGCGTCGGTCTCGATGATGGACACAGCTCTCCCCTTCTCCGGCAGCGGAATTCACTCACTCCGCCCCCTCAACACCCTCGAAACTACGCACGAAAAGAGCACCCCGCCAGCAAGCCAGGCCGTACTTACCTGCCTCCTGACCAGGTAAGCAAGGCCTGCCTCAGGAGAGGCATCCCGTCATCCGACTGGCCCTTTTGTCACGTCTGTCGGCCTTTGTCGGGTCTCCGCGTGGCACAGATCGGACAGGCACGAGAACTGGCTCGGTACGAGCGAAGGGTCGACGCGATGGAGTCGATTGCGGGTAATCCGGCAGAGCGGCGGACGGGCCGTACGAGCGCGGGCGCAACGGGCACGGGCGGTACGGGCGCAGGCGGTGCGGCGGAGGCCGCACGGCACGCCCCGGACGCTCCCGGCAGGGGCCGGTCGGCCCATGCGGACCACACGGTCCACGCCGAACGCCTCGACCGGGCCGGCCGGGCCCGCGGCGCGCTCCTGGGGCTCGCCGTGGGTGACGCCCTGGGCGCACCGGCGGAGAACCTGCGGCCGTCCGAGATCCGCCGCCGCTGGGGCCGGATCGAGGGCTTCGTCAGCGACGACCCGGCAGGCACCGATGACACGGAGTATGCGATCTTCTCCGGGCTGCTGCTCGCCCGGCACGGCTCGGCTCTGACCGTCACCCATGTCGAGCGGGCCTGGCACCTGTGGATCGCCGACCTGGACGAGGGGCCGTTCCGCGGCGCCGGGTTCAGCGAGCGCGGCACGCTGGAGAACCTGCGCCGGGGTCTCGCCGCCCCGATCTCCGCCCAGCACCGGCACGCCTGGAGCGACGGACTCGCGATGCGGGCGGCGCCGTTCGGTGTGTTCGCGGCAGGCCGGCCCGCGGAGGCCGCGCGCCTGGTCGCGGTCGACGGCCGGGTCAGCCACGACGGCGAGGGCATCTACGGCGGCCAGGCGGTGGCGGCCGGAGTGGCCGCCGCGATGGTCGGTGCGGGGGTCGCTTCCGTGATCGCGGCCGCGCTGTCCGTCGTACCGATGGACTCCTGGACGGCGCGCTCGCTGCGCCGCGCGGTGGCTGCCGCCCAGCGCGCCCATCCCGACCGGCTCACCACGGAACGGGCCGTGCGCTCGGCGGTGGTGGTCGGCGGATATCCATGGACGGACCTGGCGCCGGAGGCGGTCGGCCTGGCGTTCGGCGCGTTCGCGGCGGCCCGTGGCGATTTCCGTACGGCGGTGCTGACCGCGGTCAACATGGGCCGCGACGCGGACACGACGGCGGCCGTGGCGGGAGCGCTGGCCGGCGCACTGCACGGGGTGTCCGCGATCCCGCGGATCTGGGGCGAGGCGATCGGACCGGTCCGGGGCAGCTGTCTGCCGTCGATGCGGGGCTACCACGTCCTGGACATCGCGGAGCTGCTCACGCCGGACGAGACGGACGAGGCGGACCCGGCGGGCGGGACCGGCAAGGCGGGCGGGGCGGTCGGCGGGGCAGGCGAACCGGCGGTGGTTGCGTCATGACCACCGCACGCGACACTCGCCGCACCGGCGACCCCGCCTCCCTCCCCGCCCGGCCCCTGCCCGGGCGCCGCGCCCGGATCGAGGGACTGCTCCTCGGGCTCGCCTCGGGGGATGCCGCGGGGTGGCCCGCCGCACGCCACCGGGCGGCCCGGATGCCGGAGTGGACCCGGCGCCTCACCCGGGAGCTCGACACCTTCGCCGAGCAGAACGCCACCACCACCCTGCCCGTGCCGATCGCCCTCAACCAGCCGCCCGAACCGCTGCGACTCGGGCCGTCGGACGATGCCGAATGGGCCGCGTTCGCCGCCGGGACCGTGCTCGCCTCGGAGGCAGGGTCGCTGCACCACCTCTCCCCCGAGCGCCGAATGCAGGCCGCCATCGACCTCTCCTGGAACGCGCTGGCCGCTGAGGTCGCCGCGGCTGCCGCGCAGGCGCCGGAGGTCGAGTCGGCGGTCCTCCCCCTGCGCGCCCGGATCTCGGTCCGGGCCGGGCTCGGCAATCTCGCCGCCGGGTTGCGGCCGCCCGCAACCGGCCACGACAACCCGCACTATTTCGACGACGCGGCCTGTGTGCGGGCCGCCGTGCTGGCGGTCGTCCACCCCGGTGAGCCCGGAGCCGCCGCCGAACTCGCCGAGTTCGATGCCCGATACACCCAGGACGGCGACGGTGTGCACGGCGCGCGCGCGATGGCCGCCGCGATCGCCGAGGCGCTGGGCGGGGCCGATGTCGACACCGTGGTCAACGCCGCACTCGCCCAGCTCCCCGACGGCACCGAGATCGCCCGCAACGCCGCCCACGCCGTCCGGATCGCCCGGGACTTCGTCGGCGAGGCGGCGGGCGCCTTCGCGCTCGTACCGGTGCTGGAGCATCAGATCGTCGATCATGTGTACAGCTACGGGATCGCCGCTGCCGAGACCGTGCCGGTCGCGCTCGCCCTCGCCACCGCCGCCCGGGGCGAGATCGCCCAGGCCATTCCGGCGGCGGCCTGCCTGTCACGGGTCGCGGACTCGGCGCCCGCCCTGGCCGGCGCGCTGACCGGCGCGCTCGGCGGTATCGCCGCCGTACCGGACGGCTGGCGCGAGGCCTGCCGCACCCTCGCCGGGTGTGCGCTGCCCCGACTCGCGGGCACGGATCTCATCGAACTCGCCGGGCTGCTGACAGACACGGAACCAGCCCCTCCGGGTGGACAATTCCGACATGACGCCCATGACGCCCACAGGGAATAAACCGCCCACCGCGCTCACCCTCGATGAACGGATCAGCGGCGCCCTCGTCGGCGCCGCCGTCGGCGACGCGCTCGGCGGCCCGGTCGAGGGCCGGTCCGCGGAGCAGATCGCCGAACGTCACGGCGGCCGGGTCACCGGCATCGTCGGCCCGTGGGACGGCGACGACTGGCGCACCGCCCGCCCCATCGCCCCTTACTACAAGGGCGACGGGCACGTCACCGACGACACCCTGATGACCCATGCGCTGGTACGGGTGTACGGCGCCGTACGGGACCACCTCGACGCGTACTCCGTAGCCGACCACCTCGTACCGGAGCTGATCGCGAACCCCCGCTGGATTCCGGAGCTGCAGGCCGAGGCGCTGCCACTGCAACGGGTCTTCCTCGCCGAGAAGTGGATCGTCGCCCGGCTCCACTACGGCCATGTCGATCCGCGCGAGGCGGGCTCCGGAAACATCGTGAACTGTGGTGCGGCGATGTACATGGCGCCGGTCGGTCTGGTCAACGCCGCGCATCCGCAGGCCGCGTACGCCGAGGCGCTGGACCTCGCGGGCGCCCATCAGTCGTCGTACGGGAGGGAGGCGGCCGGGGTCTTCGCGGCGGCCGTAGCCGCCGCCTGCGCCCCGGACGCGACGCCCGCCACCGTCGTCGACACCTGCCTGTCGCTCGCCAAGGACGGAACCCGGACCGCCATCGAGGCCGTGTGCGAAGTGGCCGTCCGGCACCAGGACTTCGAGACGGCGCTGGCGCCGCTGCGTGCCGCGGTGGCCCCCTTCGACACCGTCGGACCCGACTACCGCTCTCCGTCCCTCGGCGCCCGCCGGCCGTCCCGGCTGCACGCCATCGAGGAGCTCCCGATCGCCCTCGGGATGCTGCTCGTCGCGGACGGCGACTACCGGCACGCAGTGCTCGGATCGGTGAACTACGGCCGCGACTGCGACTCGATCGCCACGATGGGCGGCGCTCTCGCGGGCGCGCTGCACGGTGAAGCGGCGATCCCCGCCACCTGGGTGAAAACGGTCGCCGAGGCCAGCCGCCTCGATCTGCACGCGCCGGCGCGGACGCTGACGGACGTCGCCCGCGAGGTGTTCGCACGGGACACCGCCCGGCGGCGTGCGCACGAGGCGGCGTTCGCGACGCTGGCAGGCACGCCATGACCGTGCGGGTCACCTGGGTGCAGCCCGAGGACCTGATCGGGCACGAGCTGCGCCAGGCGGCCGAGGACGGCCGGGACGCGCGGCACATCGAGCGCAGGTGGTACGCGGCGGGCGGCGCACCCGCCCCGGAGCGCGCGGGCGCGTCGAAGTCCCCCGCGCCACCCGCCCTGCGTGCGCTCGCCGAGGGCCTGCTCGACGAACTCGCCGGGCTCACCTCGCCGCTGCATGTCGACGAGCCGACGGATCTCGCCGCGATCCGGGCGGCCTGCCCGTACTGGCCGGCGTCCCGCACGGACCCCTCACCGGCCGGCACGGCCCCGCTGGAGGCGGCGTGGCTGGGGCGTGCGGCCGGCTGCGTTCTCGGCAAACCCGTCGAGAAACTGCCCCTCGCGGGGATCCGTGCGCTGGCCCGGGCCACCGGGAACTGGCCGCTCGCCACCTGGTTCACCGCGAAGGGCCTGCCCGCCGAACTGGCAGCGGCCCACCCCTGGAACCGTCGCTCCGCACCCACCTCGCTCGCCGAGAACATCGACGGAATGCCGGAGGACGACGACCTCAACTACCCGCTCCTGACCGTGCTGTTGATCCAGCGGTACGGGCCGTCCTTCCGTACCGCCGATCTCGCCCGGCTCTGGCTCGACGAACTCCCCGCGGGCCGTACGTTCACCGCCGAGCGGGTCGCGTACCGCAATCTGCTCGACGGCATCGAACCGCCGGACACCGCCCGGCACCGCAACCCGTTCCGGGAGTGGATCGGCGCCCGGATCCGCGCCGACGTGCACGGTTGGACCCACCCCGGCGACCCGGCGGCCGCGGCCGAACAGGCACACCGGGACGCGGTCCTCACACACACCGGCAACGGTGTGTACGGGGCGATGTTCACCGCCGCGGCGCTCGCCGAGGCGGCCGGTGACGCCGCGGATGTGCACGGCTGTCTGACGGCCGGTCTACGCGTCGTGCCGCCCCGCTCGCGGTTTGCGCACGCGGTCCGCACCGGGATCGACGCGGCCCGCGGTGAGGAGGACTTCGACGAGGTCGTCGACCGGCTGCACGCCGAGTTCGGCGCGTACCACTGGGTCCATGTACTGCCCAACGCCGCTCTGCTCGCCGCCGCTCTCACTCACGCCGACGGCGACTTCTCCGGCTCCATCTGCCGTGCGGTGGCCGGTGGTTGGGACACCGACTCGAACGGTGCGACCGCCGGTTCACTTGCCGGTCTGCTGGCCGGCCGGCCCGAGGCGCTGCCCGACCGATGGACCACCCCGCTGAAGAACCGGCTCGCCACATCCGTTCCCGGATTCGACTCCATCGGCTTCGACGCACTCGCCGAAATGACCCACCGGCTCATCCACGAGGAGGCACGCCGCCCATGACCGGCATCGCGGTGCTCGGCAGCACCAATATGGACCTTGTCGCCTACGTCGCACGGGCTCCGCAGCGCGGGGAGACCGTCACCGGACGGGAGTTCCGCACCGTCCCCGGCGGCAAGGGCGCGAACCAGGCCGTCGCCGCCGCCCGCGCGGGCGCCGACGTGATGATGATCGGCGCGGTCGGTGACGACGCGTACGGGGCGCAGCTGCGGTCCGGACTGGAGCACGCGGGCGTGGACACCGACCTGTTGCACACCGCGGAGGGCCCCAGCGGCACCGCGCACATCGTCGTCGACGACGCGGGCGGCAACGCAATCGTGGTGATCCCCGGCGCCAACGGAACCGTCACCTCCCTCGGCCCCGGCGAGATGGCCGCCATCGCGGGCGCCGACCTGCTGCTCCTGCAACTGGAACTGCCCCTGTCCGCCGTGCTGCAAGGGGCGCGGGTCGCCCATGCGCAGGGTGTACGGACGATTCTCACCCCCTCCCCCGTGCAACCGCTGCCGGACCAACTCTTCGACACCATCGATCTCTTGATTCCCAATGAGCACGAGGCCGCCGCGCTCTCCGGGCACGTCGAACCCCACGCGGCGGCGGACATCCTGCTCCGGCAGGTCCCCGAGGTCGTCATCACGCTCGGCGCGAAGGGCTGCCTGTACGCGTCCCGGGGCACCGAAAAGATCCACTTCCCCGCGCCCGAGGTCACCGCCGTGGACACCACCGGCGCCGGGGACACCTTCGTCGGCACGCTCGCCGTGGCGCTCGGCGAGGGGCGTTCCGTACCGGAGGCGCTGGCCTGGGCGTCGTCGGCCGCCGCACTCTGTGTGCAGAAGCCGGGCGCCTCGACCTCCATGCCGTACCGCAGCGAGATCGACGCCGCATGACCGCGCCCGGGGAAGCACCCCTCACCGGTCTGCGGGTCCTCGACCTCGCCACGCTCTTCGCGGGCCCCCTCGCGGCCACCATGCTCGGCGACTTCGGCGCCGAGGTGATCAAGGTCGAGCATCCACGGAAACCCGATCCGTCGCGCGGGCACGGCCCGACGAAGGACGGCATCGGTCTGTGGTGGAAGCTGCTCGGCCGCAACAAACGCAATCTGACCCTCGACCTCTCCGCTCCCGGCGGGCGCGACGTCCTGCTGCGGCTGGCCGCGTCCACCGATGTGATCATCGAGAACTTCCGACCGGGGACGCTGGAACGGTGGGGCATCGGCTGGGAGGAGCTGCACGCCGTCAACCCGCGGCTGGTGCTCACCCGGGTCACCGGCTTCGGCCAGTTCGGCCCGCATGCGCACCGCCCCGGCTTCGGCACACTCGCCGAGGCCGTGAGCGGGTTCGCCGCGATCACCGGGGAGCCGGACGGGCCGCCGACCCTGCCGCCCTTCGGGCTCGCCGACTCGATCGCGGCGCTCGCCACCGCGTACGCCGTGATGGCGGCGCTGGCCGGGCGGGACCGCACCGGGGAGGGGCAGGTCGTGGACATGGCGATCATCGAGCCGATCCTGACCGTGCTCGGCCCGCAGCCGCTCTGGTACGACCAGCTCGGATACGTCCAGGAACGCACCGGCAACCGCTCGCGCAACAACGCCCCGCGCAATACGTACCGCACGTCCGACGGTCAGTGGGTCGCCGTGTCCACGTCCGCCCAGTCGATCGCCGAACGGGTGATGCATCTGGTCGGCCGCGCGGAACTGATCGACGAGCCGTGGTTCGCGTCCGGCGCCACCCGCGCCGACCACTCCGACGAACTCGACGAGGCGGTCGGCGACTGGATCGCCCGGCACACCCGTGACGACGCGATCTCCGCGTTCGAGAAGGCGGAGGCAGCCATCGCGCCGATCCATGACATCCGGGACGTGATGGAGGACCCGCAGTACCGGGCCCTGGACTCCATCACCGAGGTCCCCGATCCGGAGCTGGGCCCGCTGCGCATGCAGAACGTCCTCTTCCGGCTGTCCGGGACCCCGGGGGCGATCCGCTGGGCGGGCCGGCCGCACGGCGCGGACACCGATGAGATTCTCACCGGGCTCGGCCTGACGGATCCGGAGATCGCCGCGCTGCGGGCGGGGGGCGTGCTGTGACGGCGGCGGCAGCGGTGCCTCTGACCTGGCTGTACGTCCCCGGGGACCGGCCGGACGTGGTGCGCAAGGCGCGCGATTCGGGCGCGGACGTGGTGATCGTCGATCTGGAGGACGCGGTCGCACCGGACCGCAAGGCGTATGCACGGTCCGCCACCGCCGAACTCCTCGCCGAACCGCTCGCCGGCACGGACGGTGTGCCGGTGCATGTCCGGGTCCACACCGAAGCCGACATCCTGGCCCTGGCCGGACTTCCCGGCCTGGCCGGACTGCGGCTGCCCAAGATCACGCATGCCGCGACCGTCCATCACATCGCGGCTCTGGCCCCCGGCGTCGCGCTCTGTCCGCTGCTGGAGTCGGCGCTCGGCATCGAGCACGCGTATACGATCGCGGCGTCCCACTCCCAGGTCCGCTCCATCGCTATCGGCGAGATCGATCTCCGGGCCGATCTGGGCGTACGGGACGACACGGGACTGGACTGGTCGCGCAGCCGGGTGGTGGTTGCCGCCCGCGCGGCAGGGCTCGCCCCGCCGACCCAGTCGGTGTTCCCGGACGTCCTGGACCTGGACGGGCTGTGGAAGTCCTGCGTGCACGGGAGGGCGCTGGGGTTCGTCGGCCGGGCGGCGATCCACCCCCGGCAGCTGCCGGTCATCGAACGGGCATTCCGGCCGACGGCGGAGGAGATCGAGGCGGCGCAGGAGATCGTGGCGGCGGCGCTGACGGATGCGGGTGCGCTGGCTCTGCCGGACGGCCGCTTCGTGGACGCGGCGGTGGTGGCTTCGGCCCGCCGGACGCTGGCGCTGGCGGAACGGGTGGGGTGACGGGGGAAAAAGATCCAGCGCCTCCGGCGACCGAGAAGCGGAGGGCCGGGGGCCAAGACCTCGGAGGGGAACAGCGAAAGGCCCCGAGCCGTTTGGTTCGGGGCCTTTCGTACAGATGGGTGGCGTCAGGCGTTCTTGGCCGCTTCTGCGGTGCCGTTCTTCTCCGGCGCCTCCGCATCGGGCGCCTCCGCATCGGGTGCCTGCGTATCGCCGACGGCGTCGCCGTCACGGTCCGTGTCACCGGTGGCATCCGCGTCGGGCGCCGCGTCCTCGACGCCCTCGGTGTCCTCGGCCGCTCCCGGCTCGACGACCTCCTCGCGCCCCGGCCGTACCTTCGCCGAGATCACGATGTACGTCACCGCCAGCACGAACATGATGAGCGCGGTCCACACATTCAGGCGCAGGCCCAGGATGTGGTGCGCCTCGTCGACCCGCATGTACTCGATCCAGGCGCGACCCGTGCAGTACGCCGCGACGTACAGCGCGAAGGCCCGCCCGTGTCCGAGCTTGAAGCGGCGGTCGGCCCAGATCACCAGCAGGGCGACGCCCACGCACCACAGCGACTCGTACAGGAACGTCGGGTGGTACGTTCCGGCGACCCGGTTGGGACCTTCGCTGATCTTCAGTGCCCACGGCAGATCCGTCGGCTTGCCGTACAGCTCCTGGTTGAACCAGTTGCCCCAGCGGCCGAACGCCTGGGCGATGGCGATGCCGGGGGCGAGCGCGTCGGCCCAGGCGGGCAGCGGGATCCCTCGACGACGGCAGCCGATCCAGGCGCCGACCGCGCCGAGCGCGATCGCGCCCCAGATACCGAGGCCTCCCTGCCAGATCTTGAAGGCATCGACCCAGTTCTCACCGTCGCTGAAATACAGCTGATAGTCGGTGATGACGTGGTAGAGCCGGCCGCCGATGAGACCGAAGGGCACGGCCCAGACGGCGATGTCGGCCACCGTGCCGGCTCTGCCGCCCCGGGCGATCCAGCGCTTGTTGCCGAACCAGACGGCGACAAACACACCGATGATGATGCAGAACGCGTAGCCGCGAAGCGGGATCGGGCCGAGATTGATCACGCCGGTCGACGGGCTGGGAATGTAGGCAAGGTCCATGACAGGGTCGACGCTACCCTGCCGGGCGGGAGGTGCGGCAACCCGCCCGACAACTTCTGGGTAACGAGCCGGTCATCGATTCCCCGTCCCGGCCGGCCCGCAGCCCACGTCAGTGGGGTGACTCAGGAACCGGAGGGCGACGGGGTGACCTTCCCCGGCTGCTTGCCCTTGTTCGCCTCGGCGACCCACTTCTTCAGGTTCGCCACGGTGATCGGTTCGTTCCCCTTCTTCGGGAAGATCGATTCGCCGTTGAGGAGCGCGGTCGGCGTGCCCTGGAATCCGCCGGTCTGGAAGGCGGTGTGGGACTTCTGGACCCAGGTGTTGTGCGTGCCGTCCTCCACACAGCTGCGGAAGTCGGGCGTGTCGAGGCCCTCGACCTTGCCCGCCAGCTCGATCAGCCTGCTGCTCTTGCCGAAGGCGTCGTCGGTCTCCTGCGGCTGATTGCGGTACAGGACGTCGTGGTACGCGGAGAACTTCCCGACGTCCTGTGCGCAGGCGGCCGCATTGGCCGCGTCCAGCGATCCGCTGCCGCCGAGATTGCCGTCGATGAGCGTGACCAGGTGGTACAGGACCTTGAGCTGTCCGGTGTTTTCCAGCTGGTGGATCGTGTCCCGGAACGCGTTCTCGAACTGGCCGCAGACCGGGCAGCGGAAGTCCTCCCAGACCGTCAGCGTGGACGGGGCGTCGTTGGCGCCCACCTGGATGGCCAGGCTGTCCTTGCCCGTCGCCCCCGACGGTGCGACGGCCGGCCCCGACTTGCTCGCCTTGTTGCCCTTGCCCCCCGAATTCGCGGCGATCACGCCGATGACGGCGGCCAGCGCCAGCACACCCACCACGGCGGTGGAGACGATCAGCGTGCGCCGGCGGCGCTCGCGCGCCTTCTCCTGCTCACGCTGCTGGATGAGCCGGTCGCGCGCGGCCCTTTTTCCCTCTTGGTTGTTCTCGCTCACACCCGCAGCAACGAACCGGGGAGGCACGTGCGTGCCTCCCCGGCCCCAGGTCCACCCGGATGGATTACACCCGATGTCAGCGCTTTCGAACGCCTTCGGCCAATTCGCCCGCCAATGAGCGGACCGCGGCGAGACCGGACGCCTCGTCGGGGGCGTCCAGGATCCGCTTGACGAAGGCGGAGCCGACGATCACCCCGTCGGCGAAGACGGCGACCTCGGCGGCCTGCTGGGCGTTGGAGACGCCGAGGCCGACGCAGACCGGGAGCTCGGTCGTGGCGCGGGTGCGCCGGACCAGGTCCTGGGCCTGCTCGCCGACCGATTCGCGGGTGCCGGTGACCCCCATCAGCGAGGCCGCGTAGACGAAGCCGGAGCCGGCCGCGGTGATGGTGGTGAGGCGCTCGTCCTTGCTGCTCGGTGCGACGACGAAGACGGTCGCGAGACCGTGCTTGTCGGCGTGCTCGCGCCACACCGAGGACTCCTGGACCGGCAGGTCGGGCAGGATGCACCCGGCGCCGCCCGCCTCGGCGAGCTCGGCGGTGAACCGCTCGATGCCGTACCGGTCGATGGGGTTCCAGTACGTCATGACAAGGATCGGGGCGCCGGTCGCCTCGTACGCCTCGCGGACCGTACGCATCACGTCGGCGATCTTCACGCCGCCGCGCAGAGCGATGTCGTCGGCTGTCTGGATGACCGGCCCGTCGAGCACGGGGTCGCTGTGCGGCAGGCCCACCTCGACGACATCGGCGCCACCGGCGACGACGGCCTTCACGGCCTCGATGCCGCCGTCGACCGTCGGGAACCCGGCCGGCAGGTAGGCGATGAGCGCGGCACGGTCCTCCGCCTTGGCACCGGCGAGAGCGGCGCTCAACAACTCGATGTTGCCACTCACTTGGCGTCCTCCTCGATCTCGGCGTCGCCGTTCCCCGCGTCCGCCTCGACGGTCGCGTCCGCGTCGTACAGCCCGAAGTAGCGGGCCGCCGTGTCCATGTCCTTGTCGCCGCGGCCGGACAGGTTGACCACGAGCAGCCCGTCCTTGCCGAACTCCTTGCCGACCTCCAGGGCTCCGGCCAGCGCGTGGGCGCTCTCGATGGCCGGGATGATCCCTTCGGTGCGGGAGAGCAGCAGCAGCGCCTGCATGGCGGCATCGTCGGTGACCGCGCGGTACTCGCCGCGACCGATGTCCTTGAGGTACGCGTGCTCCGGGCCGATGCCCGGGTAGTCCAGACCGGCCGAGATGGAGTAGGGCTCGGTGATCTGACCCTCGTCGTCCTGGAGGACGTAACTGCGCGAGCCGTGCAGGATGCCGGGCTCGCCCGCGGTCAGGGTCGCCGCGTGCTCGCCGGTCTCCACGCCGTGTCCGGCGGGCTCGCAGCCGATCAGCCGGACGTGCGCGTCCGGGATGAAGGCGTGAAACAGGCCGATGGCGTTGGAGCCGCCGCCGACACAGGCGATCGCGGCGTCCGGCAGCCGGCCGGTCCGTTCCAGGATCTGCCGTCGGGCCTCGACGCCGATGACGCGGTGGAAGTCGCGGACCATCGCCGGGAAGGGGTGCGGGCCCGCGACCGTACCGAAGAGGTAATGCGTGCGGTCCACATTGGCGACCCAGTCGCGGAACGCCTCGTTGATGGCGTCCTTGAGCGTGCGGGAGCCGGATTTCACGGCGACGACCTCGGCGCCGAGCATCCGCATCCGCGCCACGTTCAGCGCCTGCCGCTCGGTGTCGATCTCACCCATGTAGATGGTGCATTCGAGGCCGAAGAGGGCGCAGGCCGTCGCGGTGGCGACGCCGTGCTGGCCGGCGCCGGTCTCGGCGATGACGCGGGTCTTGCCCATGCGCTTGGTGAGCAGCGCCTGACCCAGCACGTTGTTGATCTTGTGCGAGCCGGTGTGGTTCAGGTCCTCGCGCTTGAGGAAGATCCGGGCTCCGCCCGCGTGCTCGGCGAAGCGCGGCACCTCGGTCAGCGCACTGGGCCGACCGGTGTAGTTGACCATGAGCTCATTGAGCTCGGCGGCGAAGGCCGGGTCGGCCTTCGCCTTGTCGTACTCGACGGCGACCTCGTCCACGGCGGCGACGAGCGCCTCCGGGATGAACTTGCCGCCGAACGCGCCGAAGTAGCCCTCGGCGCTGGGGATCAGACCCTCGGGGTCCGGAATGAAGAAGTCAGATGACATCCGACGTGCTCCTCGTCATGGCAACGGGTGGGTTCACCGTATGCGCCGTCAGCAGAGCGCCGCCGCGACCGGGGACGGTCGGACGGTGCGGTCGTACGTACGAGTGGGTGGTGCGAGTACGTCGGCCGGGGCTCGCTACAGCGCGGTCCCCGTGCGCCATCGCATGCCGTTGACCTGGCCGGGCTCGTCGCCGATCACATACCGCACCCGCCGTCCGTGCACGCGGCGCGCGGGGGCGCGGCAGCCGCGGGGGCGGCAGCCGCGCGCCAGCGGCGCGTGCGGGTCCCGGGCAGCCGTCACCACGGCCAGGCGCAGGCGCGGCCGGGTGCGGGGCAGGGGACGGTCGGCGGACATGGTGCGGGTCAGCCCCGTCCGTGCCGCAGGGCCGGGTGGGCGCCCGCGGCGACCAGGTCGGCGACAGCGGCCCGCGGGTCGCGGCCGGTGACCAGGGACTCGCCGACGAGTACGGCGTCGGCGCCGGCGTTTGCGTAGGCGATGAGGTCGTGCGGGCCGCGGACGCCGGACTCGGCGACCTTGACGATGCCCGCCGGGATCTCGGGGGCGACACGCTCGAAGGTGGAGCGGTCGACCTTGAGGTCCTTCAGATTGCGCGCGTTGACACCGATGATCTTCGCTCCGGCGTCGACGGCGCGCTCCGCCTCCTCCTCGTCGTGCGCCTCGACCAGCGGCGTGAGGCCGATGGACTCGGCGCGCTCGATCAGGGAGACGAGGGCCTCCTGGTCGAGGGCGGCGACGATCAGCAGGGCGAGGTCGGCGCCGTAGGCGCGGGCCTCCCAGAGCTGGTACGAGGTGACGATGAAGTCCTTGCGCAGGATCGGGATGTCGACCTTGGCGCGGACGGCTTCCAGGTCGGCGAGCGAACCGCCGAAGCGGCGCTCCTCGGTGAGGACGGAGATGACGGACGCGCCACCGGCCTCGTAGTCCGCGGCGAGCGCGGCCGGGTCGGCGATCGCGGCCAGGGCCCCCTTGGAGGGGCTGGAGCGCTTGACCTCGCAGATGACGGTCACGCCCTCGCCGCGCAGGGCGGCGACTCCGTCCTTGGCCGCCGGAGCGCGCGCCGCGCGTTCCTTGAGCTCGTCGAGGCTGACACGCGCCTGCCGCTCTGCGAGGTCGGCGCGGACGCCGTCGATGATCTCGTCGAGCACACTCACGCGAGCGGCCCCCTTCCGGGACGGTGATGAGGGAACAGGATCAGCCATCTCGATGGTATCCGTAGGAGGGCCGAGGGCCCGCATCCGGCCGCCGAATGTCCCACTAGCTGGGCATTCATGGCGCCAGTACTGATCCGAACGGCAGATTCCGAACGACGGTGAAGATCAGCAGCACGGCGCCGATCCCCCACCAGTAGGCCGGTGCAAGGTTGATCCGTACGGGCATTCCTCTGCTCGCGCGGACCATCCAGACCACCCAGACGGCGGCGAAGATCGCGTAGCCGACGACGGCGAGGGCATTGGAGCCGAAGGCGGCGGCGATATCGCCGTGGGCAACGGCGTGGGCGCTGCGCAGCCCGCCGCAGCCGGGGCAGAACAGGCCGGTGACCTGCAGCATCGGGCAGACCGGGTAGTGGCCCGGCTGGTTGGGGTCGACGGCGCCGACGTAGCCGAAGGCCCCGATGACGGCCGCCATCACCGCCACCGGGGTGACGAGCCGCCGGAAAGGTGATGCGGGCACGGGTGCCGGCGGGAAGGCCGGCGCGGGCTGTTGACCGGGCGGGCCCGGTGCGGCTGCGGGAGAAGGCGAGGCGTCCACCCGGTGATTGTCCCCGCTCACGCGGAAAGGCGCAGCCCGGCCCGGGCTGCGCCTCTCACGATGTTCCGACCGGCGTCAGGAAGACGTCTGGGCCTGTCCGGCTCGCGCCCGGGCGGCGGCCATCTCGGCCGACTCCTTCGGCATGCCGAGGCCGGCGGCCTTCATCGCGAAACCGACGACTCCGCCGATGAGGATGACCGCGATACCTGCCCAGAAGCCGAGCGGGTTGGCCGCGACCATGAAGACGCCTGCGACGCAGAAGCCGATGAACGAGATGATGACACCGGTCCAGGCGGCCGGGGTGTGACCGTGGCTGCTGCCCGCCATGAGTTGCTCCTCGTTGGTGTTGCGCTGTGGGTATCGCTGTATCGCTGTACGCAAAGCTGGTGGCGCTGTGCTGCCGCTGTGCAGAAAGCTCACCACCATTGTCCCGTACGGACGGGTACGACGTGAGCTGGGGGTCGTACCCGTGGTGTGTCCCACCGGTCACGCCCCGCTCGCGCCGGGAAGTCCTTCAGTGCGTCGGGTCCTCGCCGCGGTCCAGGGCCTTCCACAGGTCCTCGGGCCGGTCCGGGTCCGGGGCGGTGCGGGGGGCCTTGCGGGGGCGCGGAGTGCCGTCGCGTTCGTACCGGCCCGACATGGTCGGCCAGAACTTCCCGTACCGCAGGGCGAGCAGCCCGGCGATGAGGATCAGCAGTCCGCCGACGGCGGTGACGTACGGCCAGGCGGTGTGGCTGAGGGCGTCGATGGTGGCGGAGGTGTCGCCGGTGGTCTGCGCCGCCTTCTCGTCGAGGGCCGCGCTGTCGGAGGCGCCGAGGTAGGCGCTCAGTCCGGCGCCGAGGCCGCTGAGGGCGAGCAGCCCGGCGACGAGCAGCCGGCCGGTGCTGCGGACGGCGAAGACGGCGACGAGGGCGGCCAGGCCGACGATGGCGAGGGCCGCCGGGAGTCCGGTGACGTCCTGGCCGTCGGCGGTCAGAGGCAGGGAGCCGCCGCCGACGGCGGCCTTGCCCTCGGCCCATGTCTGGCCGGAGGCGAGGAGGACGACGGTGGCACCGACCGCCCCGAGAAGCAGGCCGACGGCCAGGCTGCGGCGGCTTCCCGTGGCGTCGGGCGCGGTGGCGGCTCGGGCACGGGGCTGGGGTACGGGGACAGCACTCACGTACCCCACTATCCCTTACCCGTTCAGCTTTCGTGGAGGCGGTTGGCGGTATGGACGGCGCGCAGGACCGCGGCGGCCTTGTTGCGGCATTCGGTGTCCTCGGCGACCGGGTCCGAGTCGGCGACGATTCCCGCTCCGGCCTGGACGTACGCGGTGCCGTCGCGCAGCAGAGCCGTACGGATCGCGATCGCGGTGTCGGAGTCCCCGGCGAAGTCGAGGTAGCCGACGCAGCCTCCGTACAGTCCGCGGCGGGTGGGTTCGAGCTCCTCGATGATCTGCATGGCCCGCGGCTTGGGGGCGCCGGAGAGAGTCCCGGCCGGGAAGCACGCGGTCAGGACGTCGAAGGCGGTACGGCCTTCGGCGACGCGGCCGGTGACCGTGGAGACGATGTGCATCACGTGCGAGTACCGCTCGATCGACATGAAGTCGACGACCTCGACGCTGCCGGGCACACAGACCCGTCCCAGGTCGTTGCGGCCGAGGTCGACGAGCATCAGGTGCTCGGCGCGTTCCTTCGGGTCGGCGAGGAGCTCGTCGGCGAGAGCCTGGTCCTCCTGCGGGGTGGCGCCGCGGGGCCGTGTCCCGGCGATCGGGTGGACCATCGCGCGCCCGTCCTCGACCTTGACGAGGGCTTCGGGGCTGGAACCCGCGACATCGAAGCCCTCGAACCGGAAGAGGTACATGTACGGCGACGGGTTGGTCGCGCGCAGCACCCGGTAGACGTCCAACGCGCTTGCCGTGCACGGGGTCTCGAAGCGCTGGGACGGGACGACCTGGAACGCCTCGCCGGCCCTGATGCGCTCCTTCACGTCGACGACCGCGTCCTGGAAGGCCTGGCCGCCCCAGAGCGCGGTGTACGGCGGGAGCTCGGACGGCGGAAGGGCCACGGGGGCGCTCTCGACCGGACGGGAGAGGTCCGCCTCCATGGCGTCGAGCCGGGCGACGGCATCGGCGTACGCCTCGTCGACCCCGGTCTCCAGGTCGTTGTGGTTGATCGCGTTGGCGATCAGCAGGACGCTGCCGTCCCAGTGGTCGAGGACGGCGAGGTCCGAGGTGAGGAGCATCGTCAGCTCGGGGAGCTGCAGGTCGTCGCCTCCGTGCTCGCCGATCCGCTCCAGTCGGCGCACGATGTCGTAACCGAGATAGCCGACCATGCCGCCGGTGAACGGCGGCATGCCGGAGTGCAGGTCGCGCGTGGTGTGCAGGGCCTCGACGGTGGCGCGCAGGGCGTCCAGCGGATCCCCGTCGACGGGGACGCCGACGGGCGGGGTGCCGAGCCAGTGCGCCTGCCCGTCGCGGACGGTGAGGGTGGCGGCGCTGCGGACGCCGATGAAGGAGTAGCGGGACCAGGTACGGCCGTTCTCCGCGGATTCGAGGAGGAACGTGCCGGTGCGCTCGCCCGCGAGCTTGCGGTAGAGCGCGACCGGGGTGTCGCCGTCCGCGAGGAGTCGGCGGCTGACGGGGATGACACGCCGGTCGGCGGCCAGCTTGCGGAAGGTCTCAAGATCCATGGCGGCTGACCCTACTGTCCCAGCGGGAGTACGTCTGCGTCGAAGCACGTCCGGTCACCGGTGTGACAGGCGGCACCCGTCTGGTCGACCTTGACGAGAACGGTGTCCGCGTCGCAGTCGAGGGCGACGGACTTGACCACCTGGATGTGGCCCGAGGTGTCGCCCTTGACCCAGTACTCCTGGCGGCTGCGCGACCAGTAGGTGCAGCGGCCGGTGGTCAGGGTGCGGTGCAGGGCCTCGTCGTCCATCCAGCCGAGCATGAGCACCTCGCCGGTGTCGTACTGCTGGGCGATGGCCGGGACCAGTCCGTCGGCGCCGCGCTTGAGACGGGCGGCGATGGCGGGGTCCAGGCTGCTGGCGGGCGGGGTGCTGGGCGCGGGCATGCTGGTCATGGGTCCCATTCTGCCGTGGTCGCGAGGGCGGTTACGTGAGACGTCCACTGGGCGGACCGCGGGACCCGGTCGTACGCTGGCGAGCATGTCGACCCATGCGAAGCGCGAACGACTTCTGCTTGCCGACCTGTTGGAGGCGGCGGGCCCCGAAGCCGCCACTCTGTGCCAGGGCTGGACGGCCCGGGACCTGGCGGCCCATGTCGTGGTGCGCGAGCGCCGACCGGACGCGGCGGCCGGGGTGCTGCTCGGCCCGCTGAAGAACCGGCTCGAACGGGTGCAGGCCGAGTTCGCCGAGAAGCCGTACGAGGAACTCATCCAGCTGATCCGTACGGGGCCGCCCCGGATGTCGCCGTTCGGGCTGAAGCAGGTGGACGAGGCGGCCAACACGGTGGAGTTCTACATCCACGCCGAGGATGTGCGCCGGGCGCAGCCCGACTGGTCGCAGCGGGAGCTGGACCCGGTCTTCGCCGATGCGCTCTGGTCGCGCATGGAGAAGGCGGCGCGGCTGATGGGGCGCAAGGCACCGGTGGGTCTTGTGCTGCGCCGCCCTGACGGGCAGACCGCGGTGGCGCACAAGGGCACTCCGGTGGTGACCGTCACCGGCGAGCCGGGCGAACTGCTGCTGTACGCGTCCGGGCGGCAGGACGCGGCCCGGGTGGAGGTCGAGGGCGACAAGGAGGCGGTGGCCCGGCTGCGGACGGCGGAGCTCGGCATGTAGGACGACGGGCCGCGCGGCCGGCGGCGTGCCGTACGCGCGGCCCGCCGCCCGATGTCAGTGCGGCAGTTCGGCGCGGCGCAGTCGCGTGAAGGCCAGACCGGTCGTCGCCCCGGCCGCGCACACCACCGCACTGGTGACGAAGACCGGGCCGGTGCCCCAGGCGGCGACGGCGGCTCCTGTGACCGGGTAGCTGAGCGGGGCGATCGCGTGAGTGAAGAGCGTCGAGACCGAGGTGACCCGCCCCAGGTAGGCAGGGTCGGTGACGGTCTGGATCAGGGCGCCGCACAGGGCGCCGCCGAGTCCGGCGAAGAGCCCGACGCAGAAGGCGACCGCGGCGGCGAGGCCCACCGAGGGGGCAAAGGCCAGAACGGCTGTGGCGAGTGCGCCGACCAGTACCGTCAGGCACATGACGAGACCGGCCCGTGGCATCCGGCCGCGCACCGCGAGCAGCAGCGCCGACGCACCGGCTCCGATCCCGAACGCGGCGACGATCCAGCCCATGCCGGACGCCCCCCAGCCGCGCTGCCCGGCAAGCAGGACCAGGCCGAGGTTGAACGGCCCGGTGAAGCCCAGCTCGCTGAGGGCCACGGCGAGCATGAGCGGTCCGAGCACCGGGTGGCGGCGGATGTGGCGCAGCCCGTCGGTCAGGTCGTGCCAGGCGGTGCCGGACGGTTCACCGGCTTCCGCTGCGGGCAGCGGGCTGATCCGCAGGGCAAGGAGCAACGGCAGCGACACGGCGAAGAGCACTCCGGCCGCGGCGAACGCGAGGGTCGGGCCGCCGAAAGCCACTGCGGCGCCACCGAGCGGGGCTCCGACGACATTGGCGGCACGGGAGGCGAGTCCCCGCAGTCCCTGGACGCGGGCCAGCTGTCCGGCGGCGGTGATCCGGGGCGGCAGGACGCCGACGGCGGGCAGGAAGAGCGCGTCGACCACACCGAAGACGAGCGCGACGGCGACCAGCATCCACACGGCGGGCGAGGTGAACAGCAGCGCGCCCGCCAGGCCCAGCACGACCAGACAGCGGGCGGCGTCGCTGCCGATGACGACGCGGCGCGGGCCGAGCCGGTCGGCGAGCACTCCCCCGCCGAGCATCAGCAGGGCCCGGGGTATGGAGCCGACGGCGAGGACGAGCCCGGCCTGGGTGGCGCTGCCGGTGCGGGCGGCGGACCAGGCGAGCGCCATGTAGTAGACGCTGTCGCCGATCATCGACGCGGCGTAGGCGCCGAGCCAGCGCAGGACGTTGCCGTCGCGGTGGGCCGGGCGTTCGGGTGCTTTCGTGGCCGTGACGGTGACGGTCATGAGGGTCGTCCTCCCGGGGCGGCGACTCAGGTGCGGAACGGGAATGCGTACAGGTGCATGGCGACGTTCTCGCGGCCTTCCGTGTCTCCGGCCTCGTCGCGGGCGCGGCCGAGCTCTTCGTACCGGTCGATCAGTTCGTGCACCTCACGGCTGAGCGCGGCGAGTTCGTCGGCGGTGAGCCGGGCCAGGTACTCGGAGCCGGAGGCGGCGCTGCGCCACTCCAGTGACCAGCTCTGGGCCGAGTCGATGTAGCTGCGGTACAGCTCGACGTGCTGGTCGAACGAGAGCCGACCGATGGCGGTGTGCGTGGCGACCTTCTCGGGCGCGTCACTGAAATCCTCGGCATGGACGTTCAGCCCCTTCGAGGCCGGCTGCCACCAGCGCTCGCGGCCGTCCTTGCCCTGCTGCTCGGCCTCCTCGATCAGGCCGTGGTCGGCGAGCTTGCGCAGGTGGTAACTGACCAGCGAGACCGCCTCGTCAACCTGCTCGGCGAGCTGGGAGGCGGTGGCCTTACGGGAGATGTAGAGCGCCCGGTAGAGCTTCATCCGCAGGGGGTGCCCGAAGGCCTTCAGGGTCTCCAGGTCCGAGATCCGGCGAGATTCGTTGCTTGCCATGCCCTCACCGTAGACAGAAAAGAAAACTTGCACAATCTTTTTTGTGCAATAAAAGTTGTGGAATCTCGGATACCGCCCCGATGCCGTGAGGGGACGGCCCGCAAAACGTCGATCGCCGGACGGGCCACAACGGCTCGTCCGGCGATCGACGGAGTACTGCGGTCAGCGGACCGGGTGTCCGGCCTCCCTGAGAGCGCCCTTGACCTCGGAGATCCGCAGATCGCCGAAGTGGAAGACGGACGCGGCGAGCACCGCGTCGGCGCCCGCCGCGATGGCCGGTGCGAAGTGCGCGAGCCGGCCCGCGCCGCCGGAGGCGATGACGGGGACGGTGACATGAGTGCGGACCGCCGTGATCATTTCGGTGTCGTAGCCGTCCTTCGTGCCGTCGGCGTCCATCGAGTTGAGCAGGATCTCGCCCGCGCCCAGCTCGGCGGCCCGGTGCGCCCACTCGACGGCGTCGATGCCGGTGCCCTTGCGGCCGCCGTGCGTGGTGACCTCGAAGGTGCCCGCGGGGGTACGCCGGGCGTCCACGGACAGCACGAGGACCTGTCGGCCGAACCGCTCGGCGATCTCCCGGATGAGGTCCGGGCGGGCGATCGCCGCGGTGTTGACGCCGACCTTGTCGGCGCCGGCCCTCAGCAGTTTGTCGACGTCGTCGGCGGTACGGACACCGCCGCCGACGGTGAGCGGGATGAAAACCTGCTCCGCGGTGCGGCGCACCACGTCGTAGGTCGTCTCCCGGTCGCCGCTGGACGCGGTGATGTCGAGGAAGGTCAGCTCGTCGGCACCCTCGGCGTCGTACAGCTTGGCCATCTCGACGGGGTCACCCGCGTCGCGCAGGTTCTGGAAGTTGACACCCTTGACGACCCGGCCGTTGTCGACGTCCAGGCACGGGATGACTCGTACCGCGAGACTCATTGCGCACCTTCCCGGTAGGCCTCGACCTCGACCTCGACGACCAGGCTGGGGTCGACGAAACCGGAGACGATGATCATGGAAGCGGCGGGGCGGACGTCATCGAACAGCTCCTTGTGGGCACGGCCGACCTCGTCCACGTCCCGGGCGTGCGTGATGTACATCCGGGTACGGACGACGTCCTCGCGGCCCAGCCCCACCTGCTTCAGTGCGTCGAAGGCGACGTTGAAGGAGACGACGGCCTGCTCGTACGGGCCGCCCGCGGAGATCTGTCCGTTGACGACCGACGTGCAGCCGGCGACCAGGACCAGCCCGTTCGGCAGCTGCACCGCGCGGGAGTAGCCGAACTTGTCCTCCCAGGGTGCGCCGGAGGAGATGCGGTTGACGGAATCGGTCATCCGGAGACCACCTGCAGCGCCTCTTCGAGGGTGAACGCCTTCGCGTACAGCGCCTTGCCGACGATCGCGCCCTCGACACCCTCCGGCACGAGCGAGGCGATCGCCCGCAGGTCGTCCAGCGAGGAGACGCCGCCGGAGGCGACGACCGGCTTGTCGGTGGCGGCGCAGACGTTCTTCAGGAGCTCCAGGTTGGGGCCCTGGAGCGTGCCGTCCTTGGCGATGTCGGTGACGACGTAGCGGGCACAGCCCTCGGAGTCGAGGCGGGCGAGGGTCTCGTAGAGGTCGCCGCCGTCGCGGGTCCAGCCGCGGCCGCGGAGCGTCGTACCGCGGACGTCGAGGCCGACGGCGATCTTGTCGCCGTGCTCGGCGATGACCTTGGCGACCCACTCGGGGGTCTCCAGGGCGGCGGTACCGAGGTTGACCCGGGTGCAGCCGGTGGCGAGGGCGGCGGCGAGCGAGGCGTCGTCACGGATGCCGCCGGACAGCTCGACCTTGATGTCCATGGAGCGGGCGACCTCGGCGATCTGCGCCCGGTTGTCACCGGTGCCGAACGCGGCGTCCAGGTCGACGAGATGCAGCCACTCGGCGCCCGCCTTCTGCCAGGCGAGGGCGGCCTGCAGGGGGTCGCCGTACGAGGTCTCGGAGCCGGACTCGCCGTGCACGAGGCGGACGGCCTGGCCGTCGCGGACGTCGACGGCGGGGAGGAGCTCAAGCGTGGTGGACATCAGAGTGTTCCGATCCAGTTGGTCAGCAGCTGGGCGCCGGCATCGCCGGACTTCTCGGGGTGGAACTGGGTGGCCCACAGGGCGCCGTTCTCCACGGCGGCGACGAACGGCTCACCGTGGGTGGCCCAGGTGACCCGGGGGGCCCTGATCCTGGCGTTCGTGACTTCGAGGCTCCAGTCGTGCACCGCGTACGAGTGCACGAAGTAGAACCGGGCCTCGGGGTCGAGACCGGCGAAGAGCTCGGAGTCCTCGGGGGACCGCACGGTGTTCCAGCCCATGTGCGGGACGACCGGGGCCTTCAGCGGGGCGACGGTGCCGGGCCACTCGTCGAGGCCCTCCGTCTCCACGCCGTGCTCGATGCCGCGCTCGAAGAGGATCTGCATGCCGACGCAGATGCCCATCACGGGCCGGCCGCCGGAGAGCCTGCGGCCGATGACCCAGTCGCCGCGGGCCTTCTTCAGCCCCTCCATGCAGGCGGAGAACGCGCCGACGCCGGGCACCAGCAGCCCGTCGGCGTTCATCGCCCGGTCGAAGTCGCGTGTGATCTCGACGTCCGCGCCGACGTGGGCGAGGGCGCGCTCGGCGGAACGGACGTTGCCGAAGCCGTAGTCGAAGACGACGACCTTCTTCTTCTCACTCACAGGTCGCTCCCTCAGTCCCAGAGTCCCTGGATCCGCATGACACCTGCGACCAGGCACATCACGGATGCGATCCCGAGCAGCACGATGACGCCCTTGGGCATCTTCTGCTTCGAGAAGGAGTAGACGCCACCGGCCAGGAAGAGGCCGAGGACGATCAGAACGGTGTTGAGGCCGGTCACAGCGCGCCCTTCGTGGAAGGAAGAATTCCGGCGGCGCGCGGGTCGCGCTCACAGGCGTACCGCAGGGCGCGGGCGAGCGCCTTGAACTGGCACTCCACGATGTGGTGGGCGTTGCGGCCGTACGGGACGTGGACGTGCAGGGCGATCTGTGCCTGGGCGACGAAGGACTCCAGGATGTGCCGGGTCATCGTGGTGTCGTACGAGCCGATCATCGGCGCGATGTTCTCCGGCTCGGTGTGCACCAGGTAGGGGCGGCCGGAGAGATCGACGGTGACCTGGGCGAGCGACTCGTCCAGCGGGACGGTGCAGTTGCCGAAGCGGTAGATGCCGACCTTGTCGCCGAGCGCCTGCTTGAAGGCGGCGCCGAGGGCCAGGGCGGTGTCCTCGATCGTGTGGTGCGTGTCGATGTGCAGGTCGCCCTCGGTCTTGACCGTGAGGTCGAAGAGGCCGTGGCGGCCGAGCTGGTCGAGCATGTGGTCGTAGAAGCCGACCCCGGTCGACACGTCGACCTTTCCGGTGCCGTCGAGGTTGACCTCGACGAGCACCGACGTTTCCTTGGTGGTGCGTTCCACGCGGCCTACGCGGGGGCTCATCCGTCGTGCTCCTTCTTGAGTTCGCGTACCGCATCGAGGAACGCGTCGTTCTCTGCCGGGGTTCCTGCGGAGACCCGCAGCCATCCCGGTACGCCGTTGTCCCGGACCAGGACTCCCCGGTCGAGGATCTGCTGCCAGGCGGTGTGGCTGTCGGCGAAGCGGCCGAACTGGACGAAGTTGGCGTCCGAGTCCGTCACGTCGAAGCCGAGGGCACGCAGTTCGGTGACGATCCGGTCGCGCTCGCTCTTGAGCTGCGCGACGTATCCGAGGAGCGTCTCGGTGTGCTCCAGGGCGGCGAGTGCCGTGGCCTGGGTGACGGAGGACAGGTGGTAGGGCAGCCGCACCAACTGGACGGCGTCCACGACGGCCGGGTCGGCGGCGAGATAGCCGAGGCGCAGTCCGGCGGCGCCGAACGCCTTCGACATGGTGCGCGAGAGCACCATGTTCGGCCGGCCCTCGATCAGCGGGAGGAGCGAGGGGTGGTGGCTGAATTCGCCGTACGCCTCGTCGACGACGACCATCGAGGGCCTGGCGGCCTGGGCGGCGTCGTACAGCGCGAGGACGGTGGCGGCGTCGACCGCGGTGCCCGTGGGGTTGTTGGGCGAGGTGATGAAGACGACGTCCGGGCGCTGCTCGGCGATGGCCTTGCAGGCCGCGTCGACATCGATCGTGAAGTCGTCCTTGCGCGGTCCGGAGATCCAGCCTGTGCCGGTGCCGCGCGCGATGAGAGCGTGCATCGAGTACGAGGGCTCGAAGCCGATCGCGGTGCGTCCGGGCCCGCCGAAGGTCTGCAGCAGCTGCTGCAGCACCTCGTTGGAGCCGTTGGCCGCCCAGACGTTGGCGAGACCGACCTCGTGCCCGGCGGTGCGGGTGAGGTAGCGGGCCAGTTCGGTACGGAGCTCGACGGCGTCCCGGTCGGGGTAGCGGTTGAGGTCGCGGGCGGCCTCGCGGACACGCTCGGCGATACGGTCGACGAGCGCTTCGGGGAGCGGGTACGGGTTCTCGTTGGTGTTCAGCCGTACGGCCACGTCGAGTTGGGGCGCGCCGTACGGCGACTGACCACGGAGCTCGTCCCGGATCGGCAGGTCGTCGATACGGGTGGTGCTGCTGTTCGTCACTGCTGCGGAACCTTCCAGCCACTGTGCTCGTCCAGTTCGCCTTCGGCGAATCGAGCCTTGAGAGCGGCGCCGTGGGCGGGGAGGTCCTCCGCCTCGGCGAGGGCCACGACATGGTGGGTGACCTCGGCGAGCGCGTCGCGCGTGTAGTCGACGATGTGGATACCGCGCAGGAAGGACTGCACGGACAGGCCCGAGGAGTGGCAGGCGCAGCCGCCGGTGGGCAGGACGTGGTTGGAGCCGGCGCAGTAGTCGCCGAGCGAGACCGGGGACCACGGGCCGACGAAGATCGCTCCGGCGTTGCGGACCCGGTCGGCGACGGCTGCGGCGTCGGCGGTCTGGATCTCCAGGTGCTCGGCGGCGTACGCGTCGACGACCTTGAGGCCGTCCTCCAGATCGTTGACCAGGACGATCGCGGACTGACGGCCGGCCAGCGCGGGCTCGATCCGGTCGGTGATGTGCTTGGTCGCGGCGATCTGCGGCTTCAGCTCGGCCTCGGTGGCGGCGGCCAGTTCCTCGGAGTCGGTGACGAGGACGGCGGCGGCCATCGGGTCGTGCTCGGCCTGGCTGATCAGATCGGCGGCGACGTGCACCGGATCGGCGGTGGAGTCGGCGAGGATCGCGATCTCGGTGGGTCCGGCCTCGGCGTCGATGCCGATGCGGCCCTTGAGGAGGCGCTTGGCGGCGGCGACATAGATGTTGCCGGGGCCGGTGACGAGGTTCACCGGGAGACATTCGGCCGTTCCGTACGCAAACATCGCGATGGCCTGGGCGCCACCGGCGGCGTACACCTCGTCGACGCCGAGCAGGGCACAGGCGGCGAGGATGGTGGGGTGCGGCAGACCGCCGAACTCCTTCTGCGGCGGGGAGGCGACGGCGATGCCCTCGACACCCGCCTCCTGCGCCGGGACGACGTTCATGACCACGGACGACGGGTAGACGGAGCGCCCGCCCGGCACATACAGGCCGACGCGCTCGACGGGCACCCACTTCTCGGTCACGGTGCCGCCGGGGACGACCTGTGTGGTGTGCGTGGTGCGGCGCTGCTCGTGGTGGACGAGGCGGGCGCGGCGGATCGACTCCTCCAGGGCGGCCCGTACGGCGGGGTCGAGCCGGTCCAGCGCCTCGGAGAGGGCCGCGGCCGGGACCCGGATCGAGTCGAGCCGTACGCCGTCGAATTTCTCCCCCCACTCGATCACTGCCGCTGAGCCACGATGGCGTACGTCCTCGCAGATGGGGCGCACCGTCTCCAGTGCGGCTTCCACGTCGAACTCGGCTCGGGGCAGCAGGTCGCGCAGGTCGCCGCCCTCGGGGAGGGCATCGCCGCGCAGATCGATTCGAGAGATCACACCCCAATTCTCTCAGACCGCCTCCGGCGGCAGTTCGCCCGTATCACTGGCTGATACATGACCCGGCCGTCACGGCCGACTACTCCCGGCCACTACTGACCGTCGGCGTTCACGCCGTCACCCAGAGGGAACACAGAGGGAATAACAGCTGCAAGCGGAAGGGGCCCCGGTGACCGAACCGCAGGACAGCGAGATCCCGGACAGCCTCAGCACGGCGGAACTGGGCATGTGGCAGGCGTTCCGGAACGGCAGCACCTACGATCTGCGCGCCCGCGACCCGATGCGGGACGACCCGTTCGCGCCGACGGTCTGGGGCGCCGAGCGCAGTGTGGACGCCCGTGTCGTCGCCCGGCTGCTGCTGAGCGGGCCGCCCGCCCGGCCCGGACGGGTCGCCGCGCTGAAGCTCCGGGGGGTACGGATCACCGGGACGCTCGATCTCGCGGGCGGGCGTGTGGCTCCGTACGTGGAGCTGACGGGCTGCCGCTTCGAGGAGGAGGTGGTCCTGCCGGAGTGTCACTTCACGACGCTGCGGATGGTCGGCTGCGCGGTGCCCCGGCTGGAGGCGGCGCGGCTGCGCACCGAGGGCGATCTGCATCTGCCGCGCTGCCAGATCGAGCGCGGGATGCGGCTCACCGACGCCCATATCGGCACCGATCTGCTGCTCAACCAGATCGAGCTCGGGGCCGACCGGCAGGGCCGCGCGCTCGCCGCGGACGGTCTGACGGTCGCGCAGGACCTGCAGGCGGAGATGGTCGAGACGCGTGGCGAGCTGAGTCTGCGCGGCGCGAAGGTCGGCGGTTCGCTGAGTCTGCGCGGCAGCCGGCTGCGGGCGGGGCGTGCCCGGCGCGCACTGAACGCCCCGCAGCTGACGGTGGAGCGGACCTTGTACATGACCGAGGCATGGGTCAGCGTCGACACGGGGAACCTGGGCACCACTCCCCCGTACGGCATCGTCATGGCCCAGGCCCAGGCCCCGGCACACGGCACCCGGGCTCAGGTCTTCGAGTGCCGCGGCGGAGTGCGGCTGGACGACGGGCGGTTCGGTGACGCGGTCGACCTGCACAAGGCCAGGTTCGTGCTGGCGCCCCGCGAGGAGCTGTCGCTGCGCCGGATCGTCGCCCCGGAGCTGCGGTTCAACGCGGAGCGCCCGGAGGAGGGCCGGGTCGTGCTCAACGGCGCGAAGGTCGTCACGCTGATCGACGTGTCGACCAGCTGGCCGGGGCCCGGCGGTCTCGCGATGGGCGGTTTCGTCTACGAGAACCTCGTCCCGTACGGGCACTTCCCGCTCTCCCGCCGCCTGGAGTGGCTGGCGGCGGCGACCCCCGAGTACGTACCCGAGCCGTACGAACGGCTGGCGACGGTGCTGCGCAACTGCGGGGAGGACGCGGACGCCCGCGAGGTGCTGCTCGCCAAGCAGCGGCGCCGGCGCGAGACGCTGCCGCCCGCCGCGAAGCTGTGGGGGATCCTGCAGGACTGGACGGTGGCGTACGGCTACCGGCCCGGGCGGGCGGCGGTGTGGATGGCGGTGCTGTGGGCGGCCGGGACGGTGGCCTTCTCGCAGTACGAACCGGCGGCGATCAAGCAGGACGAGCACCCGGAGTGGAATGCGGCGCTGTACGCGCTGGATCTGCTGGTGCCCGTGATCAACCTCGGACAGGACGGGTACTGGCGGATGGAGGGCGGCTGGCAGTGGGCGGCGGCCGCGCTGGTGCTGCTGGGGTGGATATTGGCCACGACGGTGGCGGCGGGCGCGTCGCGGCTGCTGCGCCGCGGCTGACCGGGCACGGTCGGCACGGGCCGCCCGCTGCCCGCAGGCAAGGGCCCGGCGGACACGGCGACCGGTCTCCCTCGACCGACCAGCGCGGATACCGACCACCGGAGCAAAACAATCAAGCCAGATTCCACCTCATCCTTTACTCTTTGTTGACCCTCGTCGGGGCAACCCTTGTACTCGGCACCAAAGTTTCACAGCGCCCCTCTGGCGCCGCCTCGACCAGCGTTTTTCAATGGCCTGCACCATGTCATTCCTTCGCGCCCTGCTCCGTACCGCGCGCATGATCCGGCACGCGCCGCAGCTGTCCACCGGACTGCCCGCTGACGATGCGGTGCTGCTCGATGCCCCCGACGAACGGCTCTCCCCCGCGCTCGTCGCCGCCGCCCTCGGGGAGTACGAGCCGGCCGCCAAGCTCCTCGCCACCACCCGGGACGCCGCCGAGTGGGAGAATCGCGACCGCTACCTCGGCCGGCTCGTCACCTTCGCCCGCCACCGCGACAGCTGGCTGGCCGACTGGCTCGCCGCCGCCCCGCACGACCCGGACGCATTGCTCGTCAAGGCCGAACTGGCGGTCCGGCGGGCCTGGGAGTCACCGGCCCGCGCCGAGCAGCTGCGCGACGTGGCACCACTGATCACCGCGGCGGCCGAGAGCGATCCGCGCGACCCGGTGCCCTGGCGGCTCGCACTCGACCACGCCCGCGGCACGCATGCCCCGCATGCCGCCTTCGAGGCGCTGTGGGAGCAGGCCGTCCGGCGCTCCTCGCACCACTACGGCTGCCATGTCGCGGCGCTGCAGTACCTGTCCGCCGCCTGGTACGGCTCGCACCGCGAATGCTTCGACTTCGCCGAACAGGCCGCGGAGGACTCGCTGCCCAGCTCACTGGTGCAGGCGCTGCCGGTGCGGGCCGCGTTCGCGCTCCTGATCGCCGGCCCCGAGACACAGACCACATCGGTGCTGGAGGAGCGGATCGACAGGGCCGCGGATCTGGCGATCGCGCTGTCCGCCACGTATGAGCCGGGCGATCCGTGGCCGGCCGAGGTCCGCAATCTGCTGGCGTACGTGCTGGTCGTCCGGGGGCGCTGGGACGAGGCGCTGGAACAGTTCCGGCTGATCGGGCCCCATGCGACGTCGTTCCCGTGGTCGCTGGTCTCCGACGATCCGCTCGGCCAGTTCCTGGACGCGCGGGACGGGGTACGCCTCCAGGTGGCATCCGGGATGCCTTTGCGGTACCGGGCCGACCACAGCGGGTCGCGCGGCCATTACGCTTGACCGTTGTGACCACCGCTCGTCTGCCCCTCTTCCCGCTGAACGCGGTGCTGTTCCCCGGCCTCGTGCTGCCGCTCAACGTCTTCGAGGAGCGCTATCGCGCCCTGATGCGCGAGCTGCTGAAGACCGATGAGGACGAACCGCGCCGCTTCGTGGTCGTCGCGATCCGCGACGGCCGCGAGATAGCGCCCACCGCCGCCGGAATGCCGGACGCCACCACGGTGCCCTCCGCCACCGGGCGCGGTCCCTCGGACGGCTTCGGCCCCGACCCGATCCAGACGTTCCACCGGGTCGGCTGTGTCGCGGACGCGGCGAAGATCCGGGAACGCGCGGACGGCAGCTTCGAGGTCCTGGCGACCGGCACCACCCGGGTCAAGCTGCTCTCGGTCGACGCGGGCGGCCCCTACCTGACGGCCGAGGTCGAAGAGCTCGAAGAGGACACCGGCGACGAGGCGGGCGCGCTTGCCGAGGGCGTACTGCGGGCGTTCCGCAGCTACCAGAAGCGACTGGCCGGAGCGAGCGAGCGTTCCCTGACGACGGGCGCGGAACTGCCGGACGAACCGTCGGTCGTCTCGTACCTGGTGGCCGCCGCCGCGGTCCTCGACATCCCGTCGAAGCAGCGACTGCTGCAGGCGCCGGACACGGCGACGCGCCTGCGCGAGGAACTGACGCTCCTGCGCTCCGAGACGGCCGTCATCCGGCACCTGCCGTCCCTGCCCGCAGTCGACCTGACCAGGGCGCCGACCCACCCCAACTGATGTGAGGACCCTGCCCCGTGGCGAAGAAGCCGAAGAAGCACCAGCAGTCCGGCTCCGGCGGCACTCCGGCGACGGTCGCCCTGACCGCGGCGGGCACCCCTTTCACGACCCACGCGTACGAGCACGACCCGGCCTCCCCCTCGTACGGTGAGGAGGCGGCGGAAGCGCTGGGCGTCGCCCCCGACCGGGTCTTCAAGACCCTGGTGGCCGACGTGGACGGCACCCTGACCGTGGCGGTCGTCCCGGTGGCCGGCTCCCTGGACCTGAAGGCCCTGGCAGCGGCGGTCGGCGGCAAGCGGGCCGCGATGGCGGACCCGGCGGCGGCGGAACGCACGACGGGTTATGTCCGGGGCGGCATCTCCCCCCTGGGCCAGCGGAAGCGGCTGCCGACGGTACTGGACGAGTCGGCGCAGTTCCACGAGACGATCTGCGTATCGGCGGGCCGCCGCGGCCTGGAGGTGGAACTGGCCCCGAAGGATCTGGCTGCGCTGACGGGGGCGGTGTTCGCGGCCATCGGCCGGGCGTAGCGCAAGCGGCCCCGGGGGCACTCACCCAGGGGCATTCGCAGCCCCTCTTCCAGCCCGTCCGGCGACCCCGGACCGGGGTCCGGGGCAGAGCCCCGGTTGCGGGAAGGGGCGCGGTGGGGTGAGGCCCCGCGCAGCGGCCCTACCCCCGTAGCCCCGCCCCGCTCCCTACGACTCCTTCGGCGGCGACGGAGAGGACGAAGGCGAGGACGGAGACGAAGGCGAGGACGGAGACGAAGGCGAGGACGGAGACGAAGGCGAGGACGGAGACGAAGGCCCCGCCGAGCCCGCACCCCCCGGCCCACCCCCCGGCACACCCCAGGCTCCCCAGTCCGGCTCCGGATCCCGCGGCCCGAACGCCGCGGTCAGCGCCAGATGAACGACCATCGCCGCCAGCGACCAGGCCAGCAACGCACCCTTCGCGTGGAGGTCGAGCGGTGCGTCGAACACCACGCCCTTGCCGACCTCACGCGCATGGGCGACCACATCGCGTTCCGGTCCGAGCCAGACGCCCACCCCCCAGGCCACCAGCGACCCGAGCAGCCCGCCCAGGGCAAGCCCCACGACCAGCGCGATCCCGCCACGTCGGTGGAACCAGAAGGCCAGCGCCGCGGACACCGCCCCGAACGCGAGCGCGAGCAGCACGAACGTCCCGTCGCTCCCGATCGCCTCCTCGCCCTCGCTGTCCTTGAGGAAGACCGCCTGGCTGTCGGAGATCAGCGGGACCCGCGGCGACAGCCACAGCCACAGCAGTCCGAGCCCGACGCCGGCCACCGCCAGCAGGACGGCGACGACGGCCGCGCGCCGCAGATCCGCCCGCGGATCGTGCTCCTCCTGAGACTCCAGGAAGGTCCCCGGACCGGAGCCGCCGCCCCTCGGCGGCGTCTGCCAGGGGCCATGGGACGAGGGCTGGTGGGGCGGTGTCAGAGGTGCGGTCACCTTGCCATCGTGCCAGGCGCCCCTGTGCCACGCCTCACCGGACCGCTGCCCTGCGGTACGCCCAGGTCGCCACGGCCAGGGAGAGGACGCCGACGACGGCGCAGACGGCGAGATCGAGAACGACGACCGCCCAGTCGGGATGGGCGTTGAACGACCGGGACAGGGCCTCGACGCCGTACGTCGAGGGCAGCAGATCACGCGCCCAGCCGATCGGCGCGGGCATCCGGTCGGCCGGCAGCACCCCCAGCAGCAGCGCCGCCGACATGCCGAGCTGTCCGAGCAGCGTGGCGAGCTCCTGCCGGGGCGCGAGCAGTCCGAGCGCGGCGCCCAGCCCGGCCAGCGCGGCTCCGGCGAGCGGAATGACGGCGGCGAGCACCCACAG
Organism: Streptomyces sp. NPDC057565; assembly: GCF_042801455.1. Classification (NCBI taxonomy): domain Bacteria; kingdom Bacillati; phylum Actinomycetota; class Actinomycetes; order Kitasatosporales; family Streptomycetaceae; genus Streptomyces; species Streptomyces sp. NPDC057565. The sequence continues at coordinate 399,590 of NZ_JBHVFU010000003.1, read as the reverse complement.
GTGGGTCATCGGCAGTTGGAAGAGCACGCTCCCGGTGACCGCGGTGACGATCGTGCCGGGCACGGTGAAGGAGGCGTACGCCCCCGCCGCACCGAGCACCACCGCGGCGGGCGGCACCGGCAGGGTGGCGTAGTGGTCGAGCCCGCCGCCGGCCCGTAGCTGCCCGAAGTACTGGGCGAGCAGATTGAGCGCGACGAAGGCGACGACGAGGACGCTGGATCCGGCGACGACGGCCCGTGCCTCGGAGCCGCCGTCGACGACGCCGCGCATCAGGATCATGATCCCGATGGACTGGAAGGTCGCCACGAAGAGCAGCGGGATGCGGGCGACTCTGGCCCGGGACAGCTGGGCGCGGTACACGGCCGAGAGCGAGGGAAGCAGCCGGGCCCGAGGCGCGAGCGGCACGGCAACGCCACCGGCGCCGTCCCCGGTCCCTCCCTCGGCGGCAGAACCGCTTCCGCCCGTCGTCCGAGCACCGGCCGCCTCCGCAGGAACAATGCTCGTCACCTGGTGCTGCTCCCGTTCGGTCCCTGCCCGGCCGTACATCCGTACCCGATCGCCGCGGTCATGCTTTCACCAGCCCCTGCGTGGCGTCCCCGCCGAGCGCCAGGTAGACGTCCTCCAGGCTCGGCGTCGCCAGAGTGAAATCGTCGAGTGCGGCGAACGCGGCCCCGCCGGTCACCGCGGCGACCGCCGCCCGCGCCTCGTCCGGCCCGAGCCGCAGCACCCAGCGGCGCCCGGACTCCTGCGCGGACTGCCGCAGCACGGCCACCTCGGGAACGTCCAGGGGCGCGCGGTCGCGCCACACCAGCTCGACCCGGACCTCGCCCGCCACCCGCTCCTTGAGGCCGGTGGGCGTGTCGCAGGCGATGACCTTGCCGCGTTCGAGGACGGCGACCCGGTCGAGGACGGTCTCGGCCTCGATGACGTTGTGGGTGACCAGCAGCACCGTCGTACCGTGCTCGGCGCGGCGCCGGTCGACGGCGGCCCAGACGGCGCGCCGGGCGACGGGGTCCATCCCGGTCGTCGGCTCGTCCAGGATCAGGACCGGCCGCTCCCCGACCAGGGCGGCGGCGAAGCAGGCAAGCCGCCGCTGCCCGCCGGAAAGCTTCTTCAGAGGGCGCGCCGCGATGTCGGTGAGACCGAGCTCTTCGAGTACGGCGTCGCGCGTGGCGCGTGCCTCCCGTACCGCGAGTCCGCGCAGCCGCCCGGTGGTCTCGGCGGCGAGCGAAACGGTCAGCTCGTCGAGGGCCGTGGACTCCTGCCCGAGGTAGCCGATCAGCCGGGAGGCCCGCTCGGGGTGGCGCACGAGGTCGTGCCCCAGCATCTCGACGCTGCCGGAGTCGGGCCGCATCAGCCCGGTGAGCTGGCGTACGAGCGTGGACTTGCCCGCACCGTTGGGCCCGAGAAGTCCGAAGATCTCACCGCGTCGGACGTCGAGGCTGATCCCGTCGGTCGCGCGCACCTCGGGGGTGGCGGGTGTGCCGCGGCGGCCGCGGGCGGCGGGATAGGTCTTGACCAGATCACGCACCGCGCACACGGTCCCGGTCGCCGTCTGCGCCTGTGCTGTGCCCGTACTCACGAGGTACGAGAGTACGGGGTCGGACGCCCCCTTTTGCGCCCGGGCTGCCGGACTACTCCACCACGGGGGCGTGTTCGGCCGCCGCGCGTACGTCGATCTCGCGCCAGAAACCCGCCCGGATCGCGTATCGGTCGTGTTCGTCGATCTGGTCGTCCTTGTGGGCGAGCAGGCCGAACCGCGCCGCGTACCGCAGCAGCTCACCGTCGATGCGGTGCGGGATCCGCGGGTACATGGTGGACAGCTTCTGCAGATGGACGGTCTCCGGCAGCCGTTCCATCCAGCGCCGGGCGAAGACCTGACCCACCTCGAACGGGTCACCGCCGACCGTGGTGATGTCCTCCTCACGGTCCGCCCAGCGCTGCTCGGCGGAGGTGAGCTGGGCCAGGGTGGGCAGCGAGGCGGTCTCGGCGGGTTCGCCGAGCGGTCCGCCGCGCTCCATCCAGCCCCTGTCGGAGGACCAGCGCAGGGTCGCGGTCGCCGGGGGCTGCGCCGCCGGCTGTGCGGCGGCGGTCGGGGTGCCGGGGCCGCGCAGGGTGCCCGCCAGGTCCTTGGGGGTGGGGACACCCCTGCCGCCCTGAGCAGCCGGGGCATGCGCGGTTTCCTCGCCGGTGGGCACCGCCGCGCCGTTGCGGGCGGCGGCCGCCTGGGCCTCCGAGGCGCGTTCGGCGGAGGCGGCGAGGGCCGCCTCGGGCAGTGGCGCGGAGAGGATCGCGGCGATCTCGGGGCGGGTTGCGGGGGGCGGGGCGCAGCTGCCGCCGTTGTCCTTGGCCCGCACGGCCTGGGTGATCCAGGCCCGGTCGAGCACCCGGCGTTCGTCGGCCTCGGCGACCAGGTCCTCGGACTGGTTGTAGTCCCCGTCGGCGGCCTGCACGGCCCAGAGATGGACGGCCACACCGTGTTCCTTGGCAGACATCAGTCCGGGCAGCAGATCACCGTCGCCGGTCACCAGGACGACGTCGGAGCAGGCGCGGTTCCTGGCCAACTCGGTGAGCTCGGCGTGCATGGCGGCGTCGACGCCCTTCTGCGCCCAGCGTCCGTCACTGCGGGTGAGCGCTCCGAGCCTCACGGTCACCCTGGGCATGACGCGCAGCCTGCGGTGCTCGGGCTGCGGGACGCGGTCGGGGGCACCGTCGAACCAGTAGATCCGCAGCAGCGGCTGCTCCGTGTCGGCTTCGGCCCGCTCGCGCAGGCCCTGAATCAGCGCCGCGTGGTCGACGGTGATGCGGGAACGGGCGGGCTCTCCCGCCAGCAGACTCGCGGCTGCGCCCAGCAAGTAGCCGGCGTCCACCAGGACGACGCAACGGTCCACGCGATCCACCCTCTTCCAGAATTCGGGAATGGGTTCTGCTCAGGGTTTCCTCGAAGTCTGCCCGACGGCGTGAGGGTTGACGGCCGGAACTCGATCATCGGCGTGGCGGATACGGAAAACGGCGCATGATACCCCCTCACTACGCACGGTAATGATCCAACATGCGCTGTATATGCCGGTATGTGAATCTGACAGCGGTCCTGGCCCCGAGATTCCGCACAGGAGGAACACCATGGCCAAGAACAAGAACCGCAAGCAGGGCAGCCAGCAGAACCGCGCGTCCATACCGGAGCGCGGCGCGGAGGAGACGAAGTCGACGGCTTACGAGTCGCAGTCCCAGTCGCAGGCCCAGGGCAGCCCTGCTGATGTTGCCCGTAAGCAGCAGCGGCGCTTCGGCCACAACTGACCGGTCGTCTCCGGTCCGGCCACAGGCCGGTAGCCGAGAGAGGCGCTCCCGCAGGGCGGGGCGCCTCTCTCGTGCGTTGCGGGAGCCGCTCAGCCGGCCAGGCAGGACGGGCCGAGCAGCACCTTCAGGTCGCCGAAGAGCGCCGGGTCGGGCTGGACCCGGTGCCGGTCGAGCCGGAGGACGGTGGTCTTGCGGGGGCCCTGGAGCTTGATCCGTACCTCGGTGTTGCCGCGGTGGTTGCTGAGCACCTCGCCGAGGCGGGCGACCATCGGCGGGGTGATCTTGACCGTCGGGATGGTGAGCACCACCGGCGCGTTGGTCCCGGCCGACGAGAGGTCGGGGACCTGCATCTCCATGGCGACCAGCCGCGGAATGTCCTCGCGCTTGTCGAGCCGTCCCTTGACGAAGACGACGGTGTCCTCGACGAGCTGGGTGGAGACCAGCTGGTACGTGGCCGGGAAGAACATGCACTCGATGGAACCGGCCAGGTCCTCGACGGTGGCGATGGCCCAGGCGTTGCCCTGCTTGGTCATCTTCCGCTGGAGTCCGGAGATGATGCCGCCGATGGTGACGATCGCCCCGTCGGCGTGTTCGCCACCGGTGAGCTGGGAGATCGCCGCGTCGGACTTGTCGGTCAGCACGTGTTCGATACCGAAGAGCGGGTGGTCGGAGACGTACAGCCCGAGCATTTCGCGCTCCTGGGCCAGCAGGTACGACTTCTCCCACTCGACGTCGGAGAACTCGACGTCGAGTCCGAAGCCAGGCTCGTCGCTGTCCTCCTCGCCGCCGCCGAAGAGGTCGAACTGCCCCTCGGCCTCCTTGCGCTTGACCTGCACCACGTTGTCGATCATCGGCTCGTGGTGGGCGACGAGGCCCTTGCGGGTGTGGCCCATCTCGTCGAAGGCGCCGGCCTTGATCAGTGACTCGACGGTCCGCTTGTTGCAGACCACCGCCTCGACCTTGTCGAGGAAGTCGGGGAAGCTGCTGTACTTCCCCTTCGCCTTGCGGCACCGGATGATCGAGTCGACGACGTTCTGTCCGACGTTACGGATGGCCGTCAGCCCGAAGAGGATGACGTCGTCGCCCTGAGCGGCGAAGTTCGACTCGGACTCGTTGACGTTGGGCGGGAGCACCTTGATGCCCATGCGGCGGCACTCGTTGAGGTAGACCGCGGACTTGTCCTTGTCGTCCTTGACCGAGGTCAGCAGCGCCGCCATGTACTCGGCGGGGTAGTTCGCCTTGAGGTACGCGGTCCAGTACGTGACCAGTCCGTACGCGGAGGAGTGCGCCTTGTTGAACGCGTACCCGGCGAACGGGACCAGTACGTCCCACAGCGCCTGGATCGCCGCGTCGGAGAAGCCGTTCTTCTTGGCGCCCGCCTGGAACAGCACGAAGTTCTTCGCCAGCTCGTCGGGCTTCTTCTTGCCCATCACGCGGCGCAGGATGTCGGCCTCGCCGAGCGAGTACCCGGCGATGATCTGGGCGGCCTTCTGCACCTGCTCCTGGTAGACGATCAGGCCGTAGGTCAGGCCGAGCGTCTCCTTGAGCGGCTCCTCCAGCTCCGGGTGGATCGGGGTGATCTCCTGGCGGCCGTTCTTGCGCTCGGCGTAGTTCGTGTGCGAGTTCATGCCCATCGGGCCCGGCCGGTACAGGGCCGAGACTGCGGAAATGTCCTCGAAGTTGTCGGGCTGCATCTGGCGCAGCAGCGAACGCATCGGACCGCCGTCGAACTGGAAGACGCCGAGCGTGTCACCGCGGCAGAGCAGCTCGTACGTCTTGGGGTCGTCCAGCGGGAGGGCGAGCATCTCCAGGTCGATGCCCTTGTTGGCCTTCACCATCTTGATGGCGTCGTCCATGATCGTGAGGTTGCGCAGGCCGAGGAAGTCCATCTTCAGCAGGCCGAGCGACTCGCACTGCGGGTAGTCCCACTGCGTGATGGTGACGCCGTCGGTGTGCCGCACCCAGACCGGGGCGTGGTCGACGATGGGCTCACTGGACATGATCACGCCGGCGGCGTGCACACCCATCTGCCGGACCAGCCCCTCGACACCCTTGGCGGTGTCGATGACCTTCTTGACGTCCGGCTCGTTCTCGTACATCCCCCGGATCTCGCCCGCCTCGCTGTACCGCGGGTGCTTGGGGTCGGTGATGCCGGAGAGGTCGATGCCCTTGCCGAGGACGTCGGCGGGCATGGCCTTGGTGAGCCGGTCGCCCATCGCGTACGGGTAGCCGAGGACGCGGGCGGAGTCCTTGATCGCGTTCTTGGCCTTGATCTTGCCGTACGTACCGATCATGGCGACCTTGTCGGCGCCGTACTTCTCCGTCACATACCTGATCACTTCGACGCGCCGACGCTCGTCGAAGTCGATGTCGACATCGGGCATGGAGACACGCTCGGGGTTGAGGAACCGCTCGAAGATCAGTCCGTGCTCGATCGGGTCGAGGTCGGTGATGCCCATCGCGTACGCGACGATCGAACCGGCCGCGGAGCCACGCCCGGGGCCCACCGCGATGCCGTTGTTCTTGGCCCACATGATGAAGTCGGCGACGACGAGGAAGTATCCCGGGAACCCCATCTGGATGATGACGTCCATCTCGTACTCGGCCTGCTTCTGCCGGTCCTCGGGGACGCCGGCCGGGAAGCGCCGGTTCATGCCGACCCGGACCTCCTCCTGGAACCAGGTGACCTCGGTGAAGCCGTCCGGGATCTCGAACTTCGGCATCAGGTCGCGCTTCTCGAACATCCCGCTGGTGTCGATCTGCTCGGCGACCAGCAGGGTGTTGGCGCACCCCTGCTGCCAGGCGTCGGAGGAGTCGACGGCGTACATCTCGTCCGTCGTCTTGAGGTAGTAGCCCGTGCCGTCGAACCGGAAACGGTCGGGGTCGGAGAGGTTCTTGCCGGTCTGGATGCAGAGCAGCGCGTCGTGCGCGGTGGCCTCGCTGGCGTACGTGTAGTGCGAGTCGTTCGTGACGAGCGGCGGGATGTTGAGCTTCTTGCCGATTTCGAGGAGTCCGTCACGGACCCGGCGCTCGATCTCGATGCCGTGGTCCATCAGCTCCAGGAAGTACTTGCCCTCGCCGAAGATGTCCTTGTAGTCGGACGCCGCCTGGACCGCCTCGTCGAACTGACCGAGCCGCAGCCGCGTCTGCACCTCGCCGGACGGACAGCCGGTGGACGCGATCAGCCCCTCGGACCACTGGGCGATGGTCTCCTTGTCCATGCGCGGCCACTTCTGCAGCCAGCCCTCGGCGTACGCGTCCGAGGAGAGCCGGAAGAGGTTGTGAAGACCGGTCTTGTTCGCCGCCCAGATCGTCTTGTGGGTGTAGCCACCCGAACCCGAGACGTCGTCGCGCTTCTGGTGCGGCTGGCCCCACTGGATCTTCCGCTTGTGCTTGCGCGACTCCGGGGCGACGTAGGCCTCGATACCGATGATCGGCGTCACCTCGGCCTTCTTCGCCTGGTGGAAGAAGTCGTACGCCCCGTGCAGGTTGCCGTGGTCCGTCATCGCGATGTGCGACATGCCCATTTCATTGCAGGCAGCGAACATGTCCTTGAGCCGCGCGGCACCGTCCAGCAACGAGTACTGGGTGTGGACGTGAAGGTGCGTAAAAGGCGGCTTGGTCACGGCGTCGGGCCTCCGGGGAAACAAGCAATGACGGTCAGGGGGGACAGCCTGGAAGTCTACGTCTCCGGTCCGACAACCGAGGGGCACTCCCGGGTACCGTCGCGCGTTGAGGGGACGGAGACGCCCGTCCCGTTCGTCATGCACGCCAGGTACCAGGAGGCACCCAGAAATGTCGGAAGCGCAGACCGGCGCAGCGCAGCGCGGGGAGCAGATTCTCGAGGTTTTCGACACCGCCTTCGGCCAGCTCCTGGCCGCCGATCCGGCTGCCTTCCGGGTCAAGTTCCGCAAGATGGCAGGCTCGGCGTTCGCCTTCTACCGGGGCACGGCGTGCCTGTTCTACAACGACCTGGAGCGGGAGCGGCACGGCGGCCCCTACCTGGACGACCGGACCGGCCGGGTGTGGATCCACGGCGATCTGCACGCGGAGAACTTCGGCACGTACATGGATGCGAACGGCCGGCTGATCTTCAATGTGAACGACTTCGATGAGGCGTACATCGGCCCGTTCACCTGGGACCTCAAGCGGTTCGCCGCCTCCGTCGCGCTGATCGGGTACGCGAAGGCGCTGGGCGACGACCAGATCAGTGCGCTCGTCCGGGTCTACGCGGCGGCCTACCGCGAGCGGATCCACGCGCTCGCAACAGGCGCGAAGAACGACGAGGTGCCGCCGTTCACGCTGGACACCGCCGAGGGTCCGCTGCTGGCCGCGCTGCACGAGGCCCGGTCGCTGACCCGGTTCTCGCTGCTCGACTCGATGACGGAGATCCGGGACTTCGAGCGCCGGTTCGCGGACGGCGGCGGCGCGATCGATCTGGACGCGGCGACGCGCTACAAGGTGCTGGCGGCGTTCGACGGCTATCTGGAGACGCTGCCCGAGTCGAGCCTGACCCGCCCCGACTCGTACCGGGTGAAGGACGTCGTCGGCCGTCGCGGTATCGGCATCGGCTCGGCCGGGCTGCCCTCGTACAACATCCTTCTGGAGGGCAACAGCGACGCCCTGGAGAACGATGTGGTGATCTACCTCAAGCAGGCACAGATCCCGGCGGTCTCCCGGCACATCACCGATGCGGCCGTGCGCGACTACTTCCAGCACGAGGGGCACCGCACGGTCATCTCCCAGCGCGCCCTGCAGGCGCACGCCGACCCGTGGCTGGGGTGGACCGAACTGGACGGTGCGGGTCAGCTGGTCGCCGAGGTCTCGCCGTACGCGGTGGACCTGGACTGGTCCGACATCGACGAGCCCGACGAGATCGCGGCGGTCGTCGCCGACCTCGGCCGGGCGACGGCGACGATGCACTCCGCCGCGGACGACGAGAGCGGCCACTCGCTGGTGCCGTTCTCCACGGAGCGGGCGATCGACGCGGCGATCGCGGCGGACGAGGAGGGCTTCGCCGGACTGCTGGTGGACTTCGCGCACAGCTACGGGGCGCGGGCACGGGCCGACCACCAGATCTTCGTGGACCTCTTCCGCAACGGCCGCATCCCGGGGCTGTAGGTCTCCTCGCGGTGCCACACCCCCTTTAGGCGGCGCTGACAGGTTCACATGGCACACTCTCGGACGATGGACATATCCGGTACGCAGCTCAGAGTCGTACGCGCGGCGCTATTCACAGCGCTCGTCGTGACGCTCTCCACTGCGTCCCATGTGCTGCTCTCCCAGGTCCCACTGCCGTTGACCGTGGTCGGCGGGCTGGCCGGTCTGGTCTTCGCCGCGGCGTACGCGCTGGCCGGCCGGGAGCGCGGTTTCGGCGCGATCGCCGGGCTGCTGGTGCCTCTGGAGCTGGCCGCGGACACGGTCTTCACCACCGGCCAGCACCTCTGTTACGGAGCGGCGGGCGGCCCGATCGCGGGTCCGCTGCGTTCGGTCGGTGTCGATGTCCTGTGCGGCGGCGGCGAGGTCGATGCCGGTGGGGCGCAGCTCGGCGGGGTCGGCGCGGTCGGCACCCCGCTCGCCTCGGTGACCGGTGCCGGACATGGCGCCGCCGCCCTGCTGGCCTCTCCCGGTCCCGCTGTGCCGTGGCTGCTGCTGGCCGCCCATGTGTCGGTCGGTCTGCTGGCCGCGGCATGGCTGCGACGCGGCGAGTCCGCGCTCGCCGGTCTGCTGCGAGCGGTCGCCGCCACGGCGTTCCGGCCGCTGCTGATCGCGGTCGCCGTGGCGGGTACGGTCCGCCGCTCCGTACGGCGTGCCGCCGGGCCCGCCCCGTACCGCCCGCATCTGCTCGCGCACGCCCGCCTCCTCGTGCACTCCGTGGGACGGAGGGGACCGCCTCGCTCGGCCTGCGCCACCGCCTGAGCCAGGACAGTCCCCCGACAACCCCACACCACGGAGAAACAACCATGAGCAAGCGCAACAGCCAGGCCAACAAGGCAGCCGCCCGCGAGCGGCTGCGCGCGGAGCGCGAGCGCCAGGCCAAGAAGGACAAGGTCCGCAAGCAGGTGATCGTCGGCGTCTCGGTGGTCGCCGTACTGGCGATCGCCGGCGGCGTCAGCTACGGCGTGATGCAGCTGAACAAGCCGGGGCACTGGGAGGCGGCGGCCGACGCGAAGAACGTCACCGCGCCGAAGAACACGTCGGGCACCGACGGCACGACCGTCGTGATCGGCAAGTCGACCGCCAAGAAGACCCTCGAACTGTACGAGGACTCGCGCTGCCCGATCTGCGCCCAGTTCGAGCAGGCGGTCGGCGAGACGGTCCACAAGGACGTCGACGCCGGCAAGTACAAGGTCAAGTACATCGGCGCCACGTTCATCGACAACAGCGACAACGGCGAGGGCTCCAAGAACGCGCTCAGCGCGCTGGGCGCGGCGCTCGACGTGAGCCCGCAGGCGTTCCTCGACTACAAGTACGCGCTCTACTCCGCGAAGTACCACCCGGAGGAGTCCGACGACAAGTTCGCCAAGGACTCGTACCTGATCAAGATCGCGAACACGGTTGACGAGCTGAAGGACAACAAGGCGTTCCAGAAGGACGTCAACGACGGCACGTACGACAACTGGGCGATGAAGATGTCCGCGACGTTCGACAAGAGCGGCGTGAAGGGCACCCCGACGCTGAAGATGGACGGCAAGACGCTCACCAGCGAGGGCAGCGAGAACGCCCCGATGAGCGTGGCCGACTTCAACACCGCGATCACCAAGGCGCTGAAGGGCTGACGACCGGCAACGGTTTCCCTACGGGCGGGCGAACTTCCTTTGTTCGCCCGCCCGTTCGCCTTACCGGTCAGTAGGGTTTCCCTTCGTGACCAGTCGACACCATTCCCCGTCCCTTCCCGCCCCCAGCCGCCGCACCCTGGTGAAGGCCGCTGCCGCCACGGCCGTCGCCGCCCCCGTGCTCGCCGCCACCAGCGCCCGCGCCGCCGACGGCCCCGCCTTCCTGCACGGCGTCGCCTCCGGCGACCCGCTGCCCGACGGCATACTCCTGTGGACCCGTGTCACCCCGACGCCCGACGCCGTGCCCGGCTCCGGCCGCGGCGCCGACACGGCGGTGCGCTGGGAGGTCGCCGAGGACAAGGAGTTCGCCCGGGTCGTCGCCCAGGGCTCCACCGTGGCGAGAGCCGCCTCGGACCACACCGTGAAGGCCGATGTCCGGGGTCTCGCCCCGGCGACCGCATACTGGTTCCGCTTCTCGGCGGGCGACGGTGCGGGAGTCCTCTCCCCGGCCGGGCGCACCCGGACGGCTCCCGCTCCCGGCACGACCGCACCCGGGGTGCGCTTCGGTGTGGTGTCCTGCGCCAACTGGGAATCCGGTTACTTCTCCCCGTACCGCCATCTCGCCGGCCGCGCCGATCTCGACGCGGTCCTCCATCTCGGCGACTACATCTACGAGTACGCGTCGGGGAGCTACCCGGACACGAAGTACGTCGTACGGCAGCACGAACCCACCCACGAGATCCTCACCCTCGCCGACTACCGGACCCGGCACGGCCGTTACAAGACGGACTCCGATCTGCAGACCCTGCACGCCACGCATCCGGTGATCGCGATCTGGGACGACCACGAGTTCGCCAACGACGCCTGGTCCGGCGGGGCCGAGAACCACACGCCGGACACCGAGGGCGCCTGGGCCGACCGCGCGGCGGGCGCCAAGCAGGCGTACTTCGAGTGGATGCCGGTCCGCGCCTCCACCGAAGGCACCGTCTACCGTCGGCTGCGCTTCGGCACCCTGGCCGATCTCCACCTCCTGGATCTGCGGACCTTCCGCTCCCAGCAGGCGACGATCGGCAGCGGCTCGGTCGACGACCCGGACCGCTCGATCACCGGCCGGGCTCAGCTGGACTGGCTGAAGGCGGGCCTGGCCGGTTCGGACGCCACCTGGAAGCTGGTCGGCACGTCGGTGATGATCTCTCCGGTCGCATTCGGTTCCGTACCCGCCCATCTGCTGGAGCCGCTCGCGGAGTTGCTGGGGCTGCCCAAGGAGGGGCTCGCGGTCAATGTCGACCAGTGGGACGGCTACACGGACGACCGCAAGGAACTGATCACGCATCTGCGGGACCGGTCGATCCGCAACACGGTCTTCCTGACCGGCGACATCCACATGGCATGGGCCAATGACGTACCGGTGAAGGCGGCCACGTATCCGCTCTCGGCCTCGGCCGCCACCGAGTTCGTGGTCACGTCGGTGACCTCGGACAATCTCGACGACATTCTGCACGTCGCGCCGCAGACGGTCTCGGTGGTCGCGGCCGCGGCGGTGAAGACCGCCAACCGCCATGTGAAGTGGGTGGACATGGACTCGCACGGCTACGGCGTCCTGGATGTGACCGCCGAGCGCGCGCAGATGGACTACTACGTGGTCTCCGACAAGACGAAGCGGGACGCGAGCTCCGCCTGGACGCGCTCGTACCGGACACTCAGCGGCACCCAGAAGGTCGAGCGGGTGGACCACCCGGTGCGCTGAAACGTCTGGTTTCGGCCACGGCGGGCCATGTTGACGGCGTATTACGTCGCTACGGCGGGTGGCGTGTTCCCTGGATCCAATGGGGACACACCACCCGTCGGGGTAACGCACTACGTTACGTCCAGGTCTCAAACTCTGGAACGGACAGAATTATTTCTTCCCGTTTCCCCGGTTTGTTCCACGGTTGATTGGGCTTGATCAGCGCTCCTCAAGGTGTGACATGCGCACGTAATCTCCCGGCGGCAGGTGAGGAAATCCCTCCCCCACGCTTCAGCGAGGAGTACTCGTGCGCACTCTTGCCCGTATATCGCCGCGTATACGTCACCGTGCGATCGGCATCGCCGTCCTGGCCGGAACCCTGGCCCTGGCACCGCTCTCCGCTCCCTCCGGCGCGGCCGCCGCCAAGGTGTCCACCGCCTCCGCCTCGGCGGAGAAGTGCGCAAACACCGACGCCACCGCGCGCGAGGCCCGTCCTTCGGGCACCCAGCACGCCTCCGACCCCAACGAACTCACCGCGACCCAGGCCAAGGCCATGGACGCGCAGCTCAAGGCGAGACTCGCGGACCGCCGGGTCAGCGGCGCCACGCTCGCCGCCGGAGCGACCATCCCGGTCTACTTCCACGTCATTCACTCCGGCACCACGGGCAAGCTCACCTCCGGCGACATCAGCAGCCAGATGAGCGTGCTGAACGCGGCATACGGCGGCCAGGGCACCGGAAACACCAACTCCGGCTTCCAGTTCTCGCTGGCCGGCACCGACTACACGGACAACGCCACCTGGTACAACCTCTCCTCGGGCTCCTCCGCCGAGAGGGACATGAAGACGGCCCTGCGCAAGGGTGGCAAGAACGCGCTCAACGTCTACACCGCCAACCTCGGTGGTGGGCTGCTCGGCTGGGCGACCTTCCCCAGCTCGTACAACTCCAGCCCGAGCATGGACGGCGTGGTCATCCTCGACACCTCGCTGCCGGGCGGCTCGGCCACCAACTACAACGAGGGGGACACGGCCACCCACGAGGTCGGCCACTGGATGGGGCTCTACCACACGTTCCAGGGCGGCTGTAACGGCAACGGCGACTACGTGTCCGACACGCCCGCCGAGAAGAGCGCCGCGTTCGCGTGCCCGACCGGACGCGACACCTGCACCAACAAGACCGGGGTCGACCCGATCCACAACTTCATGGACTACACCTACGACTCGTGCATGTACCAGTTCACCGCGGGCCAGGTGCAGCGGATGAGCGACAGCTGGACCGCCTACCGCGCCTGATCCCGGCGTCACGAGGAGGAGCCCCGCACACCGTCACGGTGTGCGGGGCTCCGTCCGTCTACAGAGTCGCGAGGAAGCCGAGGGCGACCTTCCACGTCAGATCGGCCGACGCCGCGTCGTAGTCCGGCAGATCCGGGTCCGTGAAGAGATGGCCCGCGCCGGGGTACCGGTAGATCTCCACGTCGGCGCCGGTCCGCTGCATCTGCAGATACCAGGAGTTCAGCCAGTCCTGCGTCTCGAAGGGGTCGGGGTCGGCGACATGCAGCTGCACGGGCAGCTCGTCGACCTCCGCGTTCTCCGCGATGTCCGACGTGCCGTGGAGGAGCAGCAGCCCGCGCGCCTTCTCGTCACCGAGTGCCAGGGTCTGCGCGGTGGAGGCGCCGAAGGAGAAGCCGGCGTAGACGAGACCGCGCTCGGAATAGGGGGCGGCGGCCAGCACGGCGCGCTTGAGCAACTCGTCCTTGCCCAGCTCGTCCTTGAAGGCCATGCCTTCCTCGACGGTCTCGAACGTGTGCCCGTCGAAGAGATCGGGCACGTGCACCTCGTGCCCTGCGCCGCGCAGCCGGGCGGCGGCCGCGTGCACCGCGGGGCGCAGCCCGTACGTCGAGTGGAAAAGCATGATGTTCATGGGAGCAATGGTGCCAGCTACGGTCGACGGCATGGAGAACCACGGGATGGAGAACATACTGCGTCCGCTGGTCACGGTCGGTGGCTCGGTGGTGCTCACACTGCTGGTGGGCTGGGGGGTCGATGTGCTGCTCCGGCGCGCCGACGCCCGGCATCCCGACACACCGCTGTGGGGTCTGCTGCGGCGCTGCCGGATCCCGCTGCTGCTGGTGCTCTGCACGGCGCTGCTGAGAGGCAGTTACACGCATACCGGGCTCGACGTGGTGATGAACCACCGGGCCGCGATCGGCCAGGTCCTGACGCTGGTGCTGATCGGGGCATCGGCGTGGCTGGTGGTCCGGATCGCGACGGCCGTCGTCGATTCCGTGTACGCCAGATACGCGGCGAACACCCGCGATCCGGCGCGGGTGCGGCGGGTCCGTACGCAGGTGACACTCATCCAGCGGGTGGTCACCGCGATCGTGGCGACCGTGGCGGCCGGCGCGATGTTGCTGACGTTCCCCGCGATGCGGACCTTCGGCACCTCGATGCTGGCCTCGGCCGGCCTCCTCGGCATCGTCGCGGGCATCGCCGCCCAGTCCACGCTCGGCAACCTCTTCGCGGGGCTGCAGATCGCCTTCGGCGACATGGTGCGGATCGGCGACACGGTGGTGGTGGACGGCGAGTGGGGCACCGTCGAGGAGATCACACTGACCTTCCTCGCGGTACGGACCTGGGACGAGCGGCGGATCACGATGCCGGTCTCGTACTTCACCAGCAAACCGTTCGAGAACTGGTCGCGCGGCGGCGCCCAGATGACCGGTTCGGTCTTCTTCCACCTCGACCACAGCGCCCCCGTCGCCGCCATGCGTGAGCAGCTGCGGGACATCCTGGGCGAGTGCGGCGCCTGGGACGGCCGCGACTGGTCCCTCGCCGTCACGGACACCACCCCGTCGACGATGCAGGTGCGCGCGGTGGTCACGGCGAAGGACGCGGACGACATCTGGACGGTGCGCTGCGCCGTCCGGGAGCAGCTGATCGGCTGGCTGCGCGACCATCATCCGTACGCGCTGCCGCGGGTCGCGACGGCGCCCGCGCCGCTGCCCCCGGGCGGACAGTGGCCCGATCTGCCCCACCCGGACGGCGCCAAGCCGTCCGATACGCACGAGGTGGCGCCCCGGACCGGCCGCGGCTGAGTGACGCGGGTCCGGAGCGCCGGCCGGAAGCACAGGCCGCGGGGACGCCCGGGTCAGCGCAGGCTGCGAACATCCAGCTGCCGCAGCACCCGGTCGACCACCTCCGGGTCCGTCCCCGACTCGCTGCGCGCGGACAACACCGCGTGCCGGGCGGCGGACATCATCTCGCGCTGCACCCGGTTGACCGCCCGGAACCGCTCGGCGCGCTTCGCGTACGCCTCCCGCCGGTCCTCGTCGACCATGTCGGAGCTGATCCGCGCCCCCACGTCGTACGCCAGCCGATGCAGCCGCTCCACGACCTCCTCAGGGAACTCCTCGACCTCCTCGATCTCCTTGAGCCGGTGCCTCGCGGCCTTCGCCGCGCGGATGGCGAGGTCCCGTTCCAGCGCCGCCTCCGCGTCCGCGTCGGCGCGGACGCCGAGCTTCCGTACCAGCCACGGCAGGGTGAGCCCCTGGACGACCAGGGTCGCCATGATCACGACGAAGGCGATGAAGACGATCTCGTCGCGGCCGGGGAAGGGTTTCCCGTCGTCCGTCTCCAGCGGGATCGCGAGGGCCAGCGCGACGGAGGCCACCCCACGCATCCCGGCCCACCACATCACAACGGTCTCGCGCCAGCTGGTGGGGATCTCCTCGCTGTAGTCGCGGCGGGTGTGCAGCCGCTTGGCCAGCCAGGTGGCGGGCAGCAGCCACACCAGCCGTACGCCGACGACGACCGCGACCACCGCCAGGCCCCAGCCGGCCATCTGCCAGCCGCGGCCGTGCGACGTGCCGAAGACGTTGTGCAGTTCGAGACCGATCAGGCCGAAGGCGACGCCGGTGACGAGCGTGTCGACGATCTCCCAGAAGCTGCGGCCGGTGAGCCGGCCCAGCACGTCGTCCGCGTCGGCGGTGTGCTCGGCGAGGAACAGCGCGGTGGTGAGCACGGCGAGCACGCCCGACCCCATCAGCTCCTCCGCGAGCACATAGCTCACGAACGGCACCAGCAGCGTCAGCCCGACCTGGAGCGTCGCATCGCCGAGCAGTCCCATGAGTTTGATGGTCAGCCAGCCCACCGCCAGACCGACGGCCACGGCGACCACGGCGGAGAGGATCAGCAGCCCGAAGGCCTCCGGCAGCGAGAAAGTGCCACTCACGGCGGCGGCGATCGCCACGTGGTAGAGCACGATCGCGGTCACGTCGTTGAACAGTCCCTCGCCCTCCAGGATGGAGACGAGCCTGCGCGGCAGCCCGAGCGATCCCGCGACGGCGGTCGCGGCGACCGGGTCGGGCGGGGCGACGAGCGCGCCGAGGGCCACGGCCGCGGCGAGGGGCAGCCCGGGGACGATCGCGTTGGCGACGGCGGCGACGGCTGCCGTCGTCACGAAGACCAGCGCCACGGCCAGCAGAAAGATCGGTCGTTTATTGGCGGTGAACTGCCGCCAGGAGGTGCGCTGCACGGAGGCGTAGAGCAGCGGCGGCAGCAGCGCGGGAAGAATGATCTCCGGCGGGATGTCCACATTCGGCACGAAGCTGAGGAACGCCATGCCGACTCCGGCGAGCGTCATCAGCACCGGGGCGGGCAGCCCGAGACGTTCCCCCAGTGGCACCGTGACCACGGCTCCGAGCAACAGCAGGAGGAGCAGTGCCAGTTGGTCCACGATGTGCCTTCCGGAGCATGCCGAGCGGAACCCGGTGGTCGGTCGATCAGTGGTTCCAGCGTGCCACGCAATGCCTGCAAAGCGGACAACACCCCCTCCCTCTCACTTCCTTGACCGTTCATTGATCCGATGTCTCCTCGGTCAACCCTCTTCCGTCACCTCCGCCGGGCGGGCAGTATGCAATGTGCGCGATTCAGGGACGAGAACCTCCACCACATATATGACTGACTGGAGAGACCGTGACCGAGTTCTCCCGAAGGCACTTCGTGGGCACCGCGGCGGCCGGCACCACCGCCCTCTGGCTCGCCGGATCCCGTACCGCCTGGGCCGCACCCGCCCCCGCAGCCTCCGGCAGCCCGCACGCCGACCCGTACGAGCAGACCGTCCGCGATGCCGCCCCGACCTGGCGCCGGCTCCCGACCGGCTGGCAGGAGGCGCCCTTCCTCGCCAACGGCTACCTCGGCGCCCAGCTGTACGCGGGAAGGACCGCCGACACCCTGAAGCTGATGATCAGTCACAGCCAGGTGCAGGACCAGCGCGGCCAGTGGCGCGGCGGCATCGGCTTCTCCCGGCTCCCCATCGGCTACTTCACCCTCACCCTCGCCGGGGAGATCACGGACGTCGACTGGACACTGGACCCGTACGACGCCGAGCTGCGCGGCACCGTCACCACCACCCGCGGCTCCCTCACTTTCTCCGCTCTCGTGCAGAACGACACCGGGGCCCTGCTGATCTCCACCCGGCCCACCCCCGGCGAGGAGTCCGCGGCCTGGTCCTTCCAGTGGCTGCGCGCCGCGACCACTCGCAGCAGCGGCAAACCGGCGGACTACACGCCCAACCCCGACCCCCGGGTCGGCGACGGCTTCGTCGAGCAGCCGCTGCTCGCGGGCGGCGGCTGGAGCATCGCCTGGCGCGAACGGAGCGAGGGCACCGGCAGGCTGCTCGCCGCGCACCTCGTGTACCGGTTCCCCGGCCAGGTGACGGAGGCGACGGACGAGGCGCTACGGGCGGTGGACCGTACGCTCACCATCGATCCGGAGAAGCTGGTGGACCGTCACCGCCGCTGGTGGCACGCGTACTACCGGCGCAGCTTCCTCTCCGTACCGGACAAGCGGCTGCAGAGCTTCTACCTCATCCAGCTCTACAAGCTCGCCGCGTCGACCCGCGCCGAGGGACCGACGATCTCCGAGTGGGGGCCGTGGTTCCCGGAGATCGGCAACAACTGGACCGCGGTCTGGTGGAACCTCAACGTCCAGATCGGTACGGCACCGATCCACGGTTCCAACCATCCCGAACTCGACTCCGTGACAAACGCCTTCCGCCGCTTCGAGCACAACCTGCCGGCCTCCGTCCCGGCCGAATACCGCGACGGCGAGAGCTACGCGCTGGGCCACCCCTCCGACTGGCAGCTGCGGGCCGGCGACACCTACGACGTGGGCGCGCCAGGCTCGGACCACATCTCCGACAACTTCGGCAACCTCACCTGGGCCCTGCACAACGTCTGGCAGTCCTACCGGCACTCGATGGACCTCAAAGTCCTGCGCGACGTGGTGTACCCGATCCTCGCCAGGGCCATCAACTTCTATGCGCACTTCCTGCACGAGGGCCCGGACGGCAGGCTGCATCTGCTGGAGACCCGCTCCCCCGAGTACGCCAACGCCGCGGACTGCACGTACGACCTCTCGCTCATCCGCTGGGGTGTGCGCACTCTCATCGCCTCGGCGAAACTGCTGCGGAACAACGATCCGCGGCTGAAGCGCTGGCAGGACATCGAGCGCCGGCTCACTCCGTACGCCGAGGACCCGGCGGCCGGTGTCATGATCGGCAAAGATGTCCCGCTCGCCGACTCGCACCGGCACCACTCGCATCTGCTCTGGCTCTACCCGCTGCGCGAGCGGAACTGGGACCGGGTGGAAGACCGTGAGGTGATGCGGCGCTCCATGGACCACTGGGTCTCCATGCAGCAGCTGTGGCACGGCTACAGCTACGCGACCGCCTCGTCCATGTACTCGGTCATGGACGAGCCCGAGAAGGCGTTGGACCATCTGACGTTCTTCACGGATCTGAAGGTGGTCGCGGACTGCCGGATGACGGTCAACACGATGTACCGGGAGGGCAAGAACCTCGCCCTGGAGTCCCCGCTCTCCGCCGCGCAGTCGATGCTCGACATGGTGGTGCAGGGCCACGAAGGGGTGGTGAAGGTCTTCCCGTCCGTGTCGGAGCGCTGGGCGGACGCCTCGATCGCGTCACTGCGCACCCAGGGTGCGTTCCTGGTGGACGCGGACCGCGCCGGCGGCGCCACGCGCTGGGTACGGGTGCACAGCGAGGCCGGCGCCCCGCTGACCCTGGAGCACTCGATCACGGGCCGCATCGACGTACGGGACGGGCACGGGCGCCCGCTGCACTGGCGGGACTCCGGTCCGGGCCGGATCACGGTCACCCTGCCACGCGGCGGCACGGCGGTGATCACACCGCACGGCGCGCGTCGCCCGGAGCCGGGTCCGCGCGACGTGCCGTCGAACGGAACCTGGACGCGCTGGGGTCTGCCGGGCTGACGGAGACGTGTGCGAGGGTGCCGTTCCGGTCCGTACGACCGGAGCGGCGCCCGGTGTGATCTACAGGCTGCGGCGCATCGCCCGGTGGGGGATCCCCGCATCCGGGAACTCGGGGCCGTACACCACGTACCCGAGCCGCTCGTAGAAGCCGAGCGCATGGGTCTGGGCGTGCAGGTCCACCGCGGCCAGACCGAGACCGCGGGCCGCGTCCTCGATGGCGCGGACCAGCGCCGCGCCGACCCCGAGACCGCGTGCCCGGCTGGTCACCGCGAGGCGTCCGAGCGAGCCGACGGTGAGGTCGCCACCGGTCTTGGCGGCCACGCCCGCGCCGTGCAGCAGCCGTCCCGTACCGAGCGCCGTACCGTCCGCCGCGACGGCGATCACATGCAGCGCGTCCGCGTCGTAGGCGTCGTACTCGATCTCCTCGGGCACGTTCTGCTCGCCGACGAAGACCTCCTTGCGGACCTGGAAACAGGCCGCGAGGTCGCTCTCGTCGACGGCTGTGCGCGTGGTGTACGGGGCCGGGGTTCCGGTGGTCACTGGCTTTCCGCCGCAATCCTGTCGAGGGCCTGCTGCAGGTCGTCCGGGTAGCTGCTGGCGAACTCCACCCAGCTGCCGTCCGACGGGTGCTCGAAGCCGAGCCGGACCGCGTGCAGCCACTGCCGCGTCAGCCCGAGGCGCTTGGCCACCGTCGGGTCGGCGCCGTATGTCAGGTCGCCGACGCAGGGGTGGCGATGCGCGGACATGTGCACCCGGATCTGGTGCGTACGGCCCGTCTCCAGCTTGATGTCGAGGAGGCTCGCGGACCGGTACGCCTCGATCAGGTCGTAGTGCGTCACGGAGGGCTTGCCCTCGGCCGTGACCGCCCACTTGTAGTCGTGCGTGGGGTGGCGCCCGATGGGGGCGTCGATGGTGCCGCTCATCGGGTCCGGGTG
The DNA here is from genome assembly GCF_042801455.1 of Streptomyces sp. NPDC057565. Taxonomy (NCBI): domain Bacteria; kingdom Bacillati; phylum Actinomycetota; class Actinomycetes; order Kitasatosporales; family Streptomycetaceae; genus Streptomyces; species Streptomyces sp. NPDC057565. Next base: position 379,568 of record NZ_JBHVFU010000003.1, on the reverse strand, counting down.
TCCCTGGACCAGCGCGTGGTACTTCTTCTCGACGACCCGGTCGCGGAACTGGCCCTTCAGCAGCGTGTAGGCCCGCTCGGACTTGGCGACGACCATCAGGCCCGAGGTGCCGACGTCGAGGCGGTGGACGATGCCCTGGCGCTCGGCGGCGCCCGAGGTCGAGATCCGGTAACCGGCCGCGGCGAGACCGCCGATGACCGTCGTGCCGGTCCAGCCGGGGCTCGGGTGGGCTGCGACCCCGACCGGCTTCACGATCACGACGACGTCGTCGTCGTCGTGCACGATCTCCATGCCCTCGACGGGCTCGGCGACGACCTGCACCGGAGCGGGTGCCTGGGGCATCTCCACTTCCAGCCAGGCACCGCCCTGCACCCGCTCGGACTTCCCGACCGCAGCGCCGTCCACCAGCACCTTCCCGGCAGCGGCCAGCTCGGCGGCCTTGGTGCGGGAGAAGCCGAACATGCGGGAAATGGCGGCGTCGACACGCTCGCCTTCCAGACCGTCGGGAACGGGCAGGGTGCGGACCTCGGGATACGTACTCACCAGTCGAGTATGCCTTGCCCCTGCTAGTCCTTGTGCACGGTGCCGTCGGGGTCCAGGCCCTTGAAGGAAAGGATCACGATCAGGATGCCGCCGCAGACGATGGCGGAGTCCGCGAGGTTGAAGACGGCGAAGTGCGCGGGGGCGATGAAGTCGACCACCGCGCCCTTGAAGAGACCGGGCGAGCGGAAGATCCGGTCGGTGAGGTTGCCGAGCGCACCGCCGAGCAGCAGACCGAGCGCGATCGCCCACGGCAGGCTGTAGAGCTTGCGGGCGAGGCGGGCGATGACCACGATCACCGTCGCCGCGATGGCGGTGAAGATCACCGTGAACGCCTCGCCGATACCGAAGGCGGCGCCCGCGTTCCGGATGGCGTCGAAACGCAGCCACTCACCGAAGATCTCGATGGGCTGCTGGTGCTCCAGCTTCGCGACCACGATCATCTTGCTGCTCAGGTCGAGCAGATAGGCGACGACGGCCACGGCGAAGAGCACCATGATCTTCCGCTTGCCCTTGCCGGGGGCCTCGGCCCGGTCCGTGTCCGCGCCCGTGTCCCCGACGGTCTCACCCCGGACCTCGTCCTCGGGGCCCCCGGTCCCCTCAGCATCAGGGATGTCCGGCGTACCGATGATGCGCTCCGCCTCTGCCACGTGAGTCCCTCAACCTAGGTTCCTGACCGAAGACGAGGGTACGACACACCTCCCTGAATCAGCCGCGACGCTCCTGCTTCTGTTTGTCCTCGACACAGAGCGTCGCCCGGGGGAACGCCTGCATCCGCGCCTTGCCGATCGGATTGCCGCAGATCTCGCACAGTCCGTAGGTCCCCGCGTCGAGCCGGGCCAGCGCCCGCTCGGTCTGCTCCAGCATCTCCGTGGCGTTGGCGGCGAGCGCCATCTCGTGCTCACGCGTGATGTTCTTCGTGCCGGTGTCCGCCTCGTCGTCACCGGCCCCGTCACCGGAGTCGCGCATCAGCCCGGCGAGCGCCGCACCCGACGCCTCCAGCTCGCTGCGGAGCCGCATGACCTCGCTGGCCAGCTCGGCCCGGGCCTCCGCGACCTCCTCGGGCGTCCAGGGGTCCTCGCCCGGCCGTACGGCCAGATCCCCGGGCGCCGTCGCGGCGGCGACCCGGGCAAGCGGCACCGGCGCCGCGTCCTTGCCGGACGTGCGGGTCCGGGCTGCGCTCTTCTTGGCTACCACCGTGTGGGCTCCCGTCTGCTCGGCGGCCTCGACCGCCCCCATGGCCGCCTCAGCGGCCTTCTTCGAAGCCTTCTTGACCGCGTTCTTCCTCGCCGCGGCCTTCGTGCCAGGTGCCGCGTGCCCGCCGCCGGTGTCACCGTCGGCCGTCCGCTCTCCGTCCGCCTCGTGCGCGGCCGTCTTCCGTGCCGCGGTCTTCCTCACCGCAGCCTTCCTCGCTGCGGTCTTCTTTGCCGCGGCCTTCACCGGAACCGGCTCCAGGACGGTCTCCGTGCCCGCGTCTGCGTTCGTCTCCTCGGCCGCCGCGCCCGTGGATCTCGCTGACGCCGACTTCTGTACGGCGGTCTTCTTCGCCACCATGGCCGCGGCCCCTTCACATATTGTGATCTTGCACGCGAATCGTGCTGGGACGATAAATCGACCCCAGCCCCGCGGCAACGGGGCACGCCGCCGAATCGCCCCTCCCCGTGTCGGATCAGCGCGCGCCTGAAACCGTTGTTCCCAGCTCCCCGCCCGGTAATCCGCCCTCCGCGCCCCACCGGGACTCCGCGCGCCCCGTCTCGCCATTCGGGTCACGCCCGCGCCCCCGGATAAACCGGTCGGCCGTCGCCCGTACGGGCCCGTACACTGGGCCCAGCGAGAGGCGTGGATGGGACGAGTAGCGTCGTACGCAGCCAGGAGCGACCCGGGGACGGTGGAAGCCTGGGGGCGAGCGCGTCGTGAAGATCACCCGGAGTCGTCGGAAGAACGCCGCAAGGCAAGTAGAACCGGCATCGCGACCCCAATGAGGGGGCCACGGGCGCACACCCGGGGCCAAGGAGGGTGGTACCGCGGGAACCGCACGGTTCTCGTCCCTCCGACGGAAGTGGAAAACGTCCGCCGGAGGAATCTCGCCCATGACATCGCCGCAGTACCGCCAGGTACCCGCCCAGGTCGACCTTCCCGCGCTGGAGCACGCCGTGCTCGACTTCTGGCGCGAGAGCAAGGTCTTCGCCAAGACCCTTGAACAGTCCGAGGGCCGCCCCGAGTGGGTCTTCTACGAGGGCCCGCCGACCGCCAACGGCATGCCCGGCGCCCACCACATCGAGGCCCGCGTCTTCAAGGACGTCTTCCCCCGCTTCCGCACCATGCAGGGCTACCACGTGGGCCGCAAGGCCGGCTGGGACTGCCACGGACTGCCGGTCGAGCTCGCGGTCGAGAAGGAGCTGGGCTTCAACGGCAAGAAGGACATCGAGGCGTACGGCATCGCCGAGTTCAACGCCAAGTGCCGCGAGTCCGTGACCCGCCACACGGACGCGTTCACCGAGCTCACGACCCGAATGGGCTACTGGGTCGACCTGGACGACGCGTACCGCACGATGGACCCGTCGTACGTCGACTCCGTCTGGTGGTCCCTGAAGGAGATCTTCAACAAGGACCTGCTGGTCCAGGACCACCGCGTCGCCCCGTGGTGTCCGCGCTGCGGCACCGGCCTCTCGGACCACGAGCTGGCGCAGGGTTACGAGACGGTCGTCGACCCCTCGGTCTTCGTACGCTTCCCGCTCACCTCCGGCCCGCTGGCCGGCGAGGCCGCGCTGCTGGTCTGGACGACCACCCCGTGGACCCTGGTCTCCAACACCGCCGTCGCCGCGCACCCCGACGTCACGTACGTCGTCGCGAGCAACGGCGAGGAGAAGCTCGTCGTCGCCCAGCCCCTCCTGGAGAAGGCACTCGGCGAGGGCTGGGAGCTCACCGGCCAGTCCTTCACCGGCCGTGAGATGGAGCGCTGGACGTACGAGCGCCCGTTCGCACTCGTCGACTTCCCGAGCGACAGCGTCCCGGCGCACTTCGTCGTCAACGCCGAGTACGTGACGACCGAGGACGGTACGGGTCTGGTCCACCAGTCCCCTGCCTTCGGTGAGGACGACCTCAAGGTCTGCCGCGCCTACGGCCTGCCGGTCGTGAACCCGGTCCGCCCCGACGGCACCTTCGAGGAGAACCTGCCGCTGGTCGGCGGCGTCTTCTTCAAGAAGGCCGACGAGGCGCTCACCGAGGACCTGGCCGCCCGCGGCAAGCTCTTCCGCCACGTCCCCTACGAGCACAGCTACCCGCACTGCTGGCGCTGCCACACCGCGCTGCTCTACTACGCGCAGCCGTCCTGGTACATCCGTACGACCGCCATCAAGAACCGGCTCCTCGAAGAGAACGAGAAGACCAACTGGTTCCCCGACTCGGTCAAGAACGGCCGCTTCGGCGACTGGCTGAACAACAACGTCGACTGGGCGCTGTCCCGCAACCGCTACTGGGGCACCCCGCTGCCGATCTGGCGCTGCGAGGACAACCACCTCACCTGTGTCGGCTCCCGTGCCGAGCTCACCGAGCTCACCGGCGCCGACCAGTCGGACCTGGACCCGCACCGTCCGTTCATCGACGCGATCACGTTCACCTGCTCGCACGAGAACTGCCAGCTGGAGGCGTACCGCGTCCCGGAGGTCATCGACGCCTGGTACGACTCGGGTTCGATGCCGTTCGCGCAGTGGGGCTACCCGTACAAGAACAAGGAACTCTTCGAGAGCCGTTACCCGGCGCAGTTCATCTCCGAAGCCATCGACCAGACCCGCGGCTGGTTCTACACGCTGATGGCCGTCGGCACGCTGGTCTTCGACAAGTCCTCGTACGAGAACGTGGTCTGCCTGGGTCACATCCTCGCCGAGGACGGCCGGAAGATGTCCAAGCACCTGGGCAACATCCTCCAGCCGATCCCGCTCATGGACCAGCACGGCGCGGACGCGGTCCGCTGGTTCATGGCGGCGGGCGGCTCCCCGTGGGCCGCGCGGCGCGTGGGCCACGGCACGATCCAGGAGGTCGTGCGCAAGACCCTCCTCACGTACTGGAACACGGTCGCCTTCCAGGCGCTGTACGCGCGCACGTCGAACTGGGCGCCGTCCGCGGCCGACCCGGCCCCGGCGGACCGCACAGTCCTCGACCGCTGGCTGCTCAGCGAGCTGAACGCACTGGTGGACCAGGTCACGCAGGCGCTGGAGGGGTACGACACCCAGCGCGCCGGCAAGCTCCTGTCCGCGTTCGTGGACGACCTGTCCAACTGGTACGTGCGCCGCTCCCGCCGCCGCTTCTGGCAGGGCGACAAGGCGGCACTGCGCACGCTGCACGAGGTCATCGAGACGGTCACACGTCTGATGGCCCCGCTGACCCCGTTCATCACCGAGCGGGTCTGGCAGGACCTCGTCGTCCCGGTGACCACGGACTCCCCGGAGTCGGTGCACCTGTCCTCCTGGCCGAAGGCGGACCTGGCCGCGATCGACCCGGCGCTCTCCACGCAGATGGCGCTGGTGCGCCGCCTGGTCGAGCTCGGCCGCGCGACGCGCGCCGAATCGGGCGTCAAGACCCGCCAGCCGCTGTCCCGTGCCCTGGTCGCGGCTTCGGGCTTCGAGTCGCTCTCCCCCGAGCTGCACGCCCAGATCACCGAGGAGCTGAACGTCTCCTCGCTCGCCTCCCTCTCGGAGGTCGGCGGCTCGCTGGTCGACACGACCGCGAAGGCGAACTTCCGGGCGCTGGGCAAGCGGTTCGGCAAGGGCGTCCAGGCGGTCGCGAAGGCGGTCGCGAACGCCGACGCGGCGGCGCTCTCCCTGGCCCTGCGCGAGGGCACGGCGTCGGTCGAGGTCGACGGCGAGACAGTCACCCTCGCCCCCGACGAGGTGATCATCACCGAGACGCCGCGCGAGGGCTGGTCGGTGGCGTCCGACTCGGGTGCGACGGTCGCGCTCGACCTGGAGATCACCCCGGAGCTGCGTCGTGCGGGCCTGGCCCGTGACGCGATCCGGCTAATCCAGGAGGCCCGCAAGAACAGCGGCCTGGACGTGGCGGACCGCATCGCCGTCCGCTGGACGTCCACGTCCCCCGCGACGGTGGAGGCGCTGACCGAGCATGCGCCGCTCATCGCGGACGAGGTGCTGGCGCTGGACTACGCGCAGGGCGAGGCGGACGGGACGTACGGAACTCCGTTCGAGGACGAGGGCCTGGCGCTGACGTTCCGCCTCCGCAGGACGGAGCAGTAACCCATACGACGAGAGGCCCGGCCGGACACGTTCCGGCCGGGCCTTTCGCTGTTCCCCTACCCGCCCCTTCCCGAAAACCGGGGTCCCGCCCCATGACCGGCCTTGTCGGCGTTCGAGGCGCGGGGTCAGGGGCGGAGCCCCGGCCCGGAAGGGGGCGCGTAGGCGAACAGGCTCAGCAGGCTCCCCCACCCCCGCCCACGGCAAAGGGCCGAGCCCCGGGGAAAACCCCGGGGCCCGGCCCTCAGCCTGCCGACGGCTACGCGCTCAGCGCGCGCAACCCGCTCAGTTGTCGTCCTCGTCGATCAGGAACCCACGCATCGGCGACGGCGCCTGCGGCATCGGCTGCGGCGCCTGCGGCCGCACCGGTGCCATCGGCTGAGTCATCGCCGGCGACATCTGCTGCTGGCCGCCGTAGGAGGGCCCACCGCCCATGGACGGGTTGCCGCCCATCTGCGGGCTGCCGTGGCTGCCACCCATGGTGTGACCCATGGCACCCGCACCGGCCGGAGCCAGCGAGGGCGACGGCGGCAACGAAGCGGCTGCCGGAGTCCGCGGCGGGGCCAGCGAGTCGTCGGCCTGGGTCTCCAGCTGACGCAGCTGGCTCTCCAGGTACGACTTCAGACGGGTCCGGTACTCGCGCTCGAAGCCACGCAGGTCCTCGACCTTGCGCTCCAGCGTCGCGCGGGCCGACTCCAGCGAGCCCATCGCCACGCGGTGCTTCTCCTGCGCGTCCCGCTCCAGCGCGTCCGCCTTGGCACGCGCGTCGCGCTCCAGGCCCTCGGCACGGCTGCGCGCCTCGCCGACGATCTTGTTGGCCTCGGAACGGGCCTCCGCGATCGCCTGGTCGGCGGTCTGCTGCGCGAGCGAGAGGACACGGGCGGCACTGTCGCCACCGGGGCCCTGACCGGGCTGCTGCATCTGCGGCTGCTGCATCTGCTGCATCTGCTGCTGCGGCGCGTGACCCATGGGACCGCCCATCGGGCCACCCATGGGACCGCCCTGCATCGGGCCAGGGCCGTGCTGGCCCTGCGGGCCGGGGCCGTGCTGCTGGGGACCGTGACCACTGGGACCGGCGGGCAGCTGCGGAGCACCACCGGGCAGCTGGGGCGGACCCATCTGCGGGGGCTGCTGCTGGACCGGCGGACCAGATATGGCGGCGGGCACCGGTGCACCGGGACGATCCTGCGGCTCCGGCTTACGCATACCTTGCTGCTGCTGGTTCTGCGCGGCGGCACGCGTGGCAGCGGCCAGCTTGGCGCGCAGGTCCTCGTTCTCACGGAGCAGGCGGGTCAGCTCGGACTCGACCTCGTCGAGGAAGGCATCGACCTCGTCCTCGTCATAGCCTTCTCGGAGGCGGACGGTCGTGAACTGCTTGTTCCGCACGTCCTCGGGGGTCAGCGGCATCTCTTCTTCACCTCTACGTAGTCGTCGGCAGTCGGCAAGACCGTATCGTTCACAGCCTGGTCACGATCGAGATCAGGATGTAGACGATGATCATCAGAACGAAGAAGGACAGGTCGAGTGCCACGCCCCCGAGACGCAGCGGCGGAATGAACCGCCGCAGAAGCTTGAGCGGTGGATCGGTGACAGTGTAGGTGGCCTCGAGAAGCACCACCATCGGCTTGCCGGGCTGCCATGAACGTGCGAACTGGAAGACGTAGTCCATGACCAGCCGGAAGATCAGCACGATGAGGAAACACATCAACGCGATATAGACAACTTGCAGTGCGACGCCCATTTCGCGCTTCCCTCTCCCCTGGCTCTCGTAGCTCCGGCCTTGCGGCCGGGTTGTTCCCGGTGTCGTGTTCTCAGCTCTGGTTGAAGAATCCGCCCTCAGCGATGCGGGCCTTGTCCTCCGCCGTGACATCGACGTTAGCAGGCGACAACAGGAACACCTTCTGCGTCACCCGTTCAATGCTGCCATGGAGACCGAAGACGAGTCCTGCGGCAAAGTCGACAAGTCGCTTCGCGTCCGTATCGTCCATCTCCGTGAGATTCATGATCACCGGAGTGCCCTCACGGAAGTGTTCCCCGATGGTACGGGCCTCGTTGTAGGTCCGGGGGTGCAACGTGGTGATGCGGTAGGGCTCCCGCTCGGACACAACCTTGGGCATGATCACCGGTGCGTTCTTCTCCATGTTCGGGCGTTCAGGTGTGATGGATGCCACGGGTGCAATCCGGGCGGGTCGCACGCTCTCCGCCGGGATCTGAACCGGTTCCCGCTGCGCGGGAGGCTGCACCACTCGTACCGGTTCGTCCCGCTCGCGATCCCGCTCCACCTGATGCGCGGGCTGATGCCTCCGCCGGTCGCGCTCCGGCTCCGGCTCGGGTTCGAATTCGTCGTCGGGGTCGAACCCCGGACCGTCGTAGCCATCGTCCTCCACGAGGCCGAGGTAGACCGCCATCTTGCGCATCGCGCCGGCCATGCTCTGAGTCCTCCGCTCTGTGGTGGATCGGCATCTGTCACCAAGTGCCCCGCGATCCACTCAGGCCTGCCCGCCATTGGCGGGAATGACCATATTTTCTGCTGTGGTCCGACTTGCTTGGCGACGTTACCGGAGCCTGGGTCGGACTCCGAGTACCGCCGTACCGACGCGCACATGTGTCGCTCCGGCCGCAATCGCTTCCTCGAGGTCCGCACTCATTCCGGCAGAGACCATGTTCGCAGCCGGATGGTTCCCGCGCAGGCGGGATGAGAATTCCATCAGCCGGTCGAATGCCGCCCGTTGCCGTCCCGCGTACGGTCCGGCGAGCGGCGCCACGGTCATCAGACCGTCGAGCCGGAGCCCCGGCGCCGCCTCCACCGCGGCAGCCAACTCGTCGATCCCGTCCGGCGCGACGCCGCCCCGGGCCCCGCGCTCACCGCTCTCCGCGTCGAGTGCGACCTGGATGAGGCACCCGAGTTCGCGCCCGTCGCGCACCGCGGCGACCGAGAGGGCCGTGACCAACTTGACCCGGTCCACGGACTGCACGACATCGGCATAACTCGCCACAGAACGAACCTTATTCGTCTGCAATTGTCCGACAAAGTGCCATGTGAGCGACAGATCCGCGCAAGCGGCCGCCTTGGGTGCGGCGTCCTGATCACGATTCTCCGCGACATGACGCACACCGAGTTCATGCAGGATCCGCACATCGCTCGCGGGGTAGGTCTTCGTGACCACAATGAGGGTCACTTCTTCCCTTTTGCGACCGGCGGCGATACAGGCTGAGGCAATACGCTCCTCCACCTGTGCCAGATTTGCGGCGAGTTGAGTCCTACGGTCCGTCATGTCCTATCAGTCCAGCCAGACATATCCGGCGAGCCGCCCAGTGGTGCGGTCGCGGCGGTACGAGAAGTGGTCGCCCGATTCGAGGGTGCAGATTGACGACGTGTGCCGGTCGCGCACCCCCAGGGCCTCGAGTTGGGCGTGGACTCCGGCGGTGACGTCCACGGCCGGTGTCCCCCAGCTCGTCTCGGACCACGATGCGGGAACGGCTTCGGCGACATCGGATCGCATCTCCGCCGGAACTTCGTAACACCGTCCGCAGACGGCCGGTCCGGTGTGCGCGGTGATCCGGGAGATGTCCGCGCCGAGCCCGACCATGGCCTCGACGACGGCGGGGACGACTCCGGCGACCAGACCGGGGCGGCCCGCGTGTGCCGCCGCCGCGATCCCGGCGACCGGGTCGGCGAGAAGTACGGGGGTGCAGTCTGCGGTGAGAACGGCGAGCGGGAGTCCGCGCCGCGCGGTCACCACCGCGTCCACCGCGGGGGGCTCCGCACGCTCTCCCCAGGGTCCGTCGACGACGGCCACGTCCCGCCCGTGCACCTGGTTCATCCAGACGACCTGCGCCGGATCGAGACCGAGACCCCGGGCGGCCGCCTCCCGGTTGGCGAGAACGGCTGCGGGTTCGTCGCCGACCGCGCCGCCGAGGTTGAGTTCCCCGTACGGAGCGGCGCTCACCCCGCCCCACCTGTCGGTGAAGGCGAAGTGAGCGCGATACCCCGATGACTCCGGGGTCACTGCGTGGTGCTGAGTTATCACTTCAAGAAGTCCGGGACATCCAGCTCTTCGGCCTGGGAGTCCTGGTAGGGACGGGCCGGCGGGACGTGCGGCGTCGAGACCGGCGGCATCGGGGTCTCGTTCGCCACCGGCACGGACTCGGCCGGGGCCGGGGGCTCCTCCCGCTGCGTGACGGAACCGAGCCCGCCCGTCTGGCGCACCGGCTCGGCGGCCCGGACCGGCGGCACCGACTCCTCACGCTTCCCGGCACCCGCACCCAGGACGTTCTCGCGACGGGCGGGCGGCTGCCCGCCGTCGAAGCCCGCGGCGATCACGGTGACCCGGACCTCGTCTCCCAGCGCGTCGTCGATGACCGCACCGAAGATGATGTTCGCCTCGGGGTGTGCCGCCTCGCTCACCAGCTGCGCCGCCTCGTTGATCTCGAAGAGGCCGAGGTCGCTGCCGCCGGAGATGGAGAGCAGGACACCACGGGCGCCGTCGATGGACGCCTCCAGGAGCGGCGAGGAGATCGCCATCTCCGCCGCGGCCACCGCGCGGTCGTCGCCGCGGGCCGAGCCGATGCCCATGAGCGCCGATCCGGCCTCGGACATGACCGACTTGACGTCGGCGAAGTCGAGGTTGATCAGACCCGGGGTGGTGATGAGGTCGGTGATGCCCTGGACACCCGAGAGCAGCACCTGGTCGGCCGACTTGAACGCGTCGAGCACGCTGACCTGGCGGTCCGAGATGGACAGCAGTCGGTCGTTGGGAATGACAATGAGGGTGTCGACCTCTTCGCGGAGCTCGGCGATGCCGTCCTCCGCCTGGTTCGCGCGACGCCGGCCCTCGAAGGTGAACGGGCGGGTGACCACACCGATCGTCAGGGCGCCGAGCGAGCGCGCGATGTTGGCGACGACGGGTGCGCCGCCGGTGCCGGTGCCGCCGCCCTCTCCGGCGGTGACGAAGACCATGTCGGCCCCCTTGAGGACCTCCTCGATCTCCTCACGGTGGTCCTCTGCCGCCTTGCGACCGACGGCCGGGTTCGCCCCGGCGCCGAGGCCACGGGTGAGTTCACGGCCGACGTCGAGCTTGACGTCGGCGTCGCTCATCAACAGGGCTTGCGCATCAGTGTTGATCGCGATGAACTCGACGCCCTTGAGACCGACCTCGATCATTCGGTTGATGGCATTGACACCACCGCCGCCGACACCGATGACCTTGATGACTGCGAGGTAGTTCTGCGGTGCTGCCACGTCGAAGGCCTCTCGCCTCGATTTACGTGTCGTCGCTTCGCGGTAGTCCCGCCGCGACGACGGATGCCGATTGGGACGGTCCGACGCCGACCCAAACCCTAACGTTGAAGTTTAGGGTTACCAGTGTGTCTGCTTCTTGGACTCTTCCGAACAGGACACTAAGTCGACAAGTGGCGCACGTTCAACGAACACGCCGAACCTCCCGTTTTTCTTTTCACCCTATGTGATCACCCGTAGCGCTGACCAACCAGGGTGCTGGCCAGGCCAAATGCCCGTCAACCACCCGAGGCGGCGGGAGCGGTGGGTGCACTCACGTCGAAGTGTCCCGCTTTGGGAGCCGCTTTCATGAGAGCGGTGAGAACTCTTGCCTTCACCGCCCCCTCCTCGCTGCTGCCCCAGACCACCGTGCGCCCCCCGGTCAGCTCCAGGGAGATCGAGTCGTACGAGGTGACTCGTACGACCTGGGTGCCCTTGGCGACTGCGCGGGGAAGTCCGCCCGCGACCCGGACCGCTTCCCGCACCAGCCGGCCACTGCCGAAGCGGCGCAGGCTGGCTGACTGGGCGGGTGTCAATTCGAGCAGGGGTACACGCCCGGGCGCTTTGTCCACCGTGGCGAAACGGACACCTTTTGCGTCCACTTCAATGAACTTTGCGCCCTTTTTTACCAACAGGACCGGCTGCCGTTCGGTCACTTTAAGTCCGATTTCGTGCGGCCATGACCGTACGACATCCACCGAGTCGATACGAGGCAACTTCTGGCGCAACCGGGCGGCCATGGCGTCCGTGTCCACGGAGACCAGCGGGGCGCCGATCGGCACCGCCGCGGCGGACTCCACCTCCGCGGGGGTCAGCACGTCGACGCCGGTGGTCCTGACCTGTTCCACCCGGAACCAGGACGAGCCGTAGAGCGCCCAGACGACCCCCGAGGCGAGCAGCAGGGCGGCCACGGCGATCACGAGCAGCAGTCTGCGGCTGGGCCGTCTGCGCCCGGTGGGGCTCGGCGGGCGGGACTGGTCGTCCGTCTGCTGCCCTGCACCGCGCTGGGCGGTCGTCGGTCCGGCCACGCTCGCTCCTTATGCCGGGTCCAGGGGCACCGCCCCCGGACCCGTCCGCCTCACGCGCTCCGGCGTGCGGCAATCGCCTCGTACACCATGCCGACGAGCAGGTCGTCGGCGTCCCGGCGGCCGAACTCGGCGGCGGCGCGGGACATCTCGTACAACCGGTGCGGGTCCGCAAGCACCGGCAGGACGTTGCCCTGCACCCACTCGGGGGTGAGCGCCGCATCGTCCACCAGCAGACCGCCGCCCGCGTTGACCACCGGCTGGGCGTTGAGCCGCTGTTCGCCGTTGCCGATGGGCAGCGGGACGTAGGCGGCGGGGAGCCCGACGGCGGAGAGTTCGGCGACGGTCATCGCGCCCGCTCGGCAGAGCATCATGTCGGCAGCGGCGTACGCAAGATCCATCCGGTCCACGTACGGTACCGGGATGTAGGGCGGCATCCCGGGCATGTTGTCGATGCGCGGCAATTCGTTCTTCGGGCCGACCACATGCAGGATCTGGATCCCGGAACGCTGCAGCAGCGGGGCGACCCGCTGGACCACCTCGTTGAGATGGCGGGCGCCCTGCGAGCCGCCGGAGACCAGCAGCGTGGGCAGGTTGGGGTCGAGACCGAACGCGTCGCGCGCCTCCGGCCGGACCCGGGCCCGGTCCAGGGTGGCGATGGTGCGGCGCAGCGGGATGCCGATGTAGCGGGCACCGCGCAGCTTGCTGTCAGGCGTGGAGACGGCGACCCCGTGCGCGTACCGCGAACCGATCTTGTTGGCCAGTCCCGGCCGGGCGTTGGCCTCGTGGACCACGATCGGCACCCCCGCCCGCTTGGCGGCGAGGTAGCCGGGCAGGGCGACATAGCCGCCGAAGCCGACCACGCAGTCCGCCTTCGTGCGTTCCAGGATCTGCTCGGCGGCCTTGATGGTGCCGCGCAGCCGTCCCGGGACAGTGATCAGTTCCGGGGTGGGTTTGCGGGGCAGCGGCACGGCCGGGATCAGCGCCAGTTCGTACCCCCGCTCGGGTACGAGCCTGGTCTCGAGTCCGCGCTCCGTGCCGAGGGCAGTGATTCCCACGCTCGGGTCCTGCCTGCGCAGGGCATCCGCGAGGGCAAGCGCGGGCTCGATGTGGCCGGCGGTCCCCCCACCGGCGAGTACGACATGCACCGAAATTCACCGCTCTCCGGACGGACGCTTCTTGCCGCGCCGTCTCATCGTCTTCCATCTCACCCCGGGCCTCCGCATGGCCAGGGCCGCCTTCGCAGCAGGCTCCTCACGCGCGAAGGCGATCAGGAGCCCCACCGCGAACATGGTCGGCAGCAGGGCCGATCCTCCGTAGGAGAACAGCGGGAGCGGGACCCCGGCGATCGGCAGCAGGCCGAGCACCGCACCGATGTTGATCACGGCCTGAACCGTGATCCAGGTGGTCACACCTCCCGCGGCGTACCTCACGAAGGGGTCCTCCGTGCGTCCGGCCACGCGGATACCCGCATAGCCTAGAGCCGCGAAGAGGGCGAGCACCGACAGCGTCCCCGCCAAACCCAGTTCCTCCCCGGTGATGGCGAAGATGAAGTCGGTGTGCGGTTCGGGTAGTTGGCCCCATTTTTCCACACTTGCACCCAGCCCGGATCCGAACCATCCACCGGATGCCAGAGCATAGATGCCGTGGACGGCCTGCCAGCACGAGCCGTCGGGCCCGGGTTCGCTCACGCCCATGCAACTGAGCCGGGACATCCGGTTCGGACTGGTCTTGATCAGCAGGAAGGCCAGCACTCCCGCGACCGCGAGCACCCCGCCGAACAGCCGGGTGGGCGCCCCGGCCAGCCAGAGCAGGCCGAACAGGATCGCGGTGAGAATGATCGCAGTTCCCATGTCGCCGCCGAGCATGATCAGCCCGAGGAGCATGAAGGCGACCGGGACGAGCGGCACCAGCATGTGTTTCCACTGCGTCAGCAGCCGCTTGTCCTGTTTGCGGGCGAGCAGGTCGGCGCCCCAGAGGATCAGGGCGAGCTTGCCGAACTCGCTGGGCTGGAGCTGGAAGGGGCCGCCCAGGTAGAGCCAGTTCTGGTTGCCGTTGACCGACATCCCTATCCCGGGCACCTGGACCAGCATCATCAGGAAGACCGTGCCCATCAGCAGCGGGTAGGCGAGCGCCCGGTGGAGTTTGACGGGCATCCGGGAGGCCATGAACAGCAGTCCGGAACCGATGAGGGCGGCGAGGAACTGCTTGCGGAAGAAGTACGTGCCGGGCTTCGACAGCTCCAGCGCCTTGATCATCGAGGCGGAGTAGACCATCACCAGTCCGAGCACGGTGATCAGCAGCCCGGCGCCGAGGATCAGGTAGTACGCGGTCAGCGGGCGGTCCCAGGCCCGGCGCGCCTGCTCGTACAGCCGCCGCACACCACCGCCACGGGGGGCGCGGGGGCCGGAGCCGCTGCGGCTCCTGGAGCGCGGTACGGCGGGCTGCCGGGTGCTCGCCAGCCTGCCGCGCAGGGCGAGGCCGGCGGGCACCGGGGGTCCGGCCAGGAAGGGTGGGGCGAGCACCCGGCCGATCCGTGGGCGGCCCGTGCCGTGCGCGGCGGAGCTCTCGTCGGCCGGCATTGTCGCTGTCCCCTCCACTGCTCGTGCCCGGGGCTGCTGCCGAGGGCCAGGGCGTGCGGCGGAGCCGCCCGAACCCGGTTGTCCGGGACAGTACGGCGCGGCGGCCGCGCCCGTCAGGCGCTCTCGTCGGCGAGTGCGCGGACCGCGTCCGCGAATGCCTCGCCCCGCTTGTTGTAATTGGCGAACATGTCCATCGAAGCGCAGGCCGGGGCCATCAGTACGGTGTCTCCCGGCCGGGCGAGCCGTGCCGCCTCGCGGACCGCCTCGGACATCGCCCCAGTGTCGGTCCGGTCGAGGTCGACGACCGGGACCTCGGGGGCGTGTCGCGTGAGGGCTTCACGGATCAGCGCCCGGTCGGTGCCCATCAGCACGACGCCCCGCAGACGCTTGGCGGCGCCGCTCACCAGCTCGTCGAACGTGGCACCCTTGGCGAGGCCGCCGGCGATCCAGACGATCGGGTCATAGGCCGCGAGGGATGCCTCCGCGGCATGGGTGTTGGTGGCCTTGGAGTCGTCGATGTACGCCACCGATGCGACGTCCGCGACGTGTTCGATGCGGTGCGCGTCGGGTCGGAAGGCCCGCAGACCGTCCCGTACCGCCCTGGGTTCGACGCCGAAGGCGCGGGCCAGTGCCGCGGCCGCCAGGGCGTTGGCGATGTTGTGCGGGGCGGGCGGGTTGACGTCCGCGACCTCGGCGAGCTCCTGGGCCTGCTTCTGCCGGTTGGCCACGAAGGCACGGTCGACGAGGATGCCGTCGACGACGCCCAGCTGGGACGGGCCCGGGGTGCCGAGGGTGAAGCCGATGGCGCGACAGCCCTCCTCCACGTCCGCACCGCGGACGAGGTCCTCGGTGGCCGGGTCGGCCGCGTTGTAGACGCAGGCGATCCGGTTGCCCTCGTAGATCCGGCCCTTGTCCGCGACGTACGCCTCCATGGAGCCGTGCCAGTCGAGGTGGTCCGGGGCCAGGTTGAGAACGGCCGCGGAGTGGGCGCGCAGCGAGGGCGCCCAGTGCAGCTGGTAGCTGGAGAGCTCGACGGCGAGTACGTCGTAGGTCTCGTCGCCGAGGACGGCGTCGAGGAGGGAGACGCCGATGTTGCCGACGGCTGCGGTGCGCAGCCCGGCCGCCTCCAGGATCGAGGCGAGCATCCGGACGGTCGTGGTCTTGCCGTTGGTGCCGGTGACCGCGAGCCAGGGTGCCGCATCGGGACCGCGCAGCCGCCAGGCGAGCTCGACGTCGCCCCAGACCGGGACGCCCGCCTCGGCGGCTGCTGCGAAGAGCGGCTTGTCCGGCTTCCAGCCGGGGGTGGTGACGATGAGCTCGGTGGACTCGGGCAGGGTCGCCCCGTCGCCGAGGCGCACGGTGATCCCTTGCGCCTCCAGCTCTGCGGCCTGCGCACGGGAACGCTCGTCGTCCCCGTCGTTGACCACCGTGACAACGGCGCCGAGGCCGTGCAGGACACGGGCAGCGGGGATCCCGCTGACACCGAGTCCGGCGACGGTGACGTGCTTGCCCTGCCAGTCCTGGTTGCTCACTTGGCGGCTGCCCACCCTGCGTAGAAGAGACCGAGTCCGACGATCACGCACATGCCCTGGATGATCCAGAAGCGGACCACGACAAGGACTTCGGACCAGCCCTTGAGTTCGAAGTGGTGCTGGAGCGGCGCCATCCGGAAGACCCGCTTGCCGGTCATCTTGAAGGAACCGACCTGGATGACCACGGACATGGTGATCATCACGAAGAGGCCGCCGAGGATCGCCATCAGGAACTCGGTGCGGGAGCAGATCGCGAGACCGGCGAGCGCACCGCCGAGTGCCAGCGAACCGGTGTCGCCCATGAAGATCTTGGCGGGCGAGGTGTTCCACCACAGGAAGCCGAAGCAGGCGCCCATCAGCGCGGAGGCGACGACCGCGAGGTCGAGCGGGTCGCGCACCTCGAAGCAGGCGTTGGGATTGGTCAGGGAGACCGCGTTGGCGCAGGACTCCTGGAACTGCCACAGCCCGATGAACGTGTACGCGCCGAAGACCATCACCGACGCGCCGGTGGCCAGGCCGTCCAGACCGTCCGTCAGATTCACGCCGTTGGACATGGCGAGGATCATGAACAGCGCCCAGACCACGAACAGCACCGGGCCGATCGACCAGCCGAAGTCCGTGACGAACGACAGCCTGGTGGAGGCCGGGGTGTTGCCACGGCCGTCGGCGAACTGGAGCGACAGCACCGCGAAGGCGATACCGACGATCAGCTGACCGGCCATCTTCGCCTTGGCCCGCAGACCCAGCGAACGCTGCTTGACGATCTTGATGTAGTCGTCGAGGAACCCGACAAGACCCATACCGGTCATCAGGAACAGGACCAGCACACCGGAGAAGCGCATCTGCTCGCCGGTGATCACCTTCGCCAGGAAGTACGCCATCAGCGTGGCCAGGATGAAGGCGATGCCGCCCATGGTGGGCGTGCCCTTCTTGCTGCCGTGGCTGCGCGGGCCGTCGTCACGGATGAACTGCCCGTATCCCTTGCGGGCCAGGAGCTTGATGAGCAGCGGGGTACCGACCAGGGTCAGGAAGAGCCCGATGGCCCCCGCGAAGAGGATCTGCCTCATCGGCCGGTGACCTCGCCCTCGGTCGAGTTCTCCAGCAGTGCCTGGGCGACCTGTTCCAGGCCGGCCGACCGGGACGCCTTCACCAGCACGACGTCTCCCGCGCGCAGTTCACTGCGCAACAGGTCGACGGCCGCCTGTGCGTCGGACACGTGCACCGACTCCTCACCCCACGAACCCTCGTTGTATGCGCCCAGTTGCAGCCAGGAGGCTTCTCTGCCCCCGACCGCGACGAGCTTGCTGACGTTGAGCCGGACGGCGAGCCGTCCGACCGCGTCGTGCTCGGCGAGCGAGGCGTCGCCGAGCTCGGCCATGGGGCCGAGCACCGCCCACGTACGCCGTCCCTTCCCCATGGCGGCCAGCGCGCGCAGCGCTGCTCGCATGGATTCGGGGTTCGCGTTGTAGGCGTCATTGACGAACGTCACGCCGTCCGGACGCTCGGTGACCTCCATGCGCCAGCGGGAGAGGGTGCCCGCCTCGGAGAGCGCGACGGCGATCTCGTCCACGGACAGGCCCAACTCATGGGCGACGGCGGCCGCGGCGAGCGCGTTCGACACGTGGTGCTCACCGTACAGGCGCATGGTCACATCGCTGCACCCGGTAGGTGTGTGGAGCGTGAAAGCGGGGCGGCCGTCGTCGGTGAGACGGACCTTCTCTCCCCGTACGTCCGCATCCGCGGCTTCACCGAAGAGCAGAACCCGGGCCTTCGTGCGGGAGGACATGGCGAGGACGAGCGGGTCGTCGGCGTTGAGGACGGCGACTCCGTCCTCCGGGAGCGCCTCGACCATCTCGCCCTTGGCGATCGCGATCTGCTCACGGCCGCCGAACTCGCCGATGTGCGCGGTGCCGACGTTGAGGACGAGGCCGATCCGCGGCGGGACCAGGCCGGTGAGGTAGCGGATGTCGCCGATGTAGCGGGCGCCCATTTCGAGGACCAGGTGCTCGGTCTTCTCGGTGGCGCGCAGGGCGGTGAGCGGCAGGCCGATCTCGTTGTTGAGGTTGCCCGCGGGGAAGACGGTGGGGCCCTTGCGCTCCAGGAGTTGGGCGATCAGGTCCTTGGTCGAGGTCTTGCCCGCGGAGCCGGTGAGGGCGACGACAGTGGTACCGAGGCGTTCGACGACGGTCCGGGCGAGGGTGCCGAGCGCGGCCATGACGTCGTCGACGACGATCGCTGGAACACCGACGGGGCGGGCGGCGAGTACGGCTGCCGCGCCCGCCTCGACGGCGCGCTGCGCGTAGTCGTGGCCGTCGACCCGCTCGCCGGCGAAGGCGACGAACAGACTGCCTTGCTGCACCTGTCGGGAGTCGATGACGACGGGCCCGCTGACGGTCACTGCCGCATCCGGTATGTCGTGCGACTGCCCGCCGACGATTTCGGCGATCTCGGCGAGGGTAAGGGCGATCACTTGGTCATCCCTGACTGTTGTTCTCGTGGGTGTGGGCGAGCTCCGGGGCGCCCTCGGCGCTCCCGTGCCCCAGGGACCGTGCGATGGCCGCGCGCAGCACCGTACGGTCGTCGAAGGGGCGTACCACTCCGTGGATGTCCTGGCCCTGTTCGTGCCCCTTGCCGGCGATCAGCACGGTGTCGCCGGGCCGGGCGCGGGCGACCGCGGCGGCGACGGCGGCGGCCCGGTCGGCGTCGACGAGGACGTCACCGCGCTCGTGTGCGGGCACCTCGGCGGCGCCCGAGAGCATCGCGGCGAGGATGGCCAGGGGGTCCTCGGAGCGAGGGTTGTCGGAGGTCAGTACGGCGGTGTCGGCGAGGCGGGCCGCGGCGGCGCCCATCGGGCCGCGTTTCGTCATGTCGCGGTCGCCACCGCAGCCGAGCACGATGTGCAGCTTGCCCTCGGTCACCTTGCGCAGCGAACGCAGGACCGACTCGACGGCGTCGGTCTTGTGCGCGTAGTCGACGACCGCGAGGTACGGCTGGCCGGCGTCCACCCGCTCCAGCCGGCCCGGGACGCCGGGGACGGCGGCGACGCCGTCGGCCGCGGTCTGCGGGTCGACGCCCGCGACGGCGAGGGTGACGATCGCGGCGAGGGTGTTGGCGACGTTGAACGGGCCGGGCAACGGGGCCCTGGCCGTGATCCGTTCGTCCTTGGGACCGACGGCCGTGAAGGCGGAGCCCAGCGGCCCGACCTCGACGTCCTCGGCGCGCCAGTCGGCGTCCGGGTGGCCCTCGGCGGAGAAGGTGACGACCGGGACGGTTGCCTCCGTGACCAGCCTGCGGCCGTACTCGTCGTCGAAGTTGACGACGCCCTGCCGACTCCGCTGCGGGGTGAACAGCTTCGCCTTGGCCTGGAAGTAGTCCTCCATACCGGAGTGGAACTCCATGTGCTCCGGGCTGAGGTTGTTGAAGACGGCGACGTCGAAGACGCAGCCGTCGACGCGGCCGAGCACCAGGGCGTGGCTGGAGACCTCCATGGTGACCGCGTCGACGCCGCGCTCGCGCATGACGGCGAAAAGGGCCTGGAGATCAGTGGCTTCGGGGGTGGTGCGCTCGGACTTGATGCGCTCGTCGCCGATCCGCGTCTCGACGGTGCCGATCAGGCCGGTGCTGCGTCCGGCGCCACGGAAGCCGCCCTCGATGAGGTAGGCGGTGGTGGTCTTCCCGGACGTCCCGGTGATCCCGATCTGGAGGAGGTCGGCGCCGGGCCGCCCGTAGATCTCGGCGGCGAGTTCGCCCATCCGGCCGCGCGGGTTCTCGGTGACCAGCACCGGCAGCCCGGTCGCGACGGCGCGCTCGGCGCCCGCCGGGTCGGTGAGGACCGCTGCAGCGCCGAGACCGGCCGCCTGCGCGACGAAGTCGGCGCCGTGCAGCCGGGCGCCGGGCAGCGCCGCGTACACATCGCCGGGCCGTACCGCCCGGGAGTCGTGGGTGATGCCGGTGACCTCACCGGATCCCGGCGGATCGACTCCCAGCCGGGCTGCCAGTTCACCGAGGGGGGTCGGCCGCAGCCGATCCGGGCGGGGCGCTCCCGGGTAGGTCACAGGGGCGTCCTTCGGGGTGGTTTGGGACTGTTCAGCGTGGGGCACGGCGGTGAGCGTACCGGGCGCACCCGGCGCCTCGCTAAGTGAGGGGGCAGGGTTGCGGTGGTTTCCGTTCCGGTTCCCGGGTTCGGGGGTGATGGTTGTCACTGGCTGGTTTCCCCGAGTTCACTCGCCGGGATCGAAGGACACCGGCAGCCGGGCTGACTCGCTGCCGGACGGTGGGGTCTGGAGCGTCTTCAGCGCGAACTCCATGACCTGCTTGTAGATGGGACCGCAGATCTGACCGCCGAAGTAGCTTCCCTTGGTGGGGTTCTGGATCGCGCAGTAGACGGTGATCTGCGGGTCGTCGGCGGGCGCGAAGCCCGCGAAGGACGCGGTGTAGCCGCGGTAGCCGCCGCGGACCGGGTCGACCCGGTTGGCCGTGCCGGTCTTGCCCGCGACCCGGTATCCGGGGATGCGGGCCTTGGTGCCGGTGCCCTCCTCGTCACCGACCACCGACTCCAGCATGCCCGCAAGTGATTTCGCGGTCTTCTTGCTGATCACCCGGGTCCGTTCGGGGGCGGCACCGGGGATGAAGCGGCCGTCCGCGCCCTTGGTTCCGCGGATCAGGGTGGGCCGGACCCGGACGCCGCCGTTGGCGATCGTCGAGTAGACCGAGGCGGCCTGCATGGCGTTGAGCGAGAGTCCCTGGCCGAACGGGATCGTGTACTGCTGCGAGGTCGACCAGTCCTGCGGCTTGGCGAGGATGCCGGGCGTCTCACCCGGGTAGTCCAGTCCGGTCGGACGGCCGATGCCGAATTTGCGCAGATACGAGTAGAGGACCTCGTTGGCCTTCGGCTGGGTCCTGCCGAGCTGCCCGGTGGCCAGGATGGTGCCGATGTTGCTGGACTTGGCGAGTACGCCGTTGAGCGTCAGGTACCAGGTGGGGTGGTCGATGTCGTCCTTGAAGAGCCGGTCGCCGCGGTGCAGCCGGTTGGGGACGGTGACATGGGTGCCGGGGGTGGCCGCCCCCTCCTCCAGCACGGCGGCCATGGACATGACCTTGCTGGTGGAGCCCGGTTCGTACACGTCCTGCAGCGCCGCGTTGCCCAGCGACGCCGCGTCGGCCTGCGAGAGGTCGTTGGGGTCGAATCCCGGGGCGTTGGCCATGGCGAGGACCTCGCCGGTCTTCGCGTTCTGCACGATCACATAGCCGCGGTCCGCCCCGGACTTCTTCACCTGGTCGGAGATGGCCTTCTGCGCGGCCCACTGGATGTCCCGGTCGATGGTCAGCTCGATGTCGGAACCCGCGACCGCCGGAACCTCGCTGGTACCCGCGGTGGGCACCCGGCGGCCGCCGGACTGGGCGTACCTGATCTTGCCGTCCTCGCCCGCGAGCTCCTTGTCCAGCTGTGACTCGAGGCCGCCCGCACCCTTGCCCTCGGCATTGACGTAACCCAGTATCCCGGCGGCGAGCCCACCGTTGGGGTAGACCCGCTTGGTGGTCGTCTCCTGGAAGACACCGGCCAGCACATTGGCCCCGGTGCCGCCGTTCACCCTGTCCTTCTGGGCCTTCTCGGCGAAAACGGACTTGAGGTCCTTGATCTGCTTCCAGACCTGCGGGGTCTGGCGGCGGGCCAGCACCGCGTACCGGCTCTTCGGCTTCGACAGCTTCTTCGTCAGCTCCCCGGCCTCGACGCCGAGGATGGGTGCGAGGAGGGCCGCGGCCTGCTCCGGTGCGTCCGGGGCCTTGCTGTCCTCGGGTGTGAACATCTTGGGGTCGGCGGTGATGTTGTACGCGTCGACGCTGGTGGCCAGGGCGATCCCGCTGCGGTCGGTGATCTCACCGCGCTCGGCGGCGACCGTGTACTCCAGGTAGCGGTTCTTGTCGGCCTTGGCCGCGTACGCGCTGGCATCGACGGCCTGCACCTGCAGGAGCCGCACGACGAACGCCAGCATGACGAGCGTCAGCGCCAGGCTGACCAGGCGGAGCCGGGGGCGCGGGCTGCCCAGCCGCAGCGGTCGCGCCGATCCCTTGCGCGGGGCGCTGCGGCGCTTTGCACGGGGCGCGGCCGCGGCGGACGACGGGCGGCGGGCGGCGGGCCGGGGGCGGCCGGAGCCGGCTGCGGCGCTACGGGGACGCGCGGGGCCGGGGACCCGGCGGCGCGGTGGTTCCTTGGGGGGCACTGCGTCACCTGCCGGGGCTCGTCGAGGACTGGTTTGCCGGGGTACGCGGCTGCGCGGGCGGGGCTGCGGAGGTGCCGGGCTTCGTCGCGGGCGGGGCCGCCGAAGTGCTGGGCTTCGTCGCGGGCGGCGCCGACGGCGAGCCGGTGACCGCCGCTGTGGAGCTGGGCGAGGCAGCGGCGGGCGGCGGGGGCGCCGCCTGCTGGGTCTGCCGGGGGGCTGCGGGAGTCGGCGGGGCGGTGGCCTCGGAGGGGACGCCGCGGACCGTGCCGTCGGGTTTGAGGAAGGCGGGGCTGCCGCCGGGCACCATGCCCAGTTCGCGGGCGCGGCGCTCCAGTGCGTCGGGCTTCGAATATCCGTCGACGTCGTGCTGGAGCGCCTGCTGCTCGTCGGTGAGCTCGGTGGTCCGCTTCCTCAGTTCGCTCAGCCTGAACGAACCCTCGTTGAGCGCGGAATTCAGCAGCAGCAGGGTGATCAGCCCGCCGCCGAGGAGCAGCACGACCAGCAGGACGAAAGGTGTACGGGCCGCGTTGCTGGGCCCGGAGGGCATCAGCCGGGCGAGCCGCGCGGCCCGCCCCTTCAGCTGTCCGGCCGGTCCGCTCACCGCGCCACCTCGGGCTCTCCCGGTGCCGTGCCGACCGGACCGGCCGCGCTCATCGCTTCTCCTCCTCGCGGATCCGCTGGGCGCCGCGCAGCCGGGCGGGGGCGGCTCGCCGGTTCTCGGCGACCTCCTCCTCCGTGGGCAGTTCCGCGCCGCGGGTCAGCAGCTTGAGCCGGGGCTGGTAACGCTCGGGGACGACGGGCAGTCCGGGCGGCGCGGTGTTGGCGGCGCCCGCCGCGAACACCTGCTTGACCAGGCGGTCCTCCAGCGAGTGGTAGGAGAGAACAGCGATCCGGCCACCGACGGCAAGAGACTGCACCGCGGCCGGGATCGCCCGCTCCAGGACGGTGAGCTCGCCGTTGACCTCGATGCGCAGCGCCTGGAAGGTGCGCTTGGCCGGGTTGCCGCCGGTGCGCTTGGCGGCCTGCGGCAGGGAGTCCCGGATCAGCTCGACGAGCCGGGCGCTGTTGCTGAACGGCTCCTTCTCGCGCTCGCGCACGATCGCGGAGACGATCCGCTTGGCCTGCTTCTCCTCGCCGTACGCGCGCAGGATCCGGACGAGCTCACCGGGCGGGTAGGTGTTGAGCACCTCGGCCGCGCCGATGCCGGTCGTCTGGTCCATCCGCATGTCGAGCGGGGCGTCCTGGGCGTACGCAAATCCGCGGTCGGCCTCGTCCAGCTGCATGGAGGAGACACCGAGGTCGAACAGGATGCCCTGGACCTTGGGGATGCCGAGCCGGGCGAGCACCTCGGGCAGTTCGTCGTAGACGGCGTGCACCAATGTGGCCCGGTCGCCGTACGGGGCGAGCCGCTCGCCGGAGAGCCGCAGCGCTTCCTTGTCCCGGTCCAGCGCGATCAACCGGGCGGACGGGAAGGCGGCGAGCAGAGCCTCGCTGTGGCCGCCGAGACCGAGGGTGCAGTCGACGACCACGGGCTGCTGCGGGCCCGATGCTTCCAGAGCCGGGGCCAACAGGTCCAGGCATCGCTGGAGCATCACCGGGACGTGTCGGGTCTGGCTCATGCGCCCTCTCAGGCTCAGGTCCCGTGTGGCTGCACGTACGGCCTGGTCCCCGCCCGCTCGGAAGGGGAGGTCCACCGGCGCCGGGGAAGTGGCGTCAGCCGACCGGCAAGCGGGAGAGGGCCGGGCCGTACGTACGCCGCGCACACAGGGGAATTCTTCGGAATGTGCAGGGTGTCGGTAACTTCCGGTCACTTTAGTCCACCCTGCCATTCGATCGATTCCCGATCAATCAACGGGGCAGCGCGTCGCCCCGCCCTCTCCGTCACCCGGTCGAGCGATTCGTTGTGAGGCTTGTGGGTTACCTCACAACAAGCCTCGTTGACGTTCTTTGTCCGCTCTCACAGCACGCCGGAGCGAACTGTGCGAGCTAACGTCGTATCCATGTCGACTTCCGCGCACCCCCACACCGAGCTCTCCGCACCCGCTGCCGGTCAGGCCCGTACCGGCGGAACCGTCACCGACCGGCTGGTCGAGGCGAACATCCGTTACGCAGCCGATTTCGAAGACCCCGGCATGGACGCACGGCCGGTGCTGAAGGTCGCCGTGGTCGCCTGCATGGACGCCCGGCTCGACCTGCACGACGCGCTCGGCCTGGCACTCGGCGACTGCCACACCATCCGCAACGCGGGCGGCGTGGTCACCGACGACGTGATCCGCTCGCTCACCATCAGCCAGCGAGCCCTCGGCACCCGCAGCATCATCCTGATTCACCACACCAACTGCGGCCTCGAATCGATCACCGAGGAGTTCCGGCAGGAGCTCGAGGCAGAGGTCGGCCAGCGCCCGGTCTGGGCCGTGGAGGCCTACAAGGACGCGGATCAGGACGTACGGCAGTCCATGCAGCGCGTCCGCACCTCGCCGTTCCTGCTGCACACGGACGACGTCCGCGGCTTCGTCTTCGACGTGACCAGCGGCTTGCTCCGCGAGATCCTTCCCGTCGCCTGACCCTGATTGCACGTCCGGCGGGTACCGAAAATGGCCTGGACCCTGACATTTCGCATCCACTTGTCCACAGGCGAGTGACACGAAGCGGTAACGGCAACAAGAATGCGGGTGTGACACCCGACGGACCTGTCCGGAGGGTGTCCGTACATCGGGGTGGGCCGGGCCAACTACAGCGCATCGGCCCGTGAATGGGGTACCCCCTGCTCGTTGAGAGCGCGGGACAGGGCCGAGGAGGGCCGGGTGACGACCTATGACGATCGAGCGAGCCTCACAGATCTGACCGCCACAGCGGAGCGGGTGCGCAGGTCGGTGGAGAGTGTGATCGAAGGCAAGCCTGAGGTCGTACGGCTTTCGCTGACCGTGCTGCTCGCGGAGGGACATCTCCTCATCGAGGACGTCCCCGGGGTCGGCAAGACGATGCTGGCCAAGGCGCTCGCGCGGTCGATCGACTGCTCGGTGCGGCGCATCCAGTTCACGCCGGACCTGCTGCCTTCGGACATCACCGGTGTGTCGATCTTCGACCAGCAGCGACGCGACTTCGAATTCAAGCCGGGCGCGATCTTCGCCCAGATCGTGATCGGCGACGAGATCAACCGCGCCTCGCCGAAGACCCAGTCCGCTCTGCTGGAGTCGATGGAGGAGCGCCAGGTCACCATCGACGGGCACAGTTACGAACTGCCGGACCCGTTCATGGTGGTGGCCACCCAGAACCCGGTCGAGATGGAGGGCACCTATCCGCTGCCCGAGGCCCAGCGCGACCGGTTCATGGCCCGGGTGTCGATCGGCTACCCCAGTGCGGAGGCCGAACTGCAGATGCTCGATGTGCACGGCGGCATCTCACCGCTCGACGATCTGCAGCCGGTGGCGCACGCCCACGACGTCGTGAAGCTGATCGAAGCCGTGCGGACGGTCCATGTGGCCGAGTCGGTGCGGCGGTACGCGGTGGAGTTGGTCGGCGCCACCCGCAGCCACCCGGATCTCAGACTCGGTGCCTCGCCGCGCGCCACCCTGCATCTGCTGCGAGCCGCCAAGGCGTCCGCGGCGCTGACCGGGCGGGACTACTGTCTGCCGGACGATGTGCAGGCGCTGGCCGTCCCGGTGCTCGCGCACCGGTTGCTGCCCACCGCGCAGGCCCAGCTGAACCGCCGCACCGCGGAGCAGGTCGTGCTGGAGATCCTCCAGCAGACGCCGGTGCCGACCGCGGCCGGCGGTACGTCGGTCCCGGCGCCGCAGCACCAGCCGGGCCGGCCGGTGTACGGCCGGCAGCAGCCGCCCGGCGCACGGCGGGCGTGATGACGGCCGGGGGGTCCGCCTCGATGGAGGACGGCGAGGGCAAAGGCGGTCTGCGGGCCGCGCTGGGCGGGCTGACCACGCGTGGGCGGTCCTTCCTCGCTGCCGGAATCGCGGCCGCGATCTGCGCGTATGTGCTCGGCCAAGGTGATCTGCTGCGGGTCGGGCTGCTGCTCAGCGTGCTTCCGCTGGTCTGTATGACGGTGCTCCTCCGCACCCGCTACCGGGTCGCGGGCACCCGACGGCTCTCCCCGTCCCGGGTGCCCGCAGGCACCGAGGCACGGGTGCATCTGCGAATGGAGAACGTGTCCCGGCTGCCCACCGGGCTGCTGATGCTGCAGGACCGGGTGCCCTATGTGCTCGGGCCGCGTCCCCGGTTCGTCCTGGACCGGGTGGAGGCGGGCGGCCGGCGCGAGGTGTCCTACCGGGTCCGGTCGGATCTGCGCGGGCGGTATCCGCTCGGGCCGCTGCAGCTGCGGCTGAGCGATCCGTTCGGGATGTGCGAGCTGACCCGGTCGTTCAGTGCGTACGACACCCTGGTCGTCGTCCCGCGGACCCAGCCGCTGCCGCCGGTACGGCTGTCGGGCGAGGCGTCCGGGTACGGCGAGGGGCGGCAGCGCTCACTCGCCCTGGCCGGTGAGGACGACGTGATTCCGCGCGGCTACCGGCACGGCGACGACCTGCGCCGGGTCCATTGGCGCTCCACCGCGCGCTACGGCGAGCTGATGGTGCGCCGCGAGGAGCAGCCCCAGCGGGCCAGGTGCACGGTGCTGCTGGACACCCGGCGGATCGCCTATCAGGGGACGGGACCCGACTCGCCCTTCGAGTGGGCGGTGTCGGGGGCGGCGTCCGCGCTGGTGCACATGCTGGAGCGGGGCTTCGCGGTGCGGCTGCTGACCGACGACGGCAGTTCGGTGCCGGGCGAGGGAGAGGGCGGCTTCGCCGGATCGACCCAGGAGTCCGCCGATTCCGCGGGACTGATGATGGACACCCTCGCGGTTGTCGACCACTCCGACGGAGGCGGTCTGTCGCGCGCGTACGACGTACTGCGCGGCGGTAACGAAGGGCTGCTGGTCGCGTTCCTCGGCGATCTGGACGACGAGCAGACGGCGGTGGCCGCCCGAATGCGGCAGCGCAGCGGCGGCGCCGTCGCATTCGTCCTGGACAGTGCCGCCTGGATGCACGGCAGCGCGTCCGACGCGGCGCTCGCGGCGTCCGAGGAACGCCTGCGACTGTTGCGCGAGTCGGGCTGGACGGCGGTCGCGGTGGGGCCGGGGGCGGATCTCGCCCGGCTGTGGCAGCAGGCGGGACAGCAGAGCTCCGTGACGCAGTCCGCGCTGTCGGACGGCACGACAGGTTTCACCGGTGGATGGTCATGAGGGGACGGTCATGAGCGGTCGCGGTCGGCTGGCGCTGTGCGCCTTTGCGGCGACGCTGTTGGCGGCGGGTTCGATGCTGCCGCTGGTCGACCCGGCCGGATGGATCCTGCAGGCCACGGCCCTGCTGGCGATCCAGAGCGGGGTGGGCGCGCTCGCCCGCCGGGTGCCGCTGCCACGGCTGCTGATCGTCACGGCACAGTTCCTGGTCACCCTGGTGCTGCTGACCGCGGTGTTCGCACGGGAGCAGGCCGTGGTCGGCTTCCTGCCGGGCCCCGAGGCCGTACGGCACCTGGCGGACCTGCTGCGGGCGGGCGCGGACGACGTGGGGCAGTACGCCATCCCGGCGCCCGCGACGGCGGGCATCCGGCTGATGCTGGTCGGCGGCGTACTGCTGATCGGTCTGGCCGTGGACACCCTCGCGGTGACGTTTCGCAGCGCGGCCCCGGCCGGGCTGCCGCTCCTGGCGCTCTACTCGGTCGCCGCGGGACTGTCCGGCGGCGGCGGCGCGGGCTGGCTCTGGTTCCTGCTCGCCGCCTGCGGCTATCTGCTGCTCCTGCTGGCCGAGGGCCGGGACCGGATCTCCCAGTGGGGGCGGGTCTTCGGCGGTGCGGGACGGTCACCGAGCGGTGGGGCGGCCGGTCTCGACGTGTCGGGCGGCCGGGCGCTCGCCCCGGTCCGCACCGGGCGGCGGATCGGTGCGCTGGCACTGGGCATCGCACTGGCCGTACCGGCGGCCCTGCCCGCTCTCGACGGCGGGCTCCTCGCGGGGACCGGCAGCGGGAACGGCAAGGGCGGTAGCGGCGGCACGATCTCCGCGGTGAACCCGCTGGTCTCGCTGCAGAACAATCTGAACCAGCCGGAGAACCGGGAGGTGATGTCGTATCGCACCAATTCCCGGAACCCTCAGGACTACTATCTGCGGATTCTGGCCCTGGACCAGTTCAACGGGAGTGAGTGGCGGGCCTCCCGGCGCAGTTTGAAGGATGTGCCGAAGCGGATCCCGGAGCCGGACGGGCTGAGTCCGGATGTCGCTGTCACGGAGATCCGGTCGAACATCTCCTCCTCCCGCTCCTACCAGCAGACCTATCTGCCACTCCCCTACCCCGCGACCGAGGTCAGGATCGGCGGGCGCTGGCGGTACGAACCCGCGGGGCGCACCCTCGTCGGCGACCGCGGCCAGACGACCAGCGGCGCGCGGTACGAGGTGTCGAGCCTGGTCGTGCAGCCGACGGCGGACCAGCTCGCCGCGGCTCCCGACGCGCCCTCCGAAGTGCTGCGGGAGTACACCAAGGTGCCGGGCTCGCTGCCGGAGGTGGTCAAGAAGACGGCGGACCGGGTGACGAAGGACGCCGCCAACAACTACGAGCGAGCGGTGAAGCTGCAGAACTACTTCGCCTCGGAGGGCGGCTTCAGCTACGACACCACAGTGACCTCCGGCACCGGCTCGGCCGCGATCGGCCGGTTCCTCAGGGACAAGAGGGGCTTCTGCGTCCACTTCTCGTTCACGATGGCCGCGATGGCGCGGACGCTGGGCATTCCGGCCCGCGTCGCGGTGGGCTTCACTCCCGGCACCGTGCAGTCGAACGGTGCGGTGTCGGTGGGGCTGCGCGATGCGCACGCCTGGCCCGAGCTGTATTTCGAGGGCGTCGGATGGACCCGGTTCGAGCCGACCCCGACGCGTGGCAGCGCGCCCGGCTATACCCAGCCGGACGCACCGGCGGGCGGCGCAGCCGACCCGAACCAGCCCGAGCGGGGCGCCTCGGCGGCGCCGTCCGCCGTACCGTCCGCCTCGGAGAGCTGCCCGCAGCAGCAGCGCAGGATGGGCGAGTGCGGCAACGAGGTGGCGCCGGCCGCCGGGGGGCCGACGGACTCGGGGACCCCGACGAGCACCATTGTCTGGGCGGCTTTGGCCGCGCTGGTGGTCGTCACGCTGCCGTTGCTGCCGATGCTGTGGCGGGTACGGGTGCGTAGGCGGAGGCTGGCGTCGTCCACCGGGCGCACGCCTGCCGATGTGACGGTCAGAACGCTGGCGGCCTGGCTGGAGATCATCGATACCGCGTGGGACCACGGCATCGAGCCGGACGACTCACAGACCCCGCGGAAGACGGCGGCCCGGGTGGTCCGGCTGGGGCGGCTCGACACGGAGGCGGCGGCTGCGGTGCACCGGGTGGCGGGGGCGGTGGAGCAGGTGCTCTACGCGCCGCAGCCCCGGACGGGTGCCGGGTTCGCCGAGGACGTGGAGACGGTGCGGAACAGCTTGCGGATCTCCGCCGACCGCTTCACCCGGATCCGGGCGGTCGTGGCACCGCGCTCGGCCATTCGGGTGATGGACGCGCTCTCGGAACGCCGGTCGGCCTTCACCGGCAGATGGGCTGCGCGGTGGGGCGGTTGGCTGCGGTGGCCGTCCCGGCAGCAGAGCTGAGGCATGGCGCGCGGCCTGCTCCTGGCCTGCGCCGTGTCCTGGAGCTCCCCCACAGCGTCAAGGGCATGAGGGGGATCCCTTCGACGGGCTTGATTTCACAAGCCCGTCGAGCGGCCGCGGCCCGTCCGGCGCTCAGGTCCTGTCCGATCGATCTTCGTGGATCGGCCTGCGGCGTCCGGTGCGGTGCATCGCAGGGCGGGGGATCGTCCTCGTACAGGACGTACGTGATCGGCCGGTCACGACACCGGAAACACCCATGAGCGGTCACAGCCCCGGGTCGAACATGGGTGAGGGGCGGCCGCATTCCTGCGGCCGCCCCTCACCCATCGGTTTTCCGAAAGCGTTACTGGCCCTGCTCGTCGCGGCGTCGCTGCCACCGCTGCTCGATCCGGTTCATCACCGTTCGGCGTGGCTTGGACTGTCGGCGCTCGCTCCCGCCGCCGGCTGCCTGTTGCTCGCCGGGCTTGGGCGCCTTGCGCCAGCCAGTGACCGCAAGGACCGCGCAGCCCAGCATGACGAGGAATCCCACCACACTGATCCAGATCTGCTGGGCGACCATTCCGGCCATGAGGAGCGCGATACCCACCAGGAAGCCTGCGACCGCCTGGTAGACCCGTCGTCGGGTGTACGTACGCAGCCCGCTTCCCTCGAGCGCTGTCGCGAACTTGGGATCTTCGGCGTACAGCGCTCGCTCCATCTGCTCGAGCATTCGCTGCTCGTGCTCCGAGAGCGGCACGGAGTCCTCCTCGTCGTCGGCCGCGGGGGGCGGCCGGTATGCGGCCCTTCCAGGATAGGCAGGGATTCGCCCCCGTGAAACCCGCCCTCATCGCCAATCAGCCAGTCCGGGCCGCCACGACGGCTCAGCTGCTGAGGCGTAGATTCCCCAACCTCCGATCCGTCATGCCGGATGGTGTCCCCCGATCATACGTGGCGCGGCCCCCGATCGGGCGTCCTGGGGCGTACTCCGTCTGCAGCTTCGTTGCTGATCAGCCGCGCTGCGGCCGCCCCTCTGCACCCTTGGCGCCCAGAACGTGCAGCTGGGTCGCGACCGCGTGGAAGGCCGGCAGTTCCGCGACGGCGCTCTCCAGCTTGAGCAGTGCCTCCATCGCACCGGGTTCGGTGTCCACCAGGACGCCCGGTACGAGGTCGGCGAAGACCCGTACACCGTGGACCGCGCCGACCTCGACGCCCGCTGCGGAGACCAGCTCGGTGAGCTGCTCCGCGGTGTAGCGCCGGGGCACCGGATCGCCTTCGCCCCAGCGGCCCGCCGGGTCGGTGAGCGCCCGCCGGGCCTCGGTGAAGTGCCCGGCGAGCGCCCGTGCCAGGACGGCGCCGCCGAGCCCGGCGGCGAGCAGGCTGAGTTCACCGGACGGGCGGAGTGCGTCGACCGCGTTCCGTACCCCCTCAGCGGGGTCGTCGACGTACTCCAGGACGCCGTGGCAGAGCACCGCGTCGTACCCACCGCGGTCGACCACCTCGAACAAACCGAGGATGTCGCCCTGGACGCCTCGGACACGGTCGGCGACCCCGGCCTCGGCGGCGCGGCGCTCCAGCGCGAAGAGCGCGTTGGGGCTGGGGTCGACGACGGTGACCCTGTGGCCGAGCCGGGCGACCGGCACCGCGAAGTTGCCGGTGCCGCCACCGGTGTCCAGGACGTCCAGGGCGTCCCGGCCGGTCGCCTTGACCTGGCGGTCGAGGGCGTCCTTCAGGACGTCCCAGACCACGGCGGTACGGAGGGAGGCGCGGGGGCGCAGCTGGTCCGACACGGCAGATGACTCCTCGGCACGGTGCCGCCGCTGACGGCGGAGCGTGAACAGTGCAGGTGATGCAGGTACTGTCCACCCTATTGCCTCGGGCCACCGCCGCCGTCATCCCGCGTCGGGCCGCTCCTTCCTGGTCTGCGGGAGTGTCGGCTGGAGGACCAGCAGCCTCTCGACGAGGCGCAGGAACATGGCCGCGTCGCGCAGCAGGTCGTCGGCGTCACGGCTGCTGGCCGCCCCCGGTATACCCGCTTCCGCGCGGGCCCGGCGGAGGGCCCCGGAGGCGAACAGGGCGCTCCATTCGGTGAGTTCCGGGGCGATCTCCGGAAGGACTTCCCAGGCGCTGCGGATCCTTTCCCGCCGCCGCCTGGTGGTCTCGGGCCGTCCGCGTGCGGCGAGCACTGCGGCGGCGGTGCGCAGGGCCGCGAGGTGGGCGGTGGCATAGCGCTCGTTCGGCACGGTGAGCACGGCGGCCTCGTCGAGGCCGATACGGGCCTGAGCGAGCAGGTCGAGGGCTGCGGGCGGCGCCGTGGCGCGGCGCAGCACGGGGTGGACGTCGTTCGCCGGACCGCTCGACGGAGAGGACGGGGCGGGGCCGGTCGGTGAGGGGGCAGGGCCGCCTGCGCGGCGCCGAGAGGCGGCTGCTGCGGACGAGTTGGCCATGACGAACCTCCTGTCGTCGTGTGACGGCTCCGTGGCCGTATGTATCCATCGTGGGGGACACCACTGACAATCGGCACCAATCAGCCGCTGACCTGCACTTTTGCTTCGATCGCGAGTTCGGGTTACCTTTTGAACTGACTGGTCAGTTCAAAAAGGGAGGATCTGTGGACAGCCCGCACGGGGCAGCTGTCACCGCCGAGGACTTCGGGCTCAAAGGACCGCGCGGCTGGGCCTTCCGGAGTGTGCGGATCGACGCCGGGCCCGGCGCACTGGTCGCGATCGAGGGCCCGTCCGGCTCCGGCCGCACCTGTCTGCTGCTCGCCCTGACCGGCCGGATGCGTCCCTCCGAGGGCCGTGCGGAGATCGGCGGTCTGCGCCTGCCGCGCCAGATGGCCGCCGTACGCAGGATCAGCGCCCTCGGCCCGGTCCCCGGCGTCAGCGAACTCGACCCGGCCCTCACCGTCTCCGAGCACCTGCGCGAGCGGGCCCTCCTGCAGCACCGCTTCGACGGCTCGCTGCGTGCCCTGCTCCGCCCGCGCGCAGAGCGCGCCGCCACGGCCCGGGCCCGGATCGACGCCGCACTGGACGCCGCCGGACTCGACCCCACGACCCTGCCCAAGGCCGAGCGGACCTCCGTACGCGATCTGGAACGGCTGGAGGCGCTGCGGCTGTCCGTCGCCCTCGCGCTGATCGGCCGCCCGCGGCTGCTCGCCGTGGATGACACCGATCTCAAGCTCTCCGACGCCGAGCGCGCCGAGGCCTGGGAGATGCTGCGCTCCGTCGCCGCCGGCGGAACGACCGTGATCGCCGTCTGCAGCCAGGCCCCCGAGGGCGCGATCACCGTGCGTACGGGCAGCGCCGGGACCACGGACACCACCGACACCGCAGAGACCACCGACGCCCCTGGGGCGACGGCGACCGAGGAGGGGACGGCCGATGCGATCGCCGAGACTGGCCGCGCTTGAGCTGAAGCGTTTCGGCAGGGGGAAGCTGCCCCGCGCCGCACTCGTCGCGCTCCTGCTGCTGCCCCTGCTCTACGGCGCCCTGTATCTGTGGTCCTTCTGGGACCCGTACAGCCGCCTCGACAAGATCCCCGTCGCGCTGGTCAACGACGACAAGGGCGCCACCGCGGCCGGCGAGCGCGTCGAGGCGGGTGACGAGATCACCGCCAAGCTGCTCGACTCCAAGGTCTTCGAGTGGCACGAGGTGAGCTCCGCCGAGGCCGGCCGGGGCGTCGAGGACGGTACGTACTACCTCTCGCTGACCATGCCGTCGGACTTCAGCAAGCAGATCGTGTCCAGTTCGGGTGACTCCCCCGAGACCGGCGCTCTCCAGGTCCGGACGAACGACGCCAACAACTACATCGTCGGGCAGATCTCCCGGACGGTGTTCTCCGAGGTCCG
The DNA here is from genome assembly GCF_042801455.1 of Streptomyces sp. NPDC057565. Taxonomy (NCBI): domain Bacteria; kingdom Bacillati; phylum Actinomycetota; class Actinomycetes; order Kitasatosporales; family Streptomycetaceae; genus Streptomyces; species Streptomyces sp. NPDC057565. The sequence continues at coordinate 345,663 of NZ_JBHVFU010000003.1, read as the reverse complement.
CACCGCCGCCTCGACCAACGCCTCGCGCGGCTTCCTGGACCGGATCTTCATCTCCTTCTCCGACCTCCACGACGCGACGGCCGAGGCGGCCAAGGGCGCCGACGACCTCAAGGACGGGATCGGCAAGGCCAAGAAGGGCTCGAAGGACCTCGCGGACGGCTTGAAGGACGCCAAGGCGGGCAGCGGGCGCCTGGAGAGCGGGATCACCAAACTGAACAAGGGCGCGGGAGACCTCGAAACCGGCTCCCGACAGGTCGCCGACGGCACCCAGCTCCTCGCCGACAAGGTCAACGGCGTGGCTGCCGACGTCCGCCCGTTCCTGAAGGACAACGGCAAGTCGATCGGTGACACCGCCCGGCTGGTCGCCGATTCCTCGCAGACCGTGCGGGACAACCTCGACGTGCTGGTGGAGGCGGCGCCCACCGCGGCGACCGCCGCCCACAGGGCCTCCGACGATCTGGCCGACGTCTACCGCACCCGCTGCACGGAGCAGCTGCTCCCCGACCCCGCCGCCTGTCCCCCGCTGAAGCGCGCCACGACCGCGGCCGCCGATGTCGCAAAGGTCGCCGACGATGTGAACGTCCTGGTGAAGGACCAGAACGGAGACCTGAAAAAGCTGCGCGGGCAGCTCACCACTCTGCAGAAGCAGGCCGACGCCCTCGCCGAGCGCTCCCCACACCTGGACGAGGACCTGAGGTCCGCCGTCGCGAAGATCAACGCGCTCAACACCGGTGCCCACAAGGTCGCCAGGGGCGCGGACGAACTGCACACGGGTCTCGCCACGGCCAAGACCGGATCCGCCGATCTGAACACCGGCGTCGGCAGGCTGAAGACGGGCGCAACCGACCTGGACGGCGGGCTGATCCGGCTGAACGACGGTTCCGTCACGCTCGCCCAGGGGCTGAACGACGGCGTCGGCAAGATCCCGGACTACGACAAGGAGGACCGCGACCGGCGCACCGATGTCATGGCCGATCCGGTCAAGCTCGCCTCCCAGTCGCTGCACCGGGCCCCCAACTACGGCACCGGATTCGCGCCCTACTTCATCCCGCTCTCCCTCTGGGTCGGCGCGATGGTGGCGTACATGCTGATCCAGCCGCTCAATCGGCGGGCGCTCGCCGCGGGGGCCTCCGCGTGGCGCATCGCCTTCGCCGGCTGGCTGCCGGTGGCCGCGATCGGTCTGCTGCAGGTGGCAGCCCTGATGTCCGTACTGCACTGGGGGCTGGGGCTGCAGATGGCCCATGCCGCCGGGACAATCGGCTTCCTCGCCCTCGTGACCTGCTGCTTCGGTGCGATCGTGCAGTGGCTGAACGCCCGGTTCGGTGCGGCGGGACGGATCCTCGTGCTCGCGGTGCTGATGCTGCAGCTGACCTCGGCCGGTGGCACGTATCCCGTCCAGACCAGCCCCGGCTTCTTCGGTGCGATCCACCCGTACCTGCCGATGAGCTACATCGTCGAGAGCCTGCGCCGGCTGATCACGGGCGGCGGGCTTGGCCCGGTCTGGCAGGGCTGCGCGGTGCTGCTGGCGTTCACCGCGGGGGCGTTGGCCCTGACCGCGGTATCCGCCCGGCGCAAGCAGGTGTGGACGCTGGACCGGCTGCATCCGGAGCTGAGCCTGTGAGCGCGCCCGGACCTGTGAGAATCGAGCGCATGGAAAGCAGTAGCACCACGCGCCGCCAGGCCACCCGGCAGAAGCTCTACGAGGCGGCCGTCACTCTCATCGCCGAGAAGGGTTTCTCGGCGACCACGGTCGACGAGATCGCCGAGCGCGCCGGAGTCGCCAAGGGCACGGTCTACTACAACTTCAAGAGCAAGACCGAGCTCTTCGAGGAACTGCTGCGGCACGGCGTCGGGTTGCTGACCGCTTCGCTGCGGTCCGCGGCCGAGGAGACGGCGAAGCACGGCGGTACCCGGGTCGAGGCCCTGGACGCGATGATCAGGGCCGGTCTGGCCTTCATCGACCGCTATCCGGCCTTCACCCAGCTGTACGTCGCCGAGCTGTGGCGCACCAACCGCGCCTGGCAGGCGACCCTCCTGGTGGTACGTCAGGAGGCCGTCGCCGTGGTCGAGAACGTGTTGCGCGAGGGCGTCGGCAACGGTGAGCTCAGCGAGGAGATCGACATCCCGCTGACGGCGGCCGCCCTGGTCGGCATGGTCCTGGTGGCGGCCCTGGACTGGAAAGCGTTCCAGCCGGAGCGATCCATGGACGACGTGCACTCGGCACTGTCCCTGCTGCTGCACGGCCGGGTCAGCGGGCACTGACGCCCCGGGGCGACGTCCGCACACGCGGAAGCGCCGGTCCTGCGAGGCTCGATCCCCCCGAGCCTCGCCCGACCGGCGCTTCCTGCACTGCCGGAGAGCCTTCCCCCGTGACCCCCGTGTGTTCCCCCGTGGTCCGCGGCCCTCCGTTGCGCACCCCCGTGCGCCCCCGTTCCGGAAGGAGTGCGGCACCCGTTCCGCCGCCCCGTGTCGGCGGTACCGGCGCTGCGCCCCTTCCGTGCCCTCCACTCTTCCGTCTGCGCAGGTGGGAGCCCATCCGCGCACCTACTCATCTCGCCGACTAGGTACGGATACTCAGAGCTGCGCACCGGACCCCACCCGGAGCGGCACGCTCCTGGTTACGATCGCGTCCGTGTCCGTACTCCCCCTGGTGTTCACAAGTGGCTGGGCGAGCGGGATCAACGCCTACGCGGTGGTCCTGTTGCTCGGCATCTTCGGCGCGACCGGAATCAGCGACGAGGTGCCCGCGTCGCTGCAGCGCACCGATGTGCTCGTGGTGGCCGCCGTTCTCTTCCTGTGCGAGACGGTCGCGGACAAGATCCCTTACATGGACTCGGTCTGGGACTCGGTACACACCGTCATCAGGCCGGTCGCCGGGGCTGTCGTGGCGGCGCTGCTGGCCGGAGAGAGCGGTTCGCTGCCGGAGCTGGCGGCCGGGGCCGTCGGCGGTTCCACGGCGCTGATGAGCCATCTGGTGAAGACGGGCACCAGGATGGCGGTGAACACCTCCCCCGAGCCGTTCAGCAATGTCGCGGTGAGCACGGCCGAGGACCTCGGCGTCGCCGGGATCATCACGTTCGCGATATTCCATCCGCTGGCGGCGGCGGTCATCGCCGCGACCCTGCTCTTCCTCGGCCTGGTGGTAGTGATCTTCCTGGCCTCCCGCATCCGCCGGTTCCTGCGCCGCCGAGCGCAGCGGCGGGGGGAGAAACACCTGGCCGGAGCGGGTTCGGGGCCTTCGGCGCCTCGTTCGCACTGGCCTTCCGGCTGAGCTGTCGGTGCCGGCCGCTAAGGTCACTGACATGGCACGTATTGCGGTGATCGGCGCCGGGATGGGCGCGATGGCAGCGGCCGCCCGGCTGGCCGTGGCAGGGCACCGGGTGACGGTGTACGAGCGGTCGGAGACCTTCGGCGGCTCGGTCGGCCGGTATGCCCGCGACGGCTTCGCCTTCGACACCGGCCCCTCGCTGCTGCATCTGCCCGCCGTCTACCGCGACCTGTTCGTGAAGACCGGCAAGGAGCCGCTGGAGCGGTGCGTCACGATGACGCAGGTCGACCCGGCGAGCCGCCATCTGTTCGCCGACGGCACGGCGGTCTCGCTGCCGAACGCCTCGCGCGCCGGGGTGGTCGCCGCCCTGGACAATGCGCTGGGGGCCGGTGCGGGCGGCAGCTGGGGCGGGTTCCTGGACCGGGCCCGCGATGCCTGGGACCGGTCCCGGCGGCCACTGCTCGAGGAGCCGTTGCGCGCCGACTGGGAGGTGCTGGGCCGCGATCCGTACCCCGCTCTCCGGCAGCGCCGGCTGCTGCGCTCAGCACGCCTGGCGGGCACGGTCGCGGAGGTCGGCGCCTGGGAGCTGACGGACCCCCGGCTGGCCGCTCTCCTCGACGGATACGCGCTGGCGTACGGCCTCGATCCGCTGCGCGCACCGGCGAGCGCGGCCCTCCTGCCGTACATGGAGGAGACGTTCGGCAGCTGGTACGTGGCGGGCGGAATCCGGGCACTGGCGCAGGCGGTGTACGAGCGGTGCCTGGCCCGGAAGGTGGAGTTCGTCTTCGGCGCCGAGGTGGCCCGGGTCGTGGAGAAGGACGGCCGGGCAGCGGGCGTCGAGCTCGCCGCGGGCACGGTCGCGGAGGCCGACCACGTGGTGCTGGGGGCCTGGCCGCACCCGGATCTGGTGCCGGGTCAGGGGCTCTGGCAGAGCGGTGATGTGACGGCTCAGCCGCGACCGGGCGGCGGGACTCCGGTGCCGGGCCGGTTCCAGGTCCTGCTGTCGCTGCGCGGCGCCCGGCCCGCGGACGCGGCGCACCGGACGGTGGTGCACGGCGCGGACGGAGCGGCGGAGCGCGAGGCGGTGTTCGGCGGTCGGCTCGCCGCAGGTCCCACGGTGACGGTGATCCGCCCCGACGATCCCGCAACCCGCCCCGACGACGCCCACGAGGCCGTGACGCTGACGGCGACGGTCGCCCCGCACGGCGCGGTGGACTGGACGGACGATGCGCTGCGCGAGCGGTACGCAGCCACGCTGATCGAGGCGGCCGGCGCGGCCGTTCCCGGAATACGGGAGCGGGTGCTCCACGCCGAGGTGCGGACGCCCGTCGAGAGCGCGGCCGACACCGGCGCCGAGGGCGGCTCGGTGCCCGCGCCCGCGCTCGCCGGGGCCGGGGGCGCGTATCTGCATCCGGGCAACCGCACCCGGCTGCCCGGGCTCTACCTCGCGGGTGGCTGGTCGCACCCGGGCGGCGGGCTCGCGCACGCCGGGATGTCGGGAGCGCTCGTCGCCGGGCTCATCGTGGAGGGCGACGGCTTCCGCGGCTCCCAGTGAGGGGCCCGGTGCCCCTGAGGGGACGGGTGCCGGACACGTCCGGTCGCCGCTCCGTCGTCCGCCAGCCGACGAGCTCGGCCTCCGCCCGACGGCGAGGCCTGTCCCGTCAGTAGCGGTACTGGTCGTTGTGTCCGGTGTCGTAGCCGTTCGGGAACGGCGCGGGTTGTGCGGGCTGCTCCGGTGGCAGCGGCGGGTACTGCTCGCCCTCGCGCTGCTGCGGCACCCAGACGCCGCCCGGCGGCGTCTCGGAGGCGTACTGCTGGGCGTAGGGGTCTGCCGTGAACTGCTGCTGACCGCCGTAGCTGTCATGGCTCGCGTACGGATCCTGCGCCCCGTACTGCGGGGAGCCGGTGGTGGTGCCGATGTACGGGTCGGAGTACGCGGCGTACTGCTGCCGGTCCGTGCCGTAGTCGTACTGCCCGGCGTAGGAGTCCTGGCCCGCGTACGTGCCCTGCCCGCCGAAGCTGTCCTGGCCGGCGTACGAGTCCTGGGCGGGCGCGGTGTACGTGGAGTGGTCCGGGTACGGGTCGTAGGAGGCGTACGAGGGCTGCGCCTGCTGGGACTGCTGCGCGCGCCGGGGGTCGGTGTAGATGCCGTACTGCCCGGTGTCGTCGGGCAGCGGCTCCGGCTCGTAGACCGCGGCCCCGCTCGCGGGAGCGGGCTTCTTCGCCTCGTCCTGGTCCGAGTGGTCGTACTCCATCTCCAGGTCCGACACCTCCAGCGTGGGCTCCCGGTGGGTGTCCCGGGCGCCCCCCGACCGGCGGCGACGGCTCGCGCCCGGGCTTCCGCCTATGGCCCAGCCGGTCGAGAAGCCGCGCCGGAACGAGAGCGTGACGTACGTCTGGCCGGTGGCGAACGCGATCGCGCCGACGGCGATGACGAACACGGACGGCATCAGCACGCCGACGACCACACAGGCGAAGCCTGCGAAGGCGAGCAGGCGCCAGCGAAGGCGCGCCTTGTACTGCAGCAGCACCTCGCCGAGCAGCCACAACGCCACGATGCCGAACGCGATGTAGAGGACCGTCCAGCCCATGCCCGCCCCCTTCTACGGCCACCGCCCCGGATCGTGGCGGGTACGGCCGGTCACGACTGCTTGTGCAGTCCGAGATTCTCGTAGATCTCGAGCGTCGCCGTCGAGTTGTTGAGCGTGATGAAGTGCAGTCCGGGTACACCCTCGGAGCGCAACCTCGCGCAGAACTCCGTCGCGAACTCAATCCCAATGGAGCGTACAGCGGCGGGATCGTCCTTGACGTCGAGGATGCGTTCTTTCAGCGACGACGGCAGCGACGCGTTGCTGAGCTGCGGAAACCGCTCCAACTGCTTGACGCTGGTGAGCGGCATGACCTCGGGGATGATCGGCGTGTCGCAACCCGCAGCAACCACTCGGTCACGCATACGCAAATAGTCCTCCGGATTGAAGAACATCTGCGTGATCGCATAGTCGGCGCCGGCACGGCACTTGTCCACGAAATGCTGAATGTCGGCGTCCCAGTCGGTCGAGCGCGGGTGCATCTCGGGAAATGCGGCGACGCCGACACAGAAATCGCCGGATTCCTTGATGAGCCGAACGAGATCGGCCGCGTACCGCACACCCTGCGGGTGCTCGACCCACTCACCCATCGGGTCGCCCGGCGGGTCGCCGCGCACGGCGAGGATGTTCCTGATTCCGGCGTCCGCGTACTGTCCGATCATGTTGCGGAGTTCGGCGACGGAGTGGTTGACGGCGGTCAGATGGGCGACCGGGGTGAGCGTGGAATCGGCCGCGATCTGCTCGGTGGCCCGCACCGTTCCGGCCCGGGTGGAGCCGCCGGCACCGTACGTCACGGAGACGAAGCTCGGCCTCACCGCCTCGACACGGCGCAGCGCATTCCAGAGATTCCGCTCGCCCTTCTCGGTTTTGGGCGCCCAGAACTCGAACGAATACGACGTCTTGCCGGTCGCGAGAAGGTCACGCACGGTGCGTGCGTGATCTGTCCTGGTAGAAGGAGTGCCAAGGGCCATACTGAAGGTTAACCAGGGCTCGACGGTGCCCCAACCAGACCAGCGGCAATTGCCCGAATTGACTGGTGGTTTGTCCACCCCTCGGACACCCTTCGCGCAGTCCCCGGGCGAACCCGGTCGTTCATGGCTGCCCCGCGACTTTCCCGACGTGCTTGTCAGACGTCGGCGCGCGCCCTGATCCGCTTCGCGAGCCCGGCGGCGGCCGCGGCCGGATCGTCGGCCTCGGTGATGGCCCGTACGACCACGATCCTGCGCGCCCCCGCGTCCAGCACCTCGTCGAGGTTGTCCGCGTCGATCCCGCCGATGGCGAACCACGGGCGCGTCCGGCCGAGCGAGGCGGCGTACCGCACGAGGTCGAGGCCCGGGGCGTGCCGGCCGGGCTTGGTCGGGGTGGGCCAGCAGGGTCCGGTGCAGAAGTAGTCCACGCCGGGCTCGGCGACGGCCGCGTCGACCTCGGACTCGGCGTGTGTGGAGCGGCCGATCACCACGTCCTCGCCGATGATGGCCCGGGCGGCGGGCACGGGCAGGTCCCCCTGGCCGAGGTGGAGCACATCGGAGCCGATGGCATGAGCGACATCGGCCCGGTCGTTCACCGCGAGGAGCGCGCCGTGGCGCCTGCAGGCGTCGGCGAAGACAGCGAGGTGTTCGAGCTCCTCGGCCGCTTCCATGCCCTTGTCGCGCAGCTGGACGATGTCGACACCGGAGGAGAGCACGGCGTCGAGGAACTCGGGGAGGTCCCCCTCGCGCCTGCGGGCGTCCGTGCACAGATAGAGCCGGGCGTCGGACAGCAGCGCGCGAGGCGTGGGCATGGTGCGGTTCCCCCTTGGGACGGAGCGGTACGACCGGTGGTGCGGAGCGGTACGACGGGGCGGCTCGATGCGACGGTGCGGGCCGTGCGGAGGCGCACGGCCCGCACCCCTCGTGCGGTCGTCCCGGTCAGACGGCGAGCGCCTGGGCGCGGCGCTTCACCTCCGTGCCGCGATTCTCGCTCAGCGCCTGTGCGGGGGTACCCGGCAGGGTCGGGTCAGGGGTGAAGAGCCACTCCAGCATCTCTTCGTCGGAGAAGCCGTCGTCCCTCAGGAGCGTCAGGGTGCCGGAGAGGCCCTTGACCACCTTGTTGCCGTCGATGAAGGCAGCAGGCACCTGGAGCGCCCGGTTCTCACCACGTCGTACGGCGATGAGCTGGCCTTCCTTGACCAGCTGCCGCACGCGCGTCACCTCGACATCGAACATTTCTGCGATGTCGGGGAGGTGGAGCCAGGCAGGGACGAGAGCATCGATCTTTGCGTCAATCTCGGTCACAGGACAAGCCTGCCATCCCGCACTGACAGCCGATACCCGGACTCATCCCTTCAGGGCCTCGCGGACCCCCTCGATGGCCGGGATCGGCCGCCACAGGGTCGGCACGGTGCCGCCGGAGTGGACGACCGGATACGGCTGGGCGAGGCCCGCAGGGCGCCCGTCCACCGTGACCTGCACCTCTCGGCAGGGGCCGCCGCCATGAAGATTCCGCGCAGCGCGCGGACCCATCGGTAGGGGGACATGTACCTCCTTCGGACAGGGTCCGGTGATCCAAAAGCTGTACAGTGCACCCTTTTTGCCCGGCAGCCAAGAGGCGTCCGCACAACGGAGATTGGACACCGGACCCGTCACGGATCCGTCGGCTTCTTACTGACGCACCGTCGATTTCAGCGGTACGGAGGGATCGGCCGCCCGCACCGGATCGAGCCGCGCCCCCGCCTCGATGAGCTTGCGCCCCTGGGCCAGGTCGCGCGGCCGGCCGACGGCGAGGACGGCGACCAGCGCGCCGTCCCGCAGCCAGAGCACCGACCAGGCGGGACCGTCCGGCTCACCGCGCCACAGCAGCGTGTCGGCGCCCCCGTGATGGCCCGCGTACTGCACGAACCGGTCGAACTGCTCGGACCAGAAGTACGGCACGGGGTCGTACGTGAGCGGCTGCGGCGCCCCGCCGGATCCGGCGCCGATGATGTTGGCGGCGGCGGTCCGCGGCCCCTGGACGGCGTTGTCCCAGTGGTGGACGAGGAGGCGCGTGCCGTACCGCGCGGAGGGGAAGGAGGCACAGTCCCCGACGGCGTACACATCGGGCAGCGAGGTGCGCAGCGCTTCGTCGGCGGTCACCGATCCGTCCGGTCCGAGCGCGATGCCGGAGCCGGCCAGCCAGGCCGTGGCGGGCCGGGCACCGATCCCGACGACCACCGCTCCTGCCTCGAGTGCGCGGCCGTCGGCGAGGACCACGCGGCCGGGCTCGATGCGGGCCACCGGCGCACCGGTGAGGAGTTCGGCGCCGCTCTCCCCGTACCAGCGGGCCATCGGGGCGGCGACCTCGGCGGGCAGGACGCCCGCGAGCGGCCGGTCGGCGGCCTCGACGACGGTGACCTCGCAGCCCGCGGCGCGGGCCGCGGTGGCGAACTCCGCGCCGATCCATCCGGCGCCGACGACCACGACGGTGTGCTGCTCACCGAGGACCGGCCGCAGCCGTGCGGCGTCGTCGAAGGTGCGCAGCAGGTGGACGCCGCGCACACCCTCCGAGCCGGGGAGCTCGACCGGTTCGGCGCCGGTGGCGATGACCAGGACGTCGTACGGGACGGGGCCCGTCGGGGTGTCCAGTTCGTGCGCCGCGGACCGCACGCCGGTCACGTCGCGGCCCAGTTGCAGCTCGATGTCGAGCGCCTCGAAGTCGATGTCGAAGGCGGAGTCCTCGGCCTTGCCGAGCAGCACCGCCTTGGACAGCGGCGGCCGGTCGTAGGGCTGGTGGGGTTCGGCTCCGATCAGGGTGACCGGGCCGGTGAAGCCCTGTTCCCGCAGGGCCACGGCGGTCTGCACACCGGCCATGCCCGCACCGACGATGACGATGCGGCGCTCGGTCCGCCGGTCTGGTTGCTCAGTCTGCTGCTCGCTCACCTGTCCACCTTAAGCATCTGACGATCCGTCAGCCAGACAGTTCTTCGACCACGCTCGTCCCGCTGCCCTCCTGCGACTCCCACTCCCACCGCTCGTCCAGCCGCACCCGGCCGTCCGGGAGGTCGACGACGGTGGAGAGGCAGTGTCCGGAGGATGTCGTTCCGTCCTGCTTCAACTGGACGTACCGGAAGTCGAGTCGATCGGCGGTCCTGGTGCCGACGAGATGGCCCCGGACCACGTCGCCGCCCGCGTACTCGGCCCAGATCCGGCCGTCCTCCTCGTGGTACGTGAAGCGGGTACGGGTGCCGACCTGGCCCGGCGCCTGGTCGGCGACCGGCGAGAGGACGAGTCCGTCGAGCGAACGGGCCACGGTGACTGCTCCCTTACAGGGTCCGGGGGACGGGGTCTAGGGTGGCCACCGTAAGGCACTCGCGGGAGCCCGGACGCACCGGGCTGAGAGGGAGGCTGGGCGGCCTCCGACCGTACGAACCTGATCCGGGTCATGCCGGCGAAGGGAGGGGCTGGACGCCCATGCGTTCTTCCGGGAACACATCCGTATCCGCACAAGGATCCGACGTCCTCGTCATCGGGGGCGGGATCATCGGTCTGGTGACCGCCTGGCGGGCTGCGCAGCACGGTCTGCGCACCGCGGTCGTCGACCCCGAACCGGGCGGCGGGGCCGCCCAGGTCGCGGCCGGGATGCTCGCCGCCGTCACCGAACTCCACTACGGCGAGCAGATGCTGCTCGGCCTCAATGTCGCGTCCGCCGCGCGCTACCCGGCCTTCGCGGCCGAACTGGAGGCGGCGAGCGGCCAGGACATCGGCTTCCGCGCCTGTGGCACCCTGGCGGTCGCCCTGGACTCCGACGACCGCGCCCATCTGCGGGAGCTGCACGCGCTGCAGCAGCGTTCGGGGCTGGAGTCGGAGTGGCTCACCGGCCGTGAGTGCCGCCGGCTGGAGCCCATGCTGGCGCCGGGCGTGCGCGGCGGTCTGCGGGTCGACGGCGACCACCAGGTCGATCCCCGCCGGCTGGCCGCCGCTCTGCTGACGGCCTGCGAGCGGGCCGGGGTGGTCTTCCACCGCGACTGGGTGGAACGCCTCGGCGTGGCACGGGGCCGGGCCGCCGGAGCCGTACTCGCGGCCGGTACGGTGCTGGCCGCCGACCAGGTCGTACTCGCCGCGGGCAGCCGCAGCGGGCGGCTCGCCGGGCTGCCGGACGAGGTCGTTCCCCCGGTGCGGCCCGTAAAGGGACAGGTGCTCCGGCTGACGGTGCCCGCCGCGTACGCACCGTTCCTCACTCGCACCGTGCGGGCCGTGGTCCGAGGCAGCCATGTCTATCTCGTCCCGCGCGAGAACGGAGAGCTCGTCGTCGGCGCGACCAGCGAGGAGATGGGCTGGGACACCACCGTCACGGCGGGCGGGGTGTACGAGCTGCTGCGCGACGCCCACGAGCTGGTGCCCGGCATCACCGAACTGCCGCTCACCGAGACCCGGGCCGGCCTTCGCCCCGCCTCCCCCGACAACGCCCCGCTGCTCGGTCCCACCGCCCTGCCCGGCCTCCACCTCGCCACCGGCCACCACCGCAACGGCGTCCTGCTGACCCCCGTCACCGGTGACGCCATGGCCGAGCTGCTGACCACCGGCGAGCTGCCGGCCGTGGCCCGCCCCTTCGCCCCCGGGCGGTTCGCACCCGCCCCCGTACCGCCCTCCTCCTCCGTACGTCAGGAGCAGCCCGCATGACCGACTCCCTTCCGCTCAACGTCTCCGTGAACGGCGATCCCCGTTCGATCGCCGCGGGGACCACCCTGGAGACCCTTGTCGCGACTCTGACGGCGGCGCCCTCCGGGGTAGCCGCGGCGCTCAACGAGACCGTCGTCCCGCGCAGCCGCTGGGCGGTCGCCGCCCTCGCCGACGGCGACCGGATCGAAGTCCTCACCGCCGTCCAGGGAGGCTGACCATGTCCGACGATCTCTTCGCCCTCGGCGGCACCACGTTCGGCTCCCGACTGATCATGGGAACGGGCGGGGCGCCCAGCCTCGACGTGCTCGAACGCTCCCTGACGGCATCCGGCACCGAGCTGACCACCGTCGCGATGCGCCGCCTCGACCCGACCGTGCAGGGCTCGGTCCTCTCCGTCCTCGAACGCCTCTCGATCCGCGTCCTGCCGAACACGGCGGGCTGCTTCACCGCGGGCGAGGCCGTGCTGACCGCCCGGCTGGCCCGCGAGGCGCTGGGCACCGACTGGATCAAGCTGGAGGTCGTGGCCGACGAGTGGACTCTGCTGCCCGACCCGATCGAGCTGCTGGACGCCGCGGAGACCCTGGTGGACGACGGGTTCACCGTCCTGCCGTACACCAGCGACGACCCGGTGCTCGCCCGGAAACTGGAGGACGTGGGATGCGCGGCGATCATGCCCCTCGGTTCCCCCATCGGCTCCGGGCTCGGCATCCGCAATCCGCACAACTTCCAGCTGATCGTCGAGCAGGCCCGGGTTCCGGTCATTCTCGACGCGGGCGCCGGGACCGCCTCGGACGCGGCGCTCGCGATGGAGCTGGGGTGCGCGGCGGTGATGCTGGCGTCGGCGGTGACCCGGGCGCAGGAGCCCGAGCTGATGGCGGCCGCGATGCGGCACGCGGTGGACGGCGGGCGGCTGGCGTACCGCGCGGGCCGGATCCCGCGGCGCCATTTCGCCGAGGCCTCCTCACCGGTGGAGGGGCGGGCGGTGCTGGACCCGGAGCGGCCGGCGTTCTGAGCGCACGCTCCCGGGTCCGTACGTTACTGAAGTGCATGTCCCTGTCACGGCTCGGCTGCAGTACGGCCCCGGGATCGCCCCGGCCCGTCAGCCGTGTCCGCGCCGGCTCGTAGACTCGACTGCGTGGATATGACCCTCCAGGACCCGCTTGTCGGGCAGCTGCTCGACGGCCGTTACCGCGTCGATGCCCGCATCGCCGTGGGCGGGATGGCCACGGTCTACCGAGCCATGGACACCCGGCTCGACCGGGTGCTCGCCCTCAAGGTGATGCACCCGGCGCTCGCGACCGACGCCTCGTTCGTCGAGCGTTTCATCCGCGAGGCCAAGTCGGTGGCCAGGCTCGCGCACCCCAATGTGGTCGCGGTCTTCGACCAGGGCGCCCAGGGGGCGTACGTCTACCTGGCGATGGAGTACGTCGCGGGCTGCACGCTGCGCGACGTCCTGCGCGAGCGCGGCGCCCTGCAGCCGCGCGCCGCCCTGGACATCCTGGAGCCGGTCCTCGCAGCGCTCGGTGCCGCACACCGGGCGGGGTTCGTGCACCGCGACATGAAGCCGGAGAACGTCCTGATAGGGGACGACGGCCGGGTGAAGGTCGCGGATTTCGGTCTCGTGCGGGCCGTGGGCTCCGACACCAACACCACCGGATCCGTCCTGGGCACCGTCTCCTACCTCGCCCCCGAGCAGATCGAGCACGGCACGGCGGACACCCGCACCGATGTGTACGCCTGCGGTGTCGTGCTGTACGAGATGCTGACGGGCGCCAAGCCGCACACCGGGGACTCCCCCGCCCAGGTCATCTACCAGCACCTCAACGAGGACGTCCCGGCCCCCTCGGCCGTCGTCCCCGGGCTCCCGGTCGAGCTGGACCACCTGGTCGCGAGCGCCACCGCCCGTGACCCCGAGGTCCGCCCGTTCGACGCGGTGGCCCTGCTGGCCGAGGCCCGCACCGCGCGCGCCGCGCTCACCGACGAACAACTGGACGCCGTACCGCCGCAGGCCCTCGCCGAGGTGCACGACGCCGCCGAGGACCGCACGAGCGTGATCCCACGGGTACTCCCGGCCGGTCAGGGCACCGCCCACCACACCAGCCGGCTGGAGATGCCCCCGCCGCTGACGCCCGAGCAGGACCGGCAGGCCCGACGCGGGCCGCGGCGCGGAATGCTCGCCGCGATCGTCGCCGTGCTGCTGGTGCTCGCGGTCGGTTCCGGTGTCTGGTACATCAACTCGGGACAGTTCACCCGGGTCCCCTCCCTGCTCGGCCAGACCGAGAAGGCGGCCGAGCAGCGGCTCTCTGCCTCCGGGCTGGAGCTGAAGAGCGTCAAGCGGGCGTACAGCGACAGCGTCGAGCGTGGCAAGGTCATCGGCAGCGATCCGAAGTCCGGCGCCCGGATCCGGGGCAACGGCGCGGTGACGATCACCGTCTCGCGCGGCCCGGAGATCGTGAAGGTGCCCCACGTCGAGGGCACCGCGCTGGCCGAGGCCCGGCAGACGCTGAAGAAGAGCGGGCTGGTGCCCGGCATGGTCACCAGGGAGTTCAGCGGGGAGTTCGACCGGGGCGACGTGATCCGTACGGATCCCGAAGCGGGCACCCAGCGCCACCCCGACTCCGCGGTCGCCCTGGTCGTCAGCAAGGGCATCCCGGTCGATGTCCCCGATGTCACCGGACTGTCGGTCCAGGACGCCACCGCCGCACTGGACGAGGAGGGGCTGAAGGCCGAGGTGCTGCCCGGCCGCGTCAACTCTCCCGAGGCCGAGGGCGACATCGCGCACCAGTCCCCGGGTCAGGGTGCCCAGGTCGCCGAGGGCGACACCGTCACGCTCACGGTCTCCAAGGGCCCGCGGATGATCGACGTACCGGACGTCACCGGCAAGGACGTCGACCGGGCGACGAGCCTGCTGAAGGCGGCGGGCTTCGAGGTCAAGGTCGACCGTCCGTTCCTCTCCTTCAGCGACAAGATCGCCAGCCAGTCCGTGGACGGCGGCGAACAGGCCCCCGAGGGCAGCACCATCACCATCAAGACCAAGGGGCTCTAGATCCATATGCGCAACCCCGTCGGCGGCCACGTCCCCGTGGCCGGCGGCCTCGCCAGAGTCGGCCTGCCCTACGCCCGCGAGATGGGGGCGGAGGCCGTCCAGGTCTTCGTCGCCAATCCACGCGGCTGGGCCACGCCCACCGGGAACCCCGCGCAGGACGAACAGTTCCGCGCCGAATGTGCAGCCGAGTCGATACCGGCGTACGTCCACGCCCCGTACCTGATCAATTTCGGCTCGCACACCGAGGCCACCGTGGAGAAGTCCGTGGACTCGCTGCGCCACTCCCTGCGCCGGGCCCGCGAGATCGGCGCCCTGGGCGTCGTGGTGCACACCGGCTCGGCGACCGGCGGTCGGCCGCGGGCGGAGGCCCTGGCGCAGGTACGGACGCACATGAGGCCGCTCCTCGACGAGCTCACCCATGACGACGACCCGTATCTGCTGCTGGAATCGACGGCCGGACAGGGGTTCTCGCTCTGCTCGCGGACCTGGGACTTCGGCCCGTATTTCGACGCACTCGACGCCCACCCCAAGCTCGGTGTCTGTCTCGACACCTGCCACATCTACGCGGCGGGCCACGATCTGGCGGGTCCCGCGGGCATGAAGCAGACGCTGGACCTGCTGGTGGACACGGTCGGCGAGGGGCGTCTGAAGCTGATCCACGCCAATGACTCCAAGGACGTGGTGGGAGCCCACAAGGACCGGCACGAGAACATCGGCGCCGGGCACATCGGCGAGGAGCCGTTCCGGGAGCTGTTCTCGCATCCGGCGACGGCGGGGGTGCCGCTGATCATCGAGACGCCGGGCGGCAAGGAAGGCCATGCGGCCGATGTGGCACGACTGAAGGGGCTGCGCGACCAAGGCTGACCGCGAAACCCATTGAGGAATACCCCTAGGGGGTATACGGTTCCTGTTGTCGACAGGAACCGCCACCGGCATTGGGGGACCGCCATGCAGCACGACACGCGCGACGAAGAGCACCAGCAGCACCACGAGCGCCACGGACAGGGTCACGACGGCAGCAGTCACGCCGACCACGCGGCCCACGCCGGCCACTCGGCTCACGCCGACCATGCGGCACACTCCCCCGGCCGGGTCGGCTGGGCCATGGCCGCGCGCGCCACACTGCACTGCCTCACCGGATGCGCCATCGGCGAGATCCTCGGCATGGTGATCGGCACGGCTCTCGGCTGGGGCAACGCGGAGACGATGGTCCTCGCGATCGTCCTGGCGTTCTTCTTCGGCTACACGCTGACGCTGCGCTCGATCCTGAAGGCCGGCGTCGACTTCCGTACGGCGTTCCGGGTCGCCCTGGCTGCCGACACCCTCTCCATCGCGGTGATGGAACTGATCGACAACGGCGTGATCGTCCTGTGGCCGGGCGCCATGGACGCACAGCTCGCCGACGCGCTGTTCTGGGGGGCGCTCGCACTGTCGCTGGCCGTGGCCTTCGTCGTCACCACACCGGTCAACAAGTGGATGATCGGCCGCGGCAAGGGCCACGCGGTGGTGCACCAGTACCACCACTGAGGACGGTCCCGCACCGGGACCATCAGGTCAGAGCTCGGGGCCTTCCCCGGGCTCTTCCTGATAGGAGTAGCGCTGCTCGCGCCACGGGTCGCCGATGTTGTGGTAGCCGCGCTCCTCCCAGAAGCCGCGGCGATCGGCCGTCATGTACTCGACGCCCCGGACCCACTTGGGCCCCTTCCAGGCGTACAGGTGCGGTACGACAAGGCGCAGCGGGAAGCCGTGCTCCGCTGTGAGCAGCTCACCGCCCTTGTGGGTGGCGAAAAGCGTGCGTTCTGAGGTGAAGTCGGCGAGCCGCAGGTTCGAGCTGAATCCGTACTCGGCCCAGACCATCACATGCGTGACCTGGGGCGCGGGTGGTGCGAGTTCCAGGATCGTACGGGCGAGGACCCCGCCCCATTCGGCCCCGAGCATGCTGAATTTCGTGACGCAGTGCAGATCGGCGACGACCGAGGAGAACGGCAGGGCCGAGAACTCCTGATGGTTCCAGCAGTGCTTCTCGCCGTCCGCGGTGGCTCCGAAGACCCGGAACTCCCAGCGGTCGGGCTTGAACTTGGGAACCGGCCCATAGTGGGTAACCGGCCAACCGCGCTGCAGTCGCTGACCCGGCGGAAGCTCGGACTGCTCTGATTCGCGGTATTCCCGGCTTTCCGGCTGACCCATGCCTCCATGGTGACAGACAGGCAGGGGTGGTCATGACCAGGGCAGCGACCATTCGGGCAACTCGTACTAAGCATGCACTTACTGGACGGCTGAGGGGTGCGGTGCGAGGATGCGGCCAACCTGCCCAGTTCACCGGTTGGAAGGAGCCTCTGCGATGCAGGGCGACCCCGAGGTCCTCGAGTTCCTGAACGAACAGCTGACCGCCGAATTGACTGCCATCAATCAGTACTTCCTGCATGCAAAGATGCAGGACAACTTCGGCTGGACGAAGCTCGCGAAGTACACCCGGTCCGAGTCGTTCGACGAGATGAAGCACGCGGAGACCCTGACGGACCGCATCCTCTTCCTCGATGGACTCCCCAACTACCAGCGGCTCTTCCACGTACGCGTGGGGCAGACGGTCACCGAGATGTTCCAGGCCGACCGCCAGGTCGAGGTGGAGGCGATCGACCGGCTCAAGCGCGGCATCGAGTTGATGCGGGGGAAGGGCGACATCACGTCCGCAAATATCTTTGAATCGATCCTGGAGGACGAGGAGCACCACATCGACTACCTCGACACCCAGCTGGAACTGATCGAGAAGCTCGGCGAGCCGCTCTACATCGCGCAGCAGATCGAACAGCCGGACAGCTGAGTGCGGGACAGCCGATTCCGGGACAGCCCGATTCAGGCCGCGTCGGGGAGCCGGACGCCCGGAACCGGGCCGGGACCGATGCCCGGGACCCGTCCGGGGGCGAGGCGCGGGCCAATGAGGGGCGCCGCACCTGGCGTGGTCGAGGGGGTCCGCTCGGGGGCGTCACCGGGGGCCTGCTTCTGGTCCAGCAGCTCCCGGCGCGCGCACGCGCCGCGGCCGAGCATCGCCTGAATCCGGCGGACACAGCCACCGCAGTCCGTGCCCGCCTTGCAGGCGTTGGCTATCTGGCGGGGGGTGCACGCCCCGGCGTCCGCATGCTCCTTGACCTGCTGCTCCGTAATGCCGAAACACGAGCAGACGTACATGCGGTTCACCTCCCGGCAGGATGGTCATGGATGCCACCCCGTTGAACGGTGAGGCTAACCTAACCTTACCCGGCGCCCGGGGCCGGCAAAAGTCCCGGAACGCCCTGTGGGGCACGGATCACATCGATCCGTGCCCCACAGTCGTACGTGCGCTACCTGCGGTGATGGCTACTGGTCCCGGTACATCTCGGCAACCAGGAACGCCAGGTCCAGCGACTGGCTGCGGTTGAGCCGCGGGTCGCAAGCCGTCTCGTACCGCTGGTGCAGGTCGTCCACGAAAATCTCGTGGCCGCCGCCGACGCACTCGGTGACGTCGTCACCGGTGAGCTCGACGTGGATGCCGCCCGGGTGCGTACCGAGGCCCTTGTGCACCTCGAAGAAGCCCTTGACCTCGTCCAGGACGTCGTCGAAGCGACGGGTCTTGTGGCCGGAGGCCGCCTCGAAGGTGTTGCCGTGCATCGGGTCGGTGACCCAGGCGACGACCGCACCGGAGGCGGTGACCTTCTCCACCAGCGCGGGGAGCTTGTCGCGGACCTTGTCGGCGCCCATCCGGACGATGAAGGTCAGCCGACCGGGCTCGCGGTCCGGGTCGAGGCGGTCGATGTAACCGAGTGCCTCGTCGACGGTGGTCGTCGGGCCGAGCTTGATGCCGATGGGGTTACGGATCCTCGAGGCGAACTCGATGTGCGCGCCGTCCATCTGGCGGGTGCGCTCACCGATCCAGACCATGTGACCGGAGGTGTCGTACAGCTCACCGGTGCGCGAGTCGGTGCGGGTCAGCGCCGACTCGTAGTCCAGCAGCAGCCCCTCGTGCGAGGAGTAGAACTCGACGGCCTTGAACTCGGCCGGGTCCGTGCCGCACGCCTTCATGAAGTTCAGCGCGTTGTCGATCTCGCGGGCCAGCGCCTCGTAACGCTGCCCGGACGGGGACGACTTCACGAAGTCCTGGTTCCAGGCGTGGACCTGGCGCAGGTCGGCGTAACCGCCGGTGGTGAAGGCGCGGACCAGGTTCAGCGTGGAAGCGGATGCGTGGTACATCTGCTTCAGCCGGTCCGGGTCCGGGACGCGGGCCTTCTCGGTGAAGGCGAAGCCGTTGACGGAGTCGCCGCGGTAGGTCGGCAGGGTCACGCCGTCGCGGGTCTCGGTCGACTTGGAGCGCGGCTTGGAGTACTGGCCGGCGATCCGGCCCACCTTGACGACGGGCACGGAGGCCGCGTAGGTCAGGACGGCGCTCATCTGGAGCAGCGTCTTCAGCTTGGCCCGGATGTGGTCGGCCGACACGGCGTCGAAGGCCTCGGCGCAGTCGCCGCCCTGCAGCAGGAACGCCTCGCCCTTGGCGACGGCTCCCATGCGGGCGCGCAGCTGGTCGCACTCGCCCGCGAAGACGAGCGGCGGATACGACGCGAGGTCCGCGAGTACATCGCGCAGAGCCTCGGCATCGGGGTACTCGGGCTGCTGCGCCGCGGGAAGGTCTCGCCAGGTGTTGCCACCGGCGACGGAGGTATTGGCGTTCACGGTCACAACCACAACATTACGGGGTCCAGGGGGGCGTCCATCCGTACGCTCAATAGTTGAGACGCGCGCTCGGATGGACCGGGCGTCCGATAGGGTTCGGACATGTTCGCGCAGACGCACCAGAACTGGTGGTGGACCGCTCATCCGGCGGCCCACTGATTCATCGCGCGCGACAGACCACGCGAAGGCCGCCCGAGGGGCGGCCTTCTCTGCGTTTCGGGGCCGTTCCTCCATCCGGAAGGAACACCACCCCATGCCTCATCGCACCGCATCCGTCCTCGCCCGGCTGGTCCGGGAGGACTGCCCGCCGTTCGCGCTGCTGCGCAGGCGCACCCCCGGTCACGACCACGACCTCGTCGAGGTGCTGATCGGCCGGGTCCGGGAGGCGGACCGGCTCGCCGGTCTCCCGCTCGGACCGCAGCCCTCGCTCGCCCTGGTGCCGTTCCGGCAGATCGCCGAGCGCGGATTCGATGTGCGCGACGACGGGACGCCGCTGTCCGTGCTGGTCGCGGAGGAGACGTACGAGCTTCCGCTGGACGAGGTGCTCGCCGAGCTGCCCACCCATGGCGTACGGGTCGAGGGCGGCGCCTTCGACGTCCCCGACGAGGAGTACGCCGGCATCGTCCGGCGGGTCGTCGAGGACGAGATCGGGCAGGGCGAGGGTGCGAACTTCGTCATCCGTCGGACCTTCCAGGGCGACATCCCGGGGTTCGGGCGGACCGACGCGCTGGCCCTGTTCCGTCGGCTGCTGGCCGGTGAGCGGGGTGCGTACTGGACGTTCGTCGTGCACACCGGGGAGAGGACGCTGGTCGGCGCCAGCCCGGAGGTGCATGTGCGGATGTCCGGCGGGACGGTCGTGATGAACCCGATCAGCGGAACGTACCGCTACCCCGCCGAAGGACCGACCGCCGAGAGCCTGCTGGCCTTCCTCGGCGACCGCAAGGAGACCGAGGAGCTCTCCATGGTGGTCGACGAGGAACTGAAGATGATGTGCACCGTCGGCGACATGGGCGGCGTGGTGATCGGGCCACGGCTCAAGGAGATGGCGCATCTCGCGCACACCGAGTACGAGCTGCGTGGGCGTTCCTCGCTGGATGTGCGGGAGGTACTGAAGGAGACCATGTTCGCCGCGACCGTCACCGGCTCGCCCGTGCAGAACGCGTGCCGGGTGATCGAGCGGTACGAGCCCGGCGGCCGCGGCTACTACGCGGGCGCGCTGGCCCTGCTGCGGCAGGAGCCCGGCGGGGCACAGACCCTGGACTCGCCGATCCTGATCCGGACCGCCGACATCGCGGCCGACGGACGGCTGCGGGTGCCGGTCGGGGCAACGCTCGTACGCCACTCCGATCCGGACAGCGAGGTCGCCGAGACCCACGCGAAGGCGGCGGGGGTGCTGACCGCACTCGGCGTGCGGCCGGGACGGCCCCGGGCGACGGAGGCGCGTCCGCAACTGGCCGGCGACCCCCGGGTGCGGGCCGCCCTGGACGCCCGGCGGGACGGTCTCGCGCCGTTCTGGCTGCGGATGCAGGAGCGCACGCAGGAGCTCTCCGGTCATGCGCTGGTGATCGACGGGGAGGACACCTTCACCGCGATGCTGGCGCATCTGCTGCGCGCCTCGGGTCTTGAGGTGTCGGTGCACCGCTACGACGAGCCGGAGCTGCGCGAAACCGTACGGGCGCACACGGGCCCGGTCGTGCTGGGCCCCGGGCCCGGGGATCCGGCCGACACCGGCGATCCGAAGATGCGGCTGCTGCGCGAGCTCGCCGCGGAGCTGGTGCGGGAGCACCGGCACGGGCTGCTGGGGGTGTGTCTGGGCCACGAACTGATCGCGGCGGAGCTGGGTCTGGACATCGTCCGCAAGATCGTGCCGTACCAGGGCGCGCAGACCAGGATCGAGCTGTTCGGGCGCCCGGAGACGGTCGGTTTCTACAACAGCTTCACCGCACGCTGCGACGACGAGACGGCCACCGAGCTGGCCGCACACTCCATCGAGGTGAGCCGGGACGCGGCCACCGGGGAGCTGCACGCGCTGCGCGGGGGCGGGTTCGCGTCGGTGCAGTTCCACCCGGAGTCGGTGCTGACGCTGCGCGGCGCGTCGATCGTCGCCGAGCTGCTGGCGGGGCTGCCCGTGCCCGGCTGACCGCGGACGGGGGCTCCGGAATCCGCCGAGGCGGTCCGGGGCCTCAGGGCCTTTCCTTCGGATCGGGCCGGGCTGATCCGAAGGAAAGGCCCTGGTCCTGGGGAGGCCTGGGGACGAGGACGTTGTCGCTGCGGCGGCGGGCCAGGTAGTCGGCGACGTTCTGCACGGTGGCGTCGATGATCTGCGCCACCGCGTCCTCCGTGTAGTACGCCTGGTGCGAGGTGACGATGACGTTCGGGAAGGTGACGAGCCGGGCCAGGGTGTCGTCGTCGACGACCTCCAGGGACTTGTCGAGGAAGAAGAGCCCGGCCTCCGCCTCGTACACATCGAGTCCGACACCGGTGAAGCGGCCCGCCCGCAATGCGGTGACCAGGGCCGAGGTGTCCACCAGTCCGCCACGGCTGGAGTTGATCAGGATCGCGTCGTCCTTCATCACGGCCAGGGCCTCCTCGCCGATGATGTGATGGGTCGCCGGCAGCAGCGGGACATGGAGGCTGATCAGGTCGGACTCGGCGAGGAGCCGTTCCTTCTCGACGTAGGTCATGCCGAGTTCGGTGCAGGCGGGGTTCTCGGCCACGTCCCAGCCGAGCAGCTTCATCCCGAAGCCATGGGCAATACGGGTGAAGGCCTCGCCGATCTTGCCCGTGCCGATCACGCCGACCGTGCGGCCGCGCATGTCCCGGCCGAGGAGACCGTCGAGCCGGAAGTCGAAGTCGCGGGTGCGGCTCGCGGCGCGGATGATGCGGCGGTTGACCGCCATGGCGAGCGTCCAGGCGAATTCGGCGACCGAGTACGGCGAGTAGTACGAGACCCGGGCGACCCGCAGGGCGAGACGTTCGGCGACATCGAGGTCGATGTTGTTGAAGCCCGTGGAGCGCTGGGCGATCATCTGTGTGCCGCCCGCGGCGAGCGTCTGCAGAACGCCGCTGCCCAGGTCGGCGTTGACACTGGTGGAGATGATCTCGTAGCCCGCCGCGATGGGTGCGGTGTCCTTGTTGAGGAACACGTCCAGGCAGCGGACCTCGTGCTGTCCGGCGAAGGCTTTCTCGATCAGCGGCTTCTCGTCGGACTGCACACCGAACGCCAGGATCTCCACGATTTCTCCAGACAAGCAGAGTTACGGGCCGGACAGCCGCGAATATACGGCCCGTATCCCTGGTGCGCCGCTCACAGTCAGCCGAAGAAGACGCCGACCTCCGCGTAGAGCGTCGGATCGACCGTCTTGAGCCTGGCGGTCGCATCGGCGATCGGCACCCGCACGATGTCCGTGCCGCGCAGGGCGACCATCACGCCGTAGTCGCCGTCGCGGACGGCTTCGATGGCGTGCAGCCCGAAGCGGGTGGCCAGCCACCGGTCGAAGGCGCTGGGCGTACCGCCGCGCTGGACATGGCCCAGGACCGTGGTCCTGGCCTCCTTCCCGGTCCGCCGCTCGATCTCCTTGGCCAACCATTCGCCGACCCCGGAGAGCCGGACATGACCGAAGGAGTCGTGCGATTCGTCCTTGAGGATCATCTTCCCCTCGGCGGGCATGGCGCCCTCGGCGACCACGACGATCGGGGCATAGCTGGCTCTGAAGCGGGAGGTGACCCAGGCGCAGACCTGGTCGATGTCGAAGCGCTGCTCCGGGATGAGGATGACGTTCGCGCCGCCGGCCAGCCCGGAATGGAGCGCGATCCAGCCCGCGTGGCGGCCCATCACCTCGACGACGAGGACCCGCATATGGGATTCGGCGGTGGTGTGCAGCCGGTCGATGGCCTCGGTGGCGATGCCGACCGCCGTGTCGAAGCCGAAGGTGTAGTCGGTGGCGGAGAGGTCGTTGTCGATGGTCTTGGGCACGCCGACGCATGGGATGCCGTACTCGTCGGACAGGGTCGCCGCCACACCGAGGGTGTCCTCGCCGCCGATGGTGACGAGCGCGTCGACCTCGTACTTGGCGAGGTTGCCCTTGATCCGGCGGACGCCGTGCTCGGTGGTGAGGGGGTTGGTCCGCGAGGAACCGAGGATGGTGCCGCCGCGCGGCAGGATGCCGCGCACCGCCGGAATGGAGAGCGGAACGGTCTCGCCCTCCAGCGGACCACGCCAGCCGTCCCGGAAGCCGATGAAGTCGTAGCCGTACTCCTGCACGCCCTTGCGGACGATGGCGCGGATGACCGCGTTGAGTCCGGGGCAGTCGCCGCCCCCGGTCAGTACTCCGACCCGCATGGAAGCATCCCTTCGCCGAAGTGAGCTCGCTGGCGACCACGCTAATGGTGATCCAGGTCACTCCGGGATGGGCCGGATGGTCAATTCCCCTGCAACAAGGCACAGTTGATCACATCTGTCGTCCATCTCGGGCGTCGTTGAGATCGGACGCCGTTGAGATCGGACGCCGTTGAGATCGGACGCCGTTGAGCTCACGCGTCGTCGAGACCACGCTCGATCGCATACCGCACGAGCTCCACCCGGTTGTGCAACTGGAGCTTGCCCAGGGTGTTCTGGACATGGTTCTGGACGGTGCGGTGCGAGATGACCAGCCGCTCGGCGATCTGCTTGTACGAGAGTCCCTTGGCGACCAGCCGCAGCACCTCGGTCTCCCGGTCCGTCAGTTGCGGTGCCTTCGGCTCGTCCGGCGCGACGGGCGCGGGCTCGGATGCCAGCCTGCGGTACTCGCCGAGCACCAGTCCGGCGAGGCCCGGGGTGAAGACCGGGTCGCCGACAGCGGTGCTCCGCACGGCCTCGGTCAACTCCTGCGTACTGGCCGACTTGAGCAGATAGCCGGTGGCGCCGGACTTCACCGCCTCCAGTACGTCGGCGTGCTCACCGCTCGCCGAGAGCACCAGGACCCGCAGGCCCGGGTGGGAGCCGACGAGTTCCTTACAGACCTGGACGCCGGGCATCCCCGGCAGGTTCAGGTCGAGGACCAGGACGTCGGGGGTGACGGCCCTCGCCCGGCGCACGGCCTGCGGTCCGTCACCCGCGGTCGCCACCACGTCGAAGCCGGACTCGGCGAGGTCACGGGCGACGGCGTCGCGCCACATCGGATGGTCGTCGACGACCATCACCCTGATGGTCCGCTGCTCGGCGTCCTGCGCGCTCTCGGCGCTCGCGGTGTTCTCCGTACTCATCGGCCGGATCCTGCCTTCCCCCGTGAAACCTTCGGAACCTTCAACTCGACCTCGGTGCCCTGGCCGGGCACCGAAATCAACTCTGCTGTGCCACCCAGGTCGCGCAGCCGCCCCCGGATCGACAGGGCGACCCCCATCCGGCCTTCCCCCTCGGCCTGGGCCAGCCGCCCCTCCGGGATGCCGGGACCGTCGTCCCGGACCGTGACGATCACCTCGTCCGGCCAGTCCTCGACGAGTATCCACGCCTGGGCGTCCTGGCCGGCGTGCACCCTGACATTGTCCAGGGCGGCACTGACAGCGGCCGCGAGTTCCTTCGCCGCCGCCGGGGCGAGCAGGACCGGAGCGCCGGGCTCGGCGAAGCTGACCCGGGAGCCGGCGTGCGGGGCCAGCAGGGCGCGCAGATCGCAGTCGGCCGGACCGGAAGGGCCGTCCTCCCGGTCGTCGACCTCAACGCTGCGGACCACGGCGCCCTCGGCGGCGTCCTCGGAGACCCGGGTGGTGGGCACCAGGCCGCTGGAGACCAGGGTGCGCAGGGCGACTTCCTGCTCCCCTGCCATCCGGCCCAGCTCGGCGGCCTCGCCGCCCAGTGCCGTGCCGCGGCGCTGCACCATGGCGAGGACCTGGAGCACGCTGTCGTGGATGTCGCGGGCCAGCCGCTCCCGCTCCCGGGTCGCCGCCTCGATCTCCAGGGCGCGGGCGAGGGTGCGCTCACTGGCACGGGCGACCTCGACGACGTACCCGATGGCGATGGAGGCGACCCAGACCAGCAGCACGTTGTGGAAGGTGTCCCGGCTGGGTTCGCCGCGCTCGATGATGTTGGCGACGGCGACGAAGGTGGAGGCCAGCGCCGCCCACCGCCAGCCGCCCTTGATCGCGAAGGCCAGCACGGAGCCCGCGGTCCAGATGGACGGCAGCGTCGGACCGTCGACGTGCTGGGCCTCGAAGTCGGCGAGAGGGGTGAGGAGGATGCCGACGAGGGCGATGGCCAGGTCGGCTCCGAGGAAACGCTTGGTGCAGGCGACGGCGCCCGCGACCTTCGGGAGGGTGCCGAGCGTCCAGGCCGCCATCACCACCAGGAAGGCGATGGCCACCCACGGCCGGTCGTACCGCGCCCGGCCGAAGACTGCGAGCAGGATCGCGTAGACCATCGTCAGAAGCCGGTATGCGGTCAGCGCGCTCCACAGCGGCTGTTCGACCGACATCCGTACGACCCGCTCGCGCTTGGCCATGTCCCCCACCCCCGGACGGACACCGACGCGGTGACGCGCCGGCTGTTCCGTCACCCTTCCGTGCCGGGCTTTCTGCCCGCGTGCTTCTCTTCCTCCGCGCGGCGCTTCGCCTCGTCCGCGATCTGGCGCTTGGCCGCGGTCGCGTAGATGTCGACGTACTCCTGCCCGGAGAGCTTCATGATCTCGTACATCACCTCGTCGGTGACCGAGCGGAGAATGAAGCGGTCTCCCTCCATGCCGTGGTAACGGCTGAAGTCGAGCGGCTTGCCGATCCTGATGCCCGGGCGCATCAGCTTGGGGATCACCTGACCGGGCGGCTGGATCTTCTCCGTGTCGATCATCGCCACGGGGATGACGGGTGCTCCGGTGGCAAGCGCCACCCGGGCCAGACCGCCGGGCTTGCCGCGGTAGAGGCGGCCGTCGGGCGACCGGGTGCCCTCCGGGTAGATCCCGAAGAGCCCGCCGCTCTCGATGACCTCGATGCCGGCCTTGATCGCCGCCTCACCGGCACCGCGGGCACCGGACCGGTCCACCGGGAGCTGGCCGACGCCCTTGAAGAAGGCGGCGGTCAGCTTGCCCTTCACGCCGGGCGCGGTGAAGTACTCGGACTTGGCGATGAAGGTGACCTTGCGGTCCAGCACGGCCGGCAGGAAGAAGGAGTCGGAGAACGAGAGATGGTTGCTCGCGAGGATCGCCGGCCCCTGAGCGGGGATGTTCTCCAGGCCCTCCACCCACGGCCTGAAGGCGAGCTTCAATGACCCGCCGATGGAGAACTTCATCGCGCCGTAGATCAACTCGGGTGCCTCCTGTGTGCTGTCGCCTTGACCTTAACCCGTGGTGCTGCCCCGGTTCCTGCCCGGCACCGGACCGAAGCACGGCTGTGACCGGTGACGGCCCTGGTCGGTGTCAGTCCGGTCGCGTACGGTGAAGTAATCCTTCTTGCACTCCCCCTTTCGCTCCCTTTCGAGCCTCACGAACAGGAGACCCCGGTGCCGGTCCTTCCTGGAGCCGAGCCGTTCCGCCACGAGGGCGGAGAGGTCGGCGTCCTCCTCTGTCACGGATTCACCGGTTCCCCTCAGTCGCTGCGCCCCTGGGCCGAATATCTCGCGGAGCGCGGACTCACGGTCGCGCTGCCGCTGCTGCCCGGGCACGGCACCCGCTGGGAGGACATGCAGGTCACGGGCTGGCAGGACTGGTACGCGGAGGTGGACCGGGAGCTGCGGGCCCTGTCGGAGCGGTGCCGTCAGGTCTTCGTCTTCGGGCTGTCCATGGGCGGCGCGCTGTCGCTGCGGCTGGCGGCGAAGCACGGGGACGCGATCAGCGGTCTGGTGCTCGTCAATCCGGGCAACAAGGTGCATGGCCTGGCGGCGTACGCACTGCCGGTCGCCCGCCATCTGCTGCCGTCCACGAAGGGCGTGGCGAACGACATCGCCCGGGAAGGCTCCGTCGAGATCGGGTACGACCGGGTGCCGCTGCACGCGGCGCACTCCCTGCGGAACTTCTTCCGGCTGGTCGACACGGAGCTGCCGCAGGTCACCCAGCCGCTCCTGCTGCTGCACAGCCCGCAGGACCATGTGGTGCCGCCTGCGGACTCGGCGCGGATCCTCAGCCGGGTGTCGTCCACGGACGTCGAGGAGATCCTGCTGGAACAGAGCTACCACGTGGCGACGTTGGACCACGATGCGGAGCGGATCTTCGACGAGAGCTACTCGTTCATCGGCCGCCTCGCTCCGAGCGTCGGGAAGAAGGGGAGCACGTCAGGTGGCTGAGCACGACGCGGAGCGCGCGGGCAGCGAGGAGGAGCGCGAACCGCGCCCCACCGAGGGAGCAGCCGTGCCCGAGAAGGGCGCGGGTGCGCCACACGTCCCCGGGGGGCCCGGCCAGGGTGACGCGCTCGACGAGGACGCCGCCTGGGAGGCGATCGTCGCGGGCTACGGCGAGGAGCCACCGGACCCGCCGGGCGCCAAGCCGTTCAAGTCGATCGACGACCTCGCGCTCCTGGAGGACGGCGAGCGCAACGTCCTGGAGCCGGACAAGGGCATCAAGAAGAAGAAACCGCCGGAGAAGCCGCTCGGCAGCTCGGTCGTCTTCGCCCCCGGCGTCGGTGGTCCCCGCGACTACGAGGTGGCGGAGCCGACGGACGGCGACGCGGACGACAGCGACGAGGGACACTTCGTCCCGCCGGAGCCGCCTCCGCTGCCGGAGGCCGATGTCACGGCGAAGTTCGCCTGGCTCGCGGTCGTCGGCGGACCGGTGCTGATGCTGCTCGCCGTCCTGTTGCAGTGGGAGATGACGTGGTGGCTCACCACGGTCTGCATCGGCGGTTTCCTGGGGGGCTTCGTCACCCTGGTCGCGCGGATGCAGCACGACGACGAGGATGACGACGACCCCGGGCGCGGCGCGGTGGTCTGAGCCGACTCCCCCGGATCAGACCGGCCGGGGGGGACGAGCAGCCCTCAGGCGAGCGAGGACAGGGCGGGCACCCTGAGCGCGGCCAGTACCGGCAGATGGTCGGTGGCCGCGCGCAGGTCCTGCTCCGTGATGCCGGGCAGGCCCGACGGGACTCCGCAGCCGAGGACCTCGATGCCTCTGCTCGCGAAGACCGCGTCGATGCGCAGCCGCGGATCATGTGCCGGGAAGGTGAGCTCGCCACCCCACGGCCGGACGGACCGGCCGTCCTGGAGCCTCCCGGCGAGCAGCTGGAAGGCTTTCCCCTCCGGTGCGTCGTTGAGGTCGCCGGCCACGATGACATGCTCGACCTGCATGGCGTCCAGCCGGTCGAGCAGCATGTCCGCCTGGACCACGCGCTCCTCGTGACGCAGGCTCAGATGGCAGCTCAGCAGCCCGATCCGGGTGCCCGCGATCCGTACCACCGCCGTGGCGAAGCCTCTGCGGTGCAGCCCGGGGGTACGCGGCAGCAGCAGGTCCTCCGTGCGTTCCACGGTGGCGCGCAGCGAGCACAGGAGCAGCGGCCCGGCGGCGGTGGCGCCGCCGGAGAGGATCACCAGGTCGGTGTGGGCGGCGAGCCAGGCGGCGCGCTTGCGCCAGCGGAAGAAGCGCGGGGCCTCCTGGATGAAGACCAGATCGGGTGCGCAGGCGCGGATGACGCGGGCCAGCGCCTCACGGTCGTCGCGCATCGACCGGATGTTGTAGCTGAGCACTCTGATGACGGCCGAACCGTCCGGCTCGGTACGGGAGTCGGGCAGCTCCGTCGTGACCATACGGCTCACCATACGCGGACGCCCGCCGCTCCCGGTGAGGGCGCGACGGGCGTCCGGCGTTGTCCGCGATGGGGCGGGCTCAGCCCTGGCGGGCCAGGTCCGCCGCGCCCACCAGGCCTGCCTTGCCACCCAGTTGGGCCGCGAGCACCTGGGCGTGCGGCCGCCACTCGCCGCCGATCAGCCAGCGCCGGAACGACTTGCGGATCGGGCCGAGGACGAGTTCGCCCTCGTCCGAGACACCGCCGCCGACGATGAACGCGGACGGGTCGAAGAGGGAGGCGAGGTCGGCGAGTCCGGCGCCGGCCCAACGGGCCAGCTCGCGGAACGAGTCGATCGCCACCGGGTCGCCCTGCCGGGCGGCCGCGCTGATGTGCTTGCCCTCGATGCCGTCCACCGTGCCGTCGCCCAGGGCGAGAAGGACCGCGGCGTTCTCCGGGGTGGCGTTGGCACGCTGCTTCGCGTACCGGACGAGCGCGCGCCCGGATGCGTACTGCTCCCAGCAGCCCTGGCTGCCGCAACCGCAGAGCAGCCCGTCCGGGACGACCCGGATGTGCCCGAATTCGGCGGCCACACCGAAGCGTCCGCGGCGCAGTTTGTTGCCGATGATGATGCCGCCGCCGAGGCCGGTGCCGAGCGTGATGCAGATGACGTCGTCGTGGCCCTGGCCTGCGCCGAAGCGGTATTCGCCCCAGGCCGCCGCGTTGGCGTCGTTCTCGACGACGACGGGGAGGCCGACGCGCTGCTCGACCTTGTCCTTCAGCGGCTCGTGCCGCCAGTTGATGTTCGGCGCGAACAGCACCGTGGCGCGCTTGTCGTCGACATATCCGGCAGCGCCGATGCCGACCGCTTCGATCTCGTGGCCCTCGCTGGCGCCGGACACTGCCGCCGCGATCGCGTCCACGATGCCTTCAGCCGTCGGCGGGGTCGGCACCTTGAACATCGAGAGGATCCGGCCCTCTTCGTCGACCACTCCAGCCGCGATCTTCGTGCCGCCGATATCGACGCCGATGGTGAGTCCCATGAATCCCTCAGTTTCGGTCGAGCCCCGCTATGGCCAACCGTACCCGAGCGCCGCTCCCCGCCCTATCGGTGCCGGTCAGTCCAGGTCGATGTGTTCGCCCGGCCCGCTGTCGTCGTCGCGCGGGTCGGTGGGGTCGCCGGCCTTCTTCGAGGCGCCACCGGGGTCGGTGGCGTCCTGGGTCCAGCGGCGTTCCTGGCCCTCGACGGCGGAGCGGTAGGCGGCGAGGAGTTCGCTGCCGGCCGCGGCGATGTGGTCGAAGACGTCCGGATTGCGTTCGATGACGGGCTCGACGGCGGCCTTCGCCTGCTTGATCACCTGCTGTACGGCGCTCTGGGCGGCGACGCCGAACAGCGGTGACTGGAGGGAGGCGACCTTGTCGGCCACGGCGTCGACCAGCTTGCGCAGCTCCTCGGCCGCGGAACCGGCGGGCGGCCCGTACTCGGCGCGGCGACGGGCCTTCTCGGCTTCCAGGTCCTCGGCGCAGGCCTTGGCCCACGCGTCGTCGTCGACGGGACGATCGGTGGCTTCGCTCATGGCGGACTCCTGCGACGTGGTTGCGGACGTCGCGCGTGCGGGGGTGTGGTCCACCGCCGCATACGGGACGCGTACTACCGACGTTACCCGAACGGTGGTACGCCGTTCAGGAGGTCCGCGGCCACAGTGCGGGGTCCGGCGTGAACCGGACCCGCAGCACCCCGTCCGTCAGTGCGGCGCCGGAGACGGTGCAGCGGCGCAGCCCGGACTCCAGCGGCACGATCCGGTGGAACGGGCCGACGGTCAGGAGCAGTTCGTCGCCGCGCCGGACCAGCTGCAGGTTCTCCTTGACGGCTCCGGGCAGTGGCAGGCACCAGACCAGGACCCCGTCGCCGTCCTCACCGGCGGCCGGCCGCGGCGAGACGGTGGCGTCCGGTCCGCCACGGAGCAGTTCCCGCAGCTCGTCGTGGCCGTCCGGGGCGTTCGGGTCCTCGATCCACCAGGGGTCCTGGGCGCGTCCGTGCGGCCGGTCGTCCAGCTCGACGGCGAGACCGTCCCCCGCGAAGTGCCCGCCACCGGTGCCCGCCGCCTCGAAGGCGGTGCAGTTCGACGAAGTGTCGAGGAGGCCGAGGTCGTCGAGCCCCTGTGGGTCCCGGCCGAGATGGGGCACCTCGCACAGGGACGCGGCCGGCGCCCACTCCTCGTACCAGTGGTCGATGCACTTCTCCTGCTGGGCGGCGAGATCGGCGAACCAGGGGTCGGAGGAGTGCCTGGGCAGGACCCGGTTGACGGTGAGCGTGTCGACGCGCAGTCCGTGCAGGGCGAGTCCGGTGCGCGCGGTGCGCAGGGCGTCCTCGGCGGCGGGTCCCGGTTCGGCGACGAGGCGGACCGTGGTGCTGCGGTCCTCGACCAGGGCCTGGACGGAGGCCAGCTCGGCGTCCCGGCGGGCCGCGGTCTCGTACAGCCACTGGGCGGGCATCGGGACGCCGGCGAGCTGGGCGAGCATCGGGCGCAGGGCGCGGGCGGCCTGGCGCTCCGGGGGCAGCAGACGGCGCAGATAGCGGCGCAGCTGTTCGGGCAGGGCGAGCACGGCGAGGGCTTCGCGCAGTGGGGGCAGGTCGACGACGAGGGTGTCGTAGCCGTCGCGCGACCAGTCGCCCCGGGCCGCCCGGCGCAGGGTGTGCAGCAGGGCGAGCTGGGCGCTGCCGGGGAGTTCGGTCAGCTCCTCGCCGTCGAGCCGGTTCCCGCCGAGCAGGTCGAGTACGGAGGACGCCTGGTCCTGGAGGGAGAGAAGTTCGGTACGGAAGTGCTCGCCGGAGTCGACGCGGGCGAACCGGAGCCCCTCGGTGACCTCGGTGGGTTCCGTGCCGGTGGGGAAGCCGGGTATGGCGTCGGCGGAGAGCAGCAGCGTGCGGCGGCCGCGGCGGGCCGCGGCCAGTGCGGTCGCCGCCGCGACAGTGGTACGGCCGGCGCCGCCGGGGCCGGTGACGAGGACCGTACGCATCCGGTCAGCCCCGCGGGACGGACTCGACGCGCTTCTTCAGACCGGCCAGCGCGCGGTCGATGATGACCTTCTCCGCCTTGCGCTTGATCATGCCGAGCATCGGGATCTTGACGTCGACGGTCAGCCGGTAGGTGACCTCGGTGCGGCTGCCGTCGCCGAGCGGGGCCAGTGCGTAGGAGCCGTCGATGGCGCGCAGCATCTGGGACTTGACCAGGGTCCAGCTGACCTCGTGGTCGCCGGTCCAGGTGTAGGCGAGCGTGTGGTCGTCCTTGATCGCACCGGCGTCGAGGACCAGCCGGACCTTCTCGGCGCGGCCCTGCTCGTCCTTGGCGAGGACCTCGGCCTCCTTGACCTCACCGGTCCACTCCGGGTACCGGTCGAAGTCGGCGATGACGCCCATGACGTCGGCCGGTGCCGCCTCGATCGTGATGGTCGAGCTGGTGTGTTCAGCCATCGCTGTGGCTCCTCCAGTGCGGTGTACCGGTCGGTCGGCAGATGCCTGCCGCCAGAAGGCTATCGCGTGCGCGGCGCGCATCGTCCCAGGGTCGGGGCCGTGTGGTCACCACTCCAGGGCCCAGGGCCGGCCGGTCGAGGCGAAGTGCCCGACGTTGACGCACTCCGTGGCCCCGATCCGCATCCGGCGGACCAGTGGCTGGTGGACATGGCCGAAGACGGCATAGCGGGGGCGGGTCCGGCGGATCGCGTCGAGGAGCGCCCTGCTGCCGCGCTCGAACCGGCGCGCCACGGTGTCGTAGGTCAACTCCGGCACGTCGGGCGGGATGTGCGTGCACAGGACGTCCACCTCGCCGACGGCCTCGATCTTGGCGGCGTACTCCTCGTCGCTGATCTCGTACGGGGTGCGCATCGGGGTCCGGAGCCCGCCGCCGACGAAGCCGAAGACACGTCCGCCGATCTCGACGCGCTCGCCGTCCAGGACGGTGGTGCCGGGGCGGGCGTAGTCGGGCCAGAGATCGGGGATGTCGACATTGCCGTACGTGGCGTACGTCGGGGTGGGGAAGACCGCGAACATCTCGGCGTACTGATGGCGCACCGCACCGACGATGGCGGCATTGCGGTCCAGGCCCGCCCAGAGCCCGCGGCCGAAGTCACGGGCCTCCTCGTAGCGGCGGGCGGTGCGCAGTTCGACGATCCGGTCGGCGTTCTCCACGCCGAAGAGTTCGGGGAAGATGCCGCGCGAGTGGTCGGCGTAGTCGAGAAAGAGCACCAGGTCACCCAGGCAGACGAGGGCGTCGGCGCCGTCCCCGGCCCGGGCCAGGGCTTCGGTGTTCCCGTGCACGTCACTGACCACGTGGATCCGCGTACGACGTGCGGTGGCACCCTCGCGGCTGTTCGATCCGGCTGGCATGACGATCACCCTAGGGCGCCGCCGGCGGCCTGGGTAGAGCCCCTCGTAGAGCCCCTCGGACCTGCGGATACTTCGTGCATGTCACCTGGGTGCACTACTGTGCGCGCGAGGACCACCGATATGTGTGACGCATAAAACATCTGGCCGGAACCCCCTATCCGGAACCGAGTACTGGTGGGTAACGTCCGGGCAGTCCAGTCGTGCTCACCTCACTGAGCACCCTGCCAGTCTTGGACCGCAGCCGGTGCGTCACACAGAGCCGTGGCACCGGAGCCCGATGAGGAGCAGCAGTCTTGCGCGAGTTCAGCCTTCCGGCCCTGTACGAGGTCCCTTCGGACGGCAACCTGACGGATCTCATCCGCCGCAATGCCGCTCAGCATCCCGATGTGGCGGTGATGAGCCGCAAAGTGGCCGGCGCGTGGACCGATGTCACCGCCACCCAGTTCCTGGCCGAGGTCAGAGCCGCGGCCAAGGGCCTGATCGCCGCAGGCGTGCAGCCCGGTGACCGGGTCGGGCTGATGTCCCGCACCCGCTTCGAGTGGGTGCAGCTGGACTTCGCGATCTGGAGCGCGGGCGCGGTCACCGTCCCGGTGTACGAGACCAGCTCCCCCGAGCAGGTCCAGTGGATCCTCGGCGACTCCGGCGCGGTCGCGGTGATCGTGGAGAGCGACGGGCATGCCGAGTCCGTCGCCGCCATGCGCGACCGGCTGCCGGAGCTGCGCAACGTATGGCAGATCGACAAGGGCGCGGTCGACGAGCTGACCGCGTCGGGTGCGGAGGTCTCGGACGAGACCGTCGACCTGCGCAGCGCCCGCGCCAAGGCCGACGACCCGGCCACCATCGTCTACACCTCGGGCACCACCGGACGCCCCAAGGGCTGTGTACTCACGCACCGCAGCTTCTTCGCCGAGTGCGGCAACGTGGTGGAGCGGCTGAAGCCCCTCTTCCGTACCGGCGAGTGCTCCGTACTGCTCTTCCTGCCCGCGGCCCATGTCTTCGGCCGGCTGGTCGAGGTGGCCGCGGTGATGGCCCCGATCCGGCTCGGCTGCGTACCGGACATCAAGAACCTCACCGATGAGCTGGCCACGTTCCGGCCGACGCTGATCCTCGGTGTGCCGCGGGTCTTCGAGAAGGTCTACAACTCGGCACGTGCCAAGGCGCAGGCCGATGGCAAGGGCAAGATCTTCGACAGGGCCGCGAACATCGCGATCGCCTACAGCCGTGCGCTCGGCACCCCTCAGGGCCCGTCCATCGGCCTCAAGTTCAAGCACAAGGTCTTCGACCGGCTGGTCTACAGCAAGCTGCGCGCCGTGCTCGGCGGCCGCGGCGAGTACGCGATCTCGGGCGGTGCGCCGCTGGGCGAGCGGCTCGGGCACTTCTACCGCGGCATCGGCTTCACGGTGCTGGAGGGTTACGGCCTCACGGAGACGTGCGCGGCCACCGCATTCAACCCGTGGGACCGGCAGAAGATCGGTACGGTCGGCCAGCCGCTGCCCGGCTCGGTCGTCCGGATCGCCGACGACGGCGAGGTGCTGCTGCACGGCGAGCATCTGTTCGCGGGCTACTGGAACAACGAGGCGGCGACGGCCGACGCACTGGCCGACGGCTGGTTCCACACGGGCGACATCGGCACCCTCGACGAGGACGGCTATCTGACGATCACCGGCCGCAAGAAGGAGATCATTGTCACGGCGGGCGGCAAGAACGTCGCTCCCGCGGTGATCGAGGACCGGATCCGCGGGCACGCCCTGGTCGCGGAGTGCATGGTGGTCGGCGACGGGCGGCCGTTCGTCGGTGCGCTGATCACCCTGGACGAGGAGTTCCTGGGCCACTGGGCCGAGGAGCACGGCAAGCCGGCCGGCTCGACGGCGGTGTCGCTGCGCGAGGACCCGGAGCTGCTGGCCGAGGTGCAGCGGGCGGTGGACGACGGCAACGCGGCGGTGTCCAAGGCGGAGTCCGTACGCAAGTTCCGCATCCTGGCCTCGCAGTTCACCGAGGAGGCCGGCCACATCACGCCCTCGCTGAAGCTGAAGCGGAATGTGGTGGCGAAGGACTTCGCGGACGAGGTGGAGTCGATCTACCGCGGCTGATCCCGCGGCTGCAGGTGCACGGGGAGGGGCCCGCACGACTGGTCGTGCGGGCCCCTCCCCGTATCTCAGAGCAGCGTCTTGAGGCGCTCCGCGAGCAGGTCCCAGCGCCACTTCTCCTCGACCCAGGCCCGGCCCCGCTCCCCCATCCGCCGGCCCAGTTCGGGGTCGCCGAGCAGGGTGGCGATGCGGTCGGCGGTCTCCTCCACGGAGCCGCCACGCACCACCCAGCCGGTCTCGCCGTCGAGTACGGCGTCGGGGGCGCCGCCCGAGTCGCCCGCCACCACCGGCAGTCCGGTCGCGGACGCCTCCAGGTAGACGATGCCGAGCCCCTCGACGTCGAGGCCGCCGCGACGGGTGCGGCACGGCATGGCGAAGACGTCGCCCGCGCCGAAGTGGGCGGGCAGCTCCTCCCAGGGCACCGGCCCGGTGAACCGCACCGAGTCGGTGACGCCGGTCTCCGCGGCCAGCTTCTCCAGCTCCTTGGCGTACGGTCCGCCGCCGACGATCAGCAGGACGGCGTCCGGCTCCCGCGCCAGGATCGCGGGCATCGCGAGGATCAGGGTGTCCTGGCCCTTGCGGGGCACCAGCCGCGACACACAGACGACGACGGGCCGGTCCGAGAGTCCGAGCCGGGCCCGGATCCGGTCCCCGCCGGAGCCCGGGTGGAAGGTCTTCTCGTCGACGCCGGGCGGCAGTTGGACCATGCGGCCGGCGGCCTCGGGGGTGAGCGCCCCGGCGATCCGGGAGCGGGTGTACTCGCCGAGGTAGGTGATCGTGTCCGTGCCCTCGCCTATCCGGCGCAACAGCTGGCGGGACGCGGGAAGTTGGGCCCAGCCGGCCTCGTGCCCGTGGGTGGTGGCGACCAGTCGCCGGGCACCCGCCCTCCGCAGTGCCGGTGCCATCAGCCCGAGGGGGGCAGCGGCCCCGAACCAGACGGAGGTGCAGTCGTGTTCGCGCAGCAGCCGGACCGCGCGCCGGGTCACCCGCGGGGTCGGCAGCAGCATCGTCGTGGGGTCACGGACGACGGTGAACGGCTGCTCGGCGTCGAAGGCGGCGGTGGCCGCGACGCCCTCGGGACTCCGCTTCCAGGTGGAGGCGTAGACGACGAGCCGACCGGGGTCCAGGCGGAGTGCCATATTGTGCAGAAATGCCTGGATACCGCCGGGTCGGGGCGGAAAGTCGTTGGTCACGATCAGGGTCTTGTCCATCGCCGCCGACAGTACCGAACGGCCCGGCTTGATGGCTCGCCCACAGATGCGCCGTGCATCATGGCTCGGAGCCACCGGCGAAGGGGATGGACGCGGGCATGACAGCAACAGGCGGCACCGGCAGATTTCTCGCGCCCGTCACGGTGTGGGCGCTCACCAGGGCCGCATTGCTGCTCTGCGTCTTCAAGGTCGTCACGTTGCCGGGCCCGGACGTGACGAGCGACGTCTCGGTGATCTACCACGGCTGGTCAGAGGTGCTGAAGACCGGTACGTATCCGCTGGGCGATGTCACCTGGCAGTACCCGCCCGTCGCGGCACTCGCCATCCTCTCCCCCGCCCTGCTGCCGTTCCTGGACTACGCCTCGGCCTTCTTCGTCCTCGCCTGCCTCTGCGACGCGCTGGTGCTCGGCCTGCTGCTGTACGCGGGCCGCGGCACCGGCAGGCGGACCGCGGGCGGCTGGGTGTGGGTGGCGGGGGTGCCCCTGCTCGGCACGACCGCGTACGCGCGGTACGACGTGATGGTCACGGCGGTGGCGGTCGCGGCGCTGCTGGCGGGGGTACGGCATCCGCGGGTGCTGGGGGCGCTGGCCGCCTTCGGCGCGCTGCTGAAGGTGTGGCCGGTGCTGCTGCTGGCCGGGACCGCGCGCGGGGAGTCGACCCGCCGCTCATGGACGGCGGCGGTGGTGACGGCGGTCGGGCTGCTGGTGGTGTGCACGGCCGCGATGCCGGGGGCGCTGGCCTTTCTCGGGTTCCAGCGCGACCGCGGCACCGAGGTCGAGTCGCTGGGGGCGCTGGTCTTCCATGTGGCGCGGCAGTTCGGCTGGCAGGGCCGGGTGGAGCTGAACTACGGGTCGCTGGAGTTCCTGGGGCCGCATGTGCAGCTGGTGAGCACGCTGGCGCTGGGGCTGAGCCTCGTCGCGTTCGGCTGGCTGGTGATGTGGCGGCTGCTGGCCCGTGACTTCGGGGTGAGCACGCCGGCCGACGCGGCGTTCACGGCGGTGCTGCTGTTCACGACCACGAGCCGGGTGATCAGCCCCCAGTACATGCTGTGGCTGGTCGGTCTCGCGGCGGTCTGTCTGGCCTTCCGGTCCAGCCGGATGGGGCTGCCGGCCGTTCTGGTGCTGGTCGCGACGGGCGTCACCCAGCTGGAGTTCCCGCTCGGGTTCGTCCACGTGGTGACCAGCGACGCGCAGGGCGTGACGCTGATGTTCGTACGCAACGGTCTGCTCGTCGCGGCGACCCTGGTCGCGTCCCGGCGGCTGTGGAAGGAGACGGTGCCCGCGCCGGTCCGCCGGGACCGGCACCGGCTGTCGGTCCAGCCGTCCGGTCCTGCGGGGCAGGTCAGCCGAGACGGGACCGCAGATACTCCCGCCAGCGCACCGTGAACTCCTGCGGGGTCGTGCCGAGCACGTCCTGCATCGCCTGCTCCACCGCTCCGTCCCGTCCTGAGTGCCCCCCGACGGCCCGGTAGAAGGCGAAGAGCCTCTTCTCGCCCCAGTGGTCGGCGATGAGTGCGCAAGCCAGCCAGCCGCCCTCGTACGCCCTCGCGAGGCGCCCGGAGTCTCCCGTGAACCCGAACTCCTCGTCGGTGGGCAATTCGGCGGGCAGCTCACCGCGCCGGACCGCATCGGCCAGTTCGGGCGCGGCCTGCTCGGCTGTCCGGTGCTCGGCGCGGTAGGCCGCCCAGTCGGCGAAGCCCTCGGAGAGCCAGGTCGGGGTGGACGCGGAGGTGCGGGCGCGGGTGGCGACATGGGCGGTCTCGTGGGTGAGGACGATCCGCTGCCCGAACGTGCCGAGCGTCGCGTACGCCTGAGGGTTGACGATCACCCGGTCCGCGGGCGCCCGGCTGCCGGTCTCACCGGTGGTGACGGCCGCTATGCCCCGGTAGTTCGCCGCCGGTGACCCCAGCAGCCCGGCCATGTCGTCGGTCGTCTCCGGTACGAGGACCACCACACGGCCGGCCCAGCGCTCCGGCCAGGCGGCGGAGACGGCGGGCACCGCACGGTCCGTGGTGTCCGCGATCGCGCGGAGCTCCGTCGTCGTCCGCCCCACACCGAGGACGAGACTTCGCCTGCCCCGTACGACCTGGACGTCGCCCTGCTGCCACAGCTGCGAGCCGCCGTCCCGGCCGGCCCGGTCCGCGGTGATGTACCAGCGGCCGTCCGCCGGGTCCCGCTCCAGGTCGAGCACCCGGTCCGCGGTGACCGGAGCGCTGTCGTAGCCCGCGATCCGGTAGCGCAACTCGACGTCGGCGGTGGCCCGGTCGGCTCCGCGCCTGCGCACGTCCGTCACCTTGTACGCCCATGAACTCAGCGGCACGTCGGCGAGATGGGCCAGCTCGCGGCGCTGGGCTGCCCGCAGCCCGGCGGCCCCGGGAGCGAGTGCGGCGAGGAAGCCGTCCGGGTCGTGTTCCAGGACAGCGGCGGCGCGGCGGTCCAGGGTGGCGCCGACGGCCCGGACGGTGGGGTCGGGGGTGGCGGGGGCAGGGGCGGTGCAGGCGGACGCGAGCAGCAGCCCGGCGAGCGCCGCTCCCGCCGCGCGCCTCCGTCCGTCGCGTCCCCGCCCTGCGGTGCACCCCTGATCAGCCACCTGACCGAGGGTACGGGTCAGACGCGGATCAGACGCGGGTCACCGAGGAGACCGGCATCATGCCGACCGGGTCGTAGCGGACCGGAGCGCCCGGGTGCGGGGCGTGGATCACCTGCCCGTTGCCCACGTACATCCCGATGTGGCTGGCGTCCGAGCGGTAGGCGACCAGATCGCCGGGGCGGGCCTGGGAGAGCGGCACCATGTGGCCGGCGTACCGCTGCGCCTGCGAGGTGCGCGGCAGGCTGACACCGGCCTGGGCGTACGCCCACTGCATCAGCCCGGAGCAGTCGAATCCGGCGGGTCCGTTGGCGCCCCAGATATAAGGGAGTCCGACGGCCCGACGGACCGCCATGACGGCGGCCGCCGCCCGGGACGAGCCGGCCGGCAGATCGGCCAGGGCGGAGAACGAGGCGTCGCGGCCGGAGCGCGAGGCGCGGTCGAAGGCCGCCCGGTCCGCGCCGGGCAGCGCGGCCAGCAGCTGCCGGGCCTGCCTGAGCTTGCCCTCGACGGTCCGTTTGTGCCGGATGGCGGCCGCCTTGTTGCGCTCCAGGCCGGCGAGCGAGCGGGCGGCCTCCGCACGGACCTGCGCGAGGCCGCGCCGAGCGCGCTGGAGTTCGTGCAGGGCGATGACCTGACGGGCGTTCAGCCGATCCAGGGTGGCTGCCCGGTCGAGGTAGCTGTCCGGATCGGCGGAGAGCAGCAGGGCGAGCGAGGGGCCGATGCCACCGGAGCGGTACTGCGCGGCGGCGGCCGAGCCGAGCGCCATGCGCATCCGGTTGATCCGTTCCTGACGGCGGGCCGCCCGTTCCTGGACCCGGTTCAGCTCGCCACGCAGCCGGTCGGCGTTCTCCCCCGCCTTGTTGTACTGCTCGGTGGCGTGCTCGGCCTCGGTGTACAGCCGGTCGATCTCGGCCCTGGCGGTCCGGGGCGTGACCTTCGGGTCGGCGTGCGCGGCTGCCGCCCCGAGCGTGGCGGCGGCGGTCGCCGCGGCCGCGGACAGGACTGTGACCCGGACACTCCGGTTGACGCCGGGCTGTGTGGAACGGCGATGGGACACCACAGGACGCCGCACTCCCTTCCGCTGCACGCAGACGTACGCGGCTCCGTGCCGCCCGGGACGGGCGGACCGACGGACGGGAGCCGCACAGCAGGCAGACAGTAGTCGGGCGACTACGGAGCGCACGAACGTCCGCGCCGGACGGGTGTGGGTCACGAACGACGGCGCCCCGCCGGTGACCTGTGGTCTCCGGCGGGGCGGGCTGTCTGTACGGGGCGCGGCAATTCGCCCGTTCGGGCGTCGTCAGATACGCACGCCGACCTGGAAGCTGCCGATGGTGTTCATCGATTCGTAGCGGACCACCGCGCCCGGCTTCGGGGCGTGCAGAACGGTGTTGTTGCCCGCGTACAGAGCCACGTGCGACGTGTTGTTGAAGAAGACGAGGTCGCCCGGCTTGAGGGCGCTGCGACCTATCTGCGTGCCCTCGTTGATCTGGGTGTACGTGGTGCGGGTGATGTGGGCACCGGCCTGGGCGTAGGCCCACTGGGTCAGGCCCGAGCAGTCGTAGGAGTTGGGGCCGGTGCCGCCGGAGACGTACGGCTTGCCGAGCTGGGTGGCGCCGGCCCGCAGGGCGGCGGCGCCGAGGGCGGAGGCAGGGGCCTCGTTGCCCAGGTCGACCCGGTCGCCGGCGGCGCGGCTGGCGCGCTGGTCGTCCTCGGCCATCTTGGCGCGCTCGGCGGCGGTCAGGGTGTTGAGCAGGCGCTGCGCCTCGGCGAGCTTGCCCTGGAACTTCTTCTTGTTCTCGCCGAGCGTCTTGCGGACGTCCGCGAGGTCGCCCAGCTTGTCCTGGGCCTCCTTGCGCTGCTGCGCCAGGGCCCGCTGCTTCTCCTGGATCTTCTCCAGCGACTCGGCCTGCTTGGCCGTCAACTGGTCGAGGGCCGAGGCCTCGTCGAGGAAGGTGTCCGGGTCCGAGGCGAGGAAGAGCTGCACGGACGGGTCGATGCCACCGGAGCGGTACTGCGCGGCGGCGAGCGAACCGAGGCCGCTGCGGAGCGTGTTGAGCTCCTCCTGACCGCGGGCCACCTTGTCCTGCAGCGCGCCGACCTGCTTCTCGAGCTTCTGCTGCTGCTCCTTGGCCCCGTTGTACTTCTCGGTGGCCTTCTCCGCCTCGTGGTAGAGCTTGTCGACCTTCGCCTTGACCTCACTCTTGGTCGGCTTGGGGTCGGCGTGGGCGGCCTGGGAGGTCAGGGCCACGGCCGCGGCGGCGGTAGCGGTGAGCACGGTCACACGGGCGCGGCTCGGCTGCTTGGGACGACGGTGGGACGCCACGAAGGCGAGCTCCTTCTTCCTCGAGCCGCCTACCGGGCTATGGAGGGACCGAAATCCCGGCTCCGTGCACGTCACGGACTCGGCGGTTCCTTCGCTGCCACCCCGGATGGGTGATCAACCGTGCGAAGGTTCGAAGCCCGACCCTAGTGACCATCTTGTAATCAGTTCAAATCCTGGCAAGAAAAATCTCGCCACAACACCCACTTCTTTACTCTCATCACACAGGGTGTAGCGGCGACTTGACGGTACGTTCCTTGATTTCCGACAAGTCGCCACAAGGCGCGTCAGACGCGCGAAAGCCGCTTCAGGAGCAAGGCGGACGCAACGGGCCTGGCCCCTGCCTTCGCCACGCCGTCCGCCACTTCACGGTCGGTGGAGACCACCACGACGGGCCTGCCCGGCGGTTCGGCGCGGGCGAGCTGGCGGATGAGTTCGTCGGCGGTCACGCCCGGCTTGCTGAACAGCACGCGCACCCCGCGCGGCGGTGCGAGCAGTACCGGAGCGGCCAGTTCGGCCCCGTCGAAGACACAGGTCATCTCGGCGCCGGACTGCGCGGCGAGCACCGCGAGACCGCCCAGCAGCCGCAACCGCTGCTTCTCCAGCGGCAGCTGCGGATAGCCGGTCTTGGTGACGTTGTAGCCGTCCACGATCAGATGCGCCTGCGGCAGCGCGAGCAACTGGTCGAGCAGGGCCGGATCGGTCTCCGAAAGAGCCCTGGCAGCAATGTCCTTGGGTGACATCGCGCCGGGCTCGACCGCGTCGACACTGTCCGCGGGGCGGATCGAGGAGGGTGGCAGGGCCAGTTCGCGGCGCAGCCCGCGGGCCGCGTCGAGCACCGTGTCGAGGAGCAGCCGCAGCCGCATGTCCTCGACCGAACGCCCCTCCCTGGCGGCTCTGCGGCTCGCCTCGACGGACGCCTCCGCCTCACCGAGCCGGGCCCGCAGCCGCCGGGCCTCGCTCTCGGCGGCGGAGATCTGGGCGGCCGCCTCGGCCCGCAGGGTGTCGGCCTCGGCCTTGCCGCGACGCACCGCGGCCTCGCCGCGCTTGACCTCGTTGAGGGCGGAGCGGAGTTTGCGCTGCAGCGAATCGGCTTCCTTGCGGGCCGCGTCGAGTTCGGCGCGGAGCCGTTCGGTCTCGCTCTTCGTCTGGGTCCGGGCCTGGGCGAGCTCCTCGCGCAGGCGTTCCAGCTCGCGCCGGCTCTCCTCGTCGGCCCGCTCGGCGTCGGCGCGCTGGACCTCCTCGCCGGCGGCGGCGACCAGTTTCACCCAGCCGACCGGGCGCAGCACATAGGCGGCCGCGGCCACATCGACGGGATCGGCGGCGGCCGGCGGTGACCCGGCCTCCACGGCAGCGGCCAGCTCCGGCTGGGACTCCCGGAGCCGTTCGCCGATGCGCTGACGGAACAGGGTGTCGTTCTCCAGGGCGGCCGCCATCGCATTCCCGGCGAACTTGGCGCGCCGGGTCGGGGTGAAGCGGGCGTACTGCCTGAGCTGGGCCGGGAGTTCGGTGACCGTCAGGCCGCCGAACGCGTCCGAGACCAGCGCGACGACCCGCCGCCGTACGCCTTCGGGCAGCGGGCGGTCGAGCGCCTCGACGGCGTCGCCGGCTCCATCGGCCGGCTCGGCGCCGCTATCGGGCTGCTCCACGATCCGTCACCCCAAAATGTCTGTCCGCACGGCCCCGTCAGGAGTCGGCACCCGGCCTGTCGACGAGTTCGATCTGGTCCACCGCGTTGCACCAGCGGCAGCGGACCGACTCGATGGTCTCACTGACCACCTCGCGTTCCTCGACCGTCGACTCACCGGCCAGGTCGAGATGGACGTATTCGACGACCTTGGAGGTGCGGGTCACGTCGAAGCGGGTGAGATTTCCGCAGAGCGTGCAGCGCCAGCGGGTCCCGTCGGTCGGCTGGGGAACCGTCGTCATCGTTGCGTCCTCTTTCGTCGAGCGTGATGCTGCTGTCTGCCCAGGATCTCGCGGTGCGCCGTCGAACTGCGGATGTCCTGCTGTAACCCTACGGCCTTGCCCATACCCATAGACACGGCGAGGCGGTCTGTCCCGTTCCATCACCTTGCGTCATGCTCTGTGCATGATCGATCGGCGAGCCGCGAGAGGCGGAGTGACCGGCAGGCTCCTGCGCGCCGTCACGGCGGCCGGTGCGCAGGTGACGTATGCCCTCATCGCCCTGTGCTGCGCCGTCTTCCTGATCAGCCCGCTCTCCGGCTTCAACCCCACGTACGGCACCGCCGACACCCTGCTCGCCGCCCAGGCCGGGTACTTCGAGCGCTGGGGGGTGATCCCGAGCGAGCTGTGGGCGGGCTCCGCGCAGGCCCTGCTCACCCCGCTGACCGCACTGTTCGTGCACGGCAGCTGGCTGCATCTGCTCGGCAACATGCTCTTCCTCTACGTGTTCGGGGCCATGACCGAGGAGCGGATGGGCCGTGCCGAATTCACCTTCTTCTACCTCGGCTGCGGTTATCTCGCACTGCTGGCGTACGCGGCGGCCCACGCGAGATCCGACCAGACCCTCGTCGGCGCGTCAGGGGCGATCTCCGCGGTGCTCGGGGCGTTCCTCTACCTGTTCCCCAGGGCGCGGGTGACCAGCCTCTTCCCGTTCCTGCTCTTCCTTCCGCTGCGCTTTCCCGCCTGGATCGTGCTGATCTTCTGGTTCGTGCTGCAGTGGATGGCGGCGCAGGGCGCGGGCAACGGTCCCGGGGTGGCGTATCTCGCCCATGTGGTCGGCTTCGTCTGCGGCTTCGCCTACGCCTGGGGACGATACGGCCGTGGGGCTAGAGTGAAGGCTCCAGCCACGGCCACCGAGGGAGAAAGCCAGCCGTGATCACCGCGATCGTGCTCATCAAAACCAGCGTGGACCGGATTCCGGAGATCGCCGAGGCCATCGCCGCGCTGGACAATGTCAGCGAGGTCTTCTCGGTCACCGGTACGTACGACCTGATCGCCATGGTCCGAGTGGCCAGGCACGACGACCTCGCGGACGTCATCCCCGGCCGGATCAGCAAGATCCAGGGTGTCGAGGGC
The DNA here is from genome assembly GCF_042801455.1 of Streptomyces sp. NPDC057565. Taxonomy (NCBI): domain Bacteria; kingdom Bacillati; phylum Actinomycetota; class Actinomycetes; order Kitasatosporales; family Streptomycetaceae; genus Streptomyces; species Streptomyces sp. NPDC057565. The sequence goes on along the minus strand of NZ_JBHVFU010000003.1, from coordinate 301,116 downwards.
ACCGACACACATGTCGCGTTCCGTACGTACTCGCAGCACGACCTGGAGGCGGCCTTCGCCATCGGTCTCGACGCGTAGGTTCGCGTCGCACTTCTGCCGGGGACGGGCAGCGCTGCCCGTCCCCGGCAGAAGTATGACGGGCCCGTCAGACCTGCGCCGCGCCCCGGTCGGGAACACAGCGGCCGTCCTCAGTGCGGTACGTCCACTGGGCGCCCTTGCTCACGAGTTCCTTGACCGCGCGGACGAAACGCTCGATGTGCTCGTCCGGCGTGCCCGCGCCGAAACTGACCCGGATCGCGTTGAGCGACCGCTCGCCCGGCTCGGCCTCCGGCGCACCGCACTCGCCCGGGTCCTGCGGGTCGCTGCCCAGCAGGGTGCGGACCAGCGGGTGGGCGCAGAACAGTCCGTCGCGCACCCCGATGCCGTACTCGGCGGAGAGCGCGGCGGCGAAGTGCGAGCTGTTCCAGCCCTCCACCACGAAGGAGATGACGCCCACCCGCGGGGCGTCGTCGCCGAACAGCGACAGCACCTTGACCTGGGGAACCTCGGCAAGGCCTTCGCGGACCCGGGTGACGAGCTGCTGCTCACGGGCGACGAGCCGGTCGAAGCCGGCCTCGGTGAGCGCCTTGCAGGCGGAGGCGATGGAGTAGACACCGATGACGTTGGGCGAACCGGCCTCGTGCCGGGCGGCGGTCGAGTGCCACTCCACGTCCACACCGCCGTCGGTGCGCCGGGCGACCTTCCGCGAGGCGCCGCCGCCGGCCAGGTACGGCTCGGCGTCCTGCAGCCAGTCGGCGCGGCCCGCGAGGACACCGGAGCCGAACGGCGCGTACAGCTTGTGTCCGGAGAAGGCGACCCAGTCGACGTCGAGCTCCTCGATGTCCACCGGGTGGTGCGGGGCGAGCTGCGCGGCATCGAGCACGATCCGGGCGCCGTGCGCGTGGGCGGCGGCGGCCAGCTCCTTCACCGGCCACAGCTCACCGGTGACGTTGGAGGCGCCGGTGACGCAGACCAGCGCCGGACCGTACGGGTCGCGGTCGGCGAGCGCCCGCTCCAGCGTCTCGACGGCCTGGGCCGGGGTGCGCGGGGCGTTGAGGTAGGTGACGCGGGCGTCGCGCCAGGGCAGCAGTGAGGCGTGGTGTTCGGTCTCGAACACGAAGACCTGGCAGTCGGCGGGGAGCACCGCGGCGAGCAGGTTCAGCGAGTCGGTCGTCGACCGGGTGAAGATCACCTGGTCCCCCTCCCGTCGCCCACCACCCTTGTTCGACCGGGATTCGCCCGAATCCCCCTCGAGGCGGCAGCCGAGGAACTCCGCAACGGCCTTGCGGCTGTTCTCGAAGAGGTCCGTGGAGAGCTGCGAGAGGTAGCCGGCACCGCGGTGGACGCTGCCGTAGTACGGGGCGTACGCGGCGACGTCGTCCCACACGCGCTGCAGGGCCGGGGCGCTGGCCGCGTAGTCGAGGGCGGCGTACGTGACTTCACCACCGGTCACCAGAGGAACGGTCACATCACGCCCCAGAACGGGCAACGGGGTACAAACGGACTGGTCGGCGGCAGCGGTGGAAACAGACATGGCGAACTCCCGTAAGAGGCAGGCGAATTCACTGCGCCGGCGGACACGCGGCAGCGCAGGAAGAAGAAAAAAGGGGGTGCGGAGAAGGGCCTTGGGCCCTATCGCATTCGCTTGCTCACAAGAGGCTCCTTGAGGACCAGGACCCCAGGGATGTGACATTCAGAGATGTCGAGGGGTCCGCGCTTGCCGCAGACCTCGCTGCCTACGGCCTGGTCTTCACCCGGGGCACCCCGCCACGGACGGAGGGTTGCCGGACAGCGGGCCGGGGCCGTAGTCGCTGTCACTCATGACCTGACCAGCATCCTGCCATACGTGCGCCGACGTGCAAGGCGCAGTCCAAGATCTGGACTGCGCCCTGTGCCACATTTCCGTACGGTCAGGTGTTGCTGACCGCCACCCAGCGCTCCAGCGCCGCCCGAGCCGCACCCGAGTCGATGGATTCGGCGGCCTTCGCCATTCCGGCGGCGAGCTGCTCGTTCAGTGTGCCCTCGCCCGGGTCCAGCGCCACCAGCGCCGCCGCCGAGTTGAGCAGCACCGCTTCGCGTACCGGACCGGTCTCGCCGGCCAGCAGCCGACGGGCCACATCGGCGTTGTACGACGCGTCGGCGCCGCGCAGCGCCTCGACGGGGACCAGCTGCAGACCGACGTCGCGCGGGTCGAACGCCTCCTCGCGCACCTCTCCGTCGCGGACCACCCAGACCCGGGACGTCGCCGTGGTGGTCAGCTCGTCCAGACCGTCGTCGCCGCGGAAGACGAGCGCGGAGTTGCCACGCTCCGCGAGCACGCCCGCGACGATGGGAGCCATCTTCGGATCGGCGACACCGATGGCCTGGGAGCGCACCTGCGCCGGGTTGGTGAGGGGCCCGAGGATGTTGAACGTGGTCTGCGCGCCGAGTTCCTTGCGGGCCTTCGCCGCATACCGCAGGGCGGGGTGGAACTTCACCGCGAAGCAGAAGGTGATGCCGGCTTCCTCCGCCACCTCGACGACACGCTGCGGGGTCAGCTCCAGGTTGACGCCGAGCTTCTCCAGGACGTCGGAGGCGCCGCTGGCCGATGAGGAGGCCCGGTTGCCGTGCTTGACGACCTTGGCGCCCGTGCCCGCGACGACGATCGCGGACATCGTGGAGATGTTGACCGTCTTGGCGAGGTCGCCGCCGGTGCCGACGATGTCGACCGTGCGGCCCGGCACGTGGATCGTGGTCGCGTGCTCGTACATCGCGCGGACGAGTCCGGTGACCTCGTCGACGGTCTCGCCCTTGGCCCGCAGGGCGACGGCGAAACCGGCGATCTGCACGTCGGTCGCCTCACCGCTCATGATGCTGTCCATCGCCCACGCGGTGTCGTCGGCGGTCAGGTCCTCGCCACGCATCAGCGGGTTCAGCACGCCCGGCCAGGAACGAGCCGCCACGCTGTCGCCGCCGATCGGGGTCACAACGTTCATGGTCCGCTCCTGGGGTCCACAGCCGATAAAGGGGATACACCCCACCCTATCGAGCCCCACGGACAGCGAAGAGCCCCGTCCATCGAATGGACGGGGCTCCTGCTGTGGCGATCAGTTCAGGTGATCAGTGGTGGCCGTGGCCGCTGGTGATCTCCTTGTACTCCTCGACGGTGGGCTTTTCGATCTGGTTGTGCTCGCCGAAGTAGCCCTTGCTGAGCTTGGCCCGCAGCTTCTGCATCGCGGGCACCTTGCGCTCGACACCGTTCTCGTCGACCGTCGGGCCGATCTCGACCGGCTTGTACTGCTCGTGCGCGGTGAGCGTGTGCAGCTGCTCGGGACCGAGCGGCTCGTGGATCTCGACGAACTCACCGTGCGGCAGGCGCTTGATGATGCCGGACTCGCGTCCGTGCAGCACCTTCTCCTTGTCCCGGCGCTGAAGACCGAGGCAGATTCGCTTCGTCACGATGAACGCGACGACCGGCCCCACAAAGATGAAGATCCGGACGAACCACGAGATGGCGTTCAGCGAGAGGTGGAAGTGCGTGGCCCAGAGGTCGTTGCCACCGCCGATGAAGACGATGACGTACTCGGTGATCCAGGCGACGCCGAAGGCGGTCCGGGTCGGGGCGTTGCGCGGGCGGTCCAGGATGTGGTGCTCGCGCTTGTCCCCGGTCACCCAGGACTCGACGAACGGGTAGACCGCGATGATGGCGAGTACCAGACCGAAGGCCATCAGCGGGATGAACACACCCAGGACGAGCGTGTGACCCCAGAGGTTGATCTCCCAGCCCGGCATCACTCGGATCAGACCCTCGGCGAAGCCCATGTACCAGTCGGGCTGGGCGCCGGTGGACACCTGGTCCGGACGGTACGGGCCGATGGCCCAGATCGGGTTGATCGAGGCGATGGCCGCGATGACGGCGATGACACCGAAGACCAGGAAGAAGAACCCTCCGGCCTTCGCCATGTACACCGGCAGCAGCGGCATGCCGACGACGTTCTTGTTCGTCCGGCCGGGACCCGCGAACTGCGTGTGCTTGTGGTAGAAGACCAGGATCAGGTGGGCCACCAGCAGCCCGAGCATGATGCCCGGCAGCAGCAGGATGTGGATCGAGTAGAACCGCGCGACGAAGTCGCCGCCCGGGAACTCCCCGCCGAACAGGAACATCGAGATATACGTGCCGACGATCGGCATGGACAGGATCGCGCCCTGGGTGAAGCGGACACCCGTACCGGAGAGCAGGTCGTCCGGGAGCGAGTAGCCGGTGAAACCGGTGAACATGCCCAGGACGAACAGCAGGAAGCCGAAGAGCCAGTTGATCTCACGCGGCTTGCGGAACGCACCCGTGAAGAACACGCGCATCATGTGCACGAACATGCCGGCCAGGAAGATCAGCGCGGCCCAGTGGTGGATCTGGCGGACCAGGAGACCACCGCGGACGTCGAAGCTGATGTCCAGCGTCGAGGCGTAGGCCTCGGACATCCGGATGCCCTGCATCGGCTCGTACGAGCCGTGGTACACGACTTCGTTCATGCTCGGGTGGAAGAACAGCGTCAGATACACACCCGTGAGGATGATGATGATGAAGCTGTAGAGGGCGATCTCACCGAGCATGAAGGACCAGTGGTCCGGGAAGATCTTGCGCATGTTGGCCTTGGCCAGGGAGTAGATCCCGAGCCGGCCGTCCGCCCAGTCGGCCACCCGCTCACCGGCAGGCGCCTTGCGCTTGGTGTCGGTCACAGTACTCATCCGCGCTCCCAGAAGGCAGGACCGACGGGCTCTTCGAAGTCACCGAGCGCTTCGAGGTTGCCCTCGGCATTCACACCGATCCGCAGCTGCGGAAGGGCGTGACCGGCCGGACCGAAGATGACGCGGGCGCCGTCGGAGAGGTCGAAGGTGGACTGGTGGCACGGGCAGAGCACGTGGTGCGTCTGCTGCTCGTACAGGCTGATCGGGCAGCCGACGTGGGTGCAGATCTTCGAGAAGGCCACGATGCCCTCGTGGGCCCACTCGCGCTCGCGCTTGTCCTTGATGTTCTCCGGCTGGATACGGATGATCATCAGCGCAGCCTTGGCGATCTGCGTCTGGAAGTCGTGAGCGTCCTCCTCCAGGCCCTCGGGCATGGCGAAGGTCAGCGAACCGACGGCGACGTCCTCGGGACGCAGCGGCTCCATCGTGTTCATGTTGATGAGCTGCTTGCCCTTGGCCCACAGGGTGTTGCGGAGCTTCTTCTCCGGCAGCGGACCGAGGTCGCGCAGCAGGACCACACCGGAGAGCGGCACCAGGGCCAGCGCACCGAACATGGTGTTGCGGATCAGCTTGCGCCGGCCGAGCGCGGACTCCTCGGCACCGGCCGCGAAGTCGGCGAGAACCTTCGCCTTGACCTCGGGCTCGGCCGCGATGGCGTGACGGTCGTCGGCCACCTCCACGTCGGACATCAGCGTGCGCGCCCAGTGGACGGCGCCCGCTCCGATCGTGAAGAGGGCCACGCCCAGGGTCAGACCCAGGGAGAAGTTGAGCGCGCTCACGTGACCGAACGGCCAGATGTACACGATCTTGTCGACCGGGAAGATGACGTACGAGGCGATGAAGCCGACCGTCGCCAGCATGGACAGCACGAACAGGAGCGCGACCGTGCGCTCCGACCGCTTCGCGGCCCGTTCGTCGATGTCCTGGATGCGCGGCTTGTGGGCCGGCAGCCCCGGGTCTGCGAACGGGTCGTCCGCGACCTCTACCGCGGTGTGCGCGGTGCCCTGCTCAGCAGGCAGGTTCTCTTCTGGAATCTCTTGGCTACTCATGACTTCTTGGCCTTAGCGGTGTGGGCCGCGACCCAAACGGCAACTGCGATCAGTGCGCCGAGCCCGAAGATCCAGGCGAACAGACCCTCGCTGACCGGACCGAGCCCGCCCAGCTTGAGGCCACCAGGGGTCTCCGACTCGGCGCTGTTCACGGTCTTGATGTACGCGATGATGTCCCGCTTCTGCTGCTCGGGCATCGTCGTGTCGGGGAAGGACGGCATGTTCTGCGGGCCTGTCTGCATGGCCTCGTACACGTGCTTCGGGTCCACGTCCTCAAGGCTGGGCGCGTACTTGCCCTTCGTCAGCGCACCGCCCTCGCCGGTGAAGTTGTGGCACTGCGCGCAGTTGGTACGGAACAGCTCGCCACCCTTGGCGATGTCCGCACCGTCAGGGCTGACCTGGTCCTTGGTCGGCACGATCGGGCCGGCGCCGAGCGACGCGACGTACGCCGCGAGCTGGTCGATCTCGGCCTGGCTGTAGATGACCTTCTTCTTCGGTACCTGGGCACCCGGCTGCTGCGCCGGCATACGGCCGGTGCCGACCTGGAAGTCGACGGCGGCGGAGCCCACGCCGACCAGGCTCGGCCCGTCGGTGGTGCCCTGACCGCCGGTTCCGTGGCAGCTGGCGCAACCGACGGAGTACAGCTTCTTGCCCTCATCGATGGCGAGGGACTGGGCGGTGTCGTCGGCCTGCGCCTTACTCGCGGGCGCAAACGCGGCGTACAGCCCCCCAGTGGCCGCCAGCGCGAGGAGTAGTACGACGACCGCCGCCAACGGATGGCGTCGTCGTGCGGAGAGCTTTTTCACGGATTACCCCGGTGTCAGGATCTTCTGCGTCGATGCTGGATGTGGTTCGGGTTCGAACCCGGTTACTTGATCATGTAGATCGTGGCGAAGAGGCCGATCCACACGACATCGACGAAGTGCCAGTAATAGGACACGACGATGGCGGCGGTCGCCTGTTCGTGGGTGAACCTCTTGGCTGCGTATGTCCTGCCCAGAACGAGCAGGAAGGCGATGAGACCGCCTGTCACATGCAGACCGTGGAAGCCGGTGGTCAGGTAGAACACCGAGCCGTACGGGTCGGAGGACAGCGAGAGGCCGTCCTTCTTCACCAGCTCGGTGTACTCCAGGACCTGGCCACCGATGAAGATCGCACCCATCACGAAAGTGATCACGAACCAGGCACGGAGCTTCTTCACATCGCCCCGCTCCGCGGCGAAGACGCCGAGCTGGCAGGTGAGGGAGGAGAGCACCAGGATCGTGGTGTTCGTCGCCGAGAACGGGAAGTTCAGGGCCGAAGCCATTTCCTTCCAGTGGTCGGGTCCCATCACCGATCGCAGGGTGAAGTACATCGCGAAGAGGGCCGCGAAGAACATCAGCTCGGAACTCAACCAGATGATGGTTCCGACGCTGGTGAGGTTCGGTCGATTGACCGACGGGTGCGCGTGCCCGGTTTCTACTGTCGTTGCTGTCGCCACGACCGACATTATGTCGGTCGCTTATCCCGCCCTCACTCCGGGGGGTGCCGTTCGGTGTGTCAGCAGGGTGTGTCCTCCCCGAACGGCCCATCGAATCGGCGTCATTACCGGTGCTGACAGGCTGTCCGTCGGAGTACGATCCGCGCATCGGTTCATGCCCCGAGAGCCCCGAAGACACAGATGTCACGGAGGAACAATGCAGCCGACCGCCACGGTCCTGGTCTACAGCGACGACGCCAACACCCGTGAGCAGGTGAGGCTGGCCGCCGGTCGGAGGCCTGCGGCGGACGTGCCACCGCTGGAGTTCGTGGAGTGCGCCACCCTGCCCGCCGTCCTGACCGCTCTGGACAACGGCGGCATCGACGTGTGCGTGCTGGACGGCGAGACGGCCCCGGCGGGCGGCATGGGCGTCTGCCGGCAGATCAAGGACGAGGTCTTCCACTGTCCGCCGGTGCTGTTGCTGATCGGGCGCCCTCAGGACGCCTGGCTGGCCACCTGGAGCCGTGCGGACGCCGCGGTGACCCTTCCGGTCGAGCCGGTCGAGTTCGCCGACACCCTGGCCGCTCTGCTGCGCAACAGGCTCTGCGCAGACGCCTGACCGGCCCGGGATCCGCCGCGGTCGCATCCGCGGCCCTTCATGTCCCTCCGAGGGGCAGCGCACTCCCCCGGCCGGTCAGACCTCGGGGCGCAGGCGCGCCGCCTGGATCGTGTCCGCGCGGTCCGGCGTGGCGTTGTTCTGCAGGGCGCTGCCCTTCTGCCAGTTGGCCCAGGAAAGGTTCCAGTCGCCGTAGCCGTTGTCGAACGGCGTCATCGTCGCGCCCTGGCTGCCGACGACCTTGACGATGTCGCCCTCGCGCACGGTGTTGAAGAACCACTCGGCCTCGCCGGTGCTCATGCCCGTGCAGCCGTGGCTGACGTTCGCGAGCCCCTGCGAGCCGACGGACCAGGGGGCCGCGTGCACGTACTCGCCGCTCCAGGTGACGCGGGTCGCGTAGTAGACCTGCAGGTCGTACGAGTCGGATGAGCCTGCCGCGATGCCGATCGTCTCCCCGCGCATGCGTACGGAGTACTCCTTGCTCAGCACGACCTTGACGCCGTTGCGGGTGTCGAAGCCGGGCCTGCCGGTGGTCACCGGAATGGTCTTGATCACTCGTCCGTTGCGCTTGACCGACATGGTGTGCGCGGCGGCATCGGTGATGGCCTCTATGCGGTCACCGGTGGTGATCTTCAACGCCTTCGCGGGAGCCCCGTACAGCGCCTTGGTGACCTTGATGCCCGCCATGGTGCTGGTGGCCTCGATGGTGGCCCTGGCGGGCCAGTACTCCTGCGGACGGTAGTGCAGGGTCTTGTCGTCGACCCAGTACCAGGAGCCCGTCACGGAGGGCGTGGACCGGACCTTCAGGGAGCGTTCCACGGTGGCCCTGGCGGCCTTGTCCTTGACCGGAGCGCTGAGTACCGCCGTAATGGGCTGTCCGACGCCGTAGGTGCCTGCCTGCGGGCCGAAGGCGACCTTCAGGAACTTCTTCGCCGGGGCCGTCTCGAAAGCGAGCGTACGGGCGCCCGGGGCGCCGTCCTCGTCCTCGACGCTGACCTTGACGGTATATCGGGTGCCCGCGGCGAGCGGGACGGTCGAGTGCCAGCGGCTCCCGTCGGCGGCGAGTTCACCCGCGAGATGGTGTCCGGCCGTGTCCACGGCCGTCACGTCCGTGATCCGGCCGTCGTCACCCGTGGCGGTGACTTCGAGGGGCTTGTCGGGATCGGCCTTCTTGCCGCCCTCCGGGGTGTTGAAGGAGATCTCGTCCGCCGCGTCGTACGGCTGCGCGGACAGCGGATGACCATCGGGCCCCCCACAGGCGGTCGCCCCTGCAACCAGGGTCACGACCACCAGTGTGCAACTCGCTACGGGTCGGAAGCGCGGCGTGAGGTTCATGAACCCACGCTAAGAAGATTCATCCGTTTCAGCGCGCCGGGTGACTGCAAACGGGGGGCCCGCACTTCTCGTGGAGGAGAAGTGCGGGCCCCCCGTCAGGTGGAGCGGTGTCACCCGTGGAGCGGTGTCACTGGGTGCGGTTCTCGCCGCGGTAGTACTCGAAGACCCAGCCGAACAGGCCGATCATGATGATCGGGGCCGAGAAGTAGAGCAGCCACCATCCGAAGATGATTCCCAGGAAGGCGAGGGAGCCACCGATGGCCAGTGAGAGCGGCTGCCAGCTGTGCGGGGAGAAGAACCCCACCTCGCCGGCCTCGTCCGCGACATCGGCTTCCTTGTTGTCCTGAGCCATCGCGTCGACGCGCTGCGCCGTGAAGGCCAGGTAGAAGCCGATCATGACGCTCAGACCGAAGGCCAGGACGAGCGCGGTGGTACCGGCCGGCTCCTTCGACCACACGCCATAGGTGATTGCCATGGCGAGGATGAAGATGCTCAGCCAGAGGAACATCTTGCCCTGGATCTTCACTTGCCGGCCTCCTTGCCACCAGCGAGGGCCTTGTCACCCTCGGAGTGGTGCTCCAGCTGTTCGAGCGCCGCGATCTCCGGGTGGTGCAGGTCGAACGCCGGGGATTCGGAGCGGATCCTCGGCAGGGTGAGGAAGTTGTGCCGCGGGGGCGGGCAGGAGGTCGCCCACTCCAGCGAACGGCCGTAGCCCCACGGGTCGTCGACCTCGATCTTCTTGCCGTACTTGGCGGTCTTCCACACGTTGTAGAAGAACGGCAGCATCGACAGTCCGAGGAGGAACGAGGAGATCGTCGAGATCGTGTTCAGCAGGGTGAAGCCGTCGGCGGCGAGGTAGTCCGCGTAACGACGCGGCATGCCCTCGGCACCGAGCCAGTGCTGCACCAGGAACGTGCCGTGGAAGCCCACGAACAGCGTCCAGAACGTGATCTTGCCGAGCCGCTCGTCCAGCATCTTGCCGGTGAACTTCGGCCACCAGAAGTGGAATCCGGAGAACATCGCGAAGACCACGGTGCCGAAGATGACGTAGTGGAAGTGCGCGACGACGAAGTACGAGTCCGAGACGTGGAAGTCCATCGGCGGCGAGGCCAGGATGACGCCGGTCAGACCACCGAAGGTGAAGGTGATCAGGAAGCCGACGGCCCAGAGCATCGGTGTCTCGAAGGACAACGATCCCTTCCACATCGTGCCGATCCAGTTGAAGAACTTCACACCGGTCGGTACCGCGATGAGGAACGTCATGAACGAGAAGAACGGCAACAGCACACCGCCGGTGACGTACATGTGGTGCGCCCACACGGTCACGGACAGGCCCGCGATGGCGATCGTGGCACTGATGAGGCCGATGTAGCCGAACATCGGCTTCCGGCTGAACACCGGAATCACTTCGGAAATGATTCCGAAGAATGGCAAGGCGATGATGTACACCTCTGGATGGCCGAAGAACCAGAAGAGGTGTTGCCAGAGCAGCGCGCCGCCATTGGCCGCGTCGAACACGTGCGCACCGAACTTGCGGTCCGCCTCCAGCGCGAAGAGCGCGGCGGCGAGCACCGGGAAGGCCAGCAGGACCAGCACACCGGTCAGCAGGACGTTCCACACGAAGATCGGCATCCGGAACATCGTCATGCCGGGTGCGCGCATGCAGATGATCGTGGTGATGAAGTTGACCGAACCGAGGATCGTGCCGAAGCCGGAGAAGGCCAGACCCATGATCCACATGTCGGCGCCGACACCCGGCGAACGGACGGCGTCCGAGAGCGGGGAGTAGGCGAACCAGCCGAAGTCGGCCGCACCCTGCGGGGTGAGGAAGCCGGCCACCGCGATGATCGAGCCGAAGAGGTACAGCCAGTACGCGAACATGTTCAGCCGCGGGAACGCCACGTCGGGCGCGCCGATCTGCAGCGGCATGATCCAGTTCGCGAACCCGGCGAACAGCGGCGTCGCGAACATCAGCAGCATGATCGTGCCGTGCATCGTGAACGCCTGGTTGAACTGCTCGTTCGACATGATCTGCGTGCCGGGACGGGCCAGCTCGGCGCGCATGAAGAGCGCGAGCAGACCGCCGATGCAGAAGAACACGAACGATGTGACCAGGTACATCGTGCCGATCGTCTTGTGGTCAGTGGTGGTCAACCACTTGACGACGACGTTTCCCGGCTGCTTCAGCCGGACCGGCAGCTCGTCCTCGTACGAGTCGTCTGCTGCCGCGGCACCCTGAGGTTCGTTGAGGATGCTCACAGTTTGTTCGTCTCCGCATTCCTGGCCGGGTTCGTCTGCTCGATACCGGCCGGCACGTAGCCCGTCTGGCCCTTCTTGGCCAGCTCCTTGAGGTGCGCCTGGTAGCGCTCCGGGGAGACGACCTTGACGTTGAAGAGCATCCGGGAGTGGTCGACGCCGCAGAGCTCGGCGCACTTGCCCATGAAGGTGCCCTCCTGGTTGGGAGTCACCTCGAAGGAGTTGGTGTGGCCCGGAATGACGTCCTGCTTCATGAGGAACGGCACCACCCAGAAGGAGTGGATGACGTCACGCGAAGTCAGAACGAAGCGGACCTTCTCGCCCTTCGGCAGCCACAGGGTCGGGCCCGGGTTGCCGTTCTGCGGGTTCCGGGTGCCCGGGATGCCGACGTCGTAGACGCCTTCCGCACCCTTGGGGAAGTCCTTCCGGAACCGGTCGGGGATGGCGTCGAGCTCCTTGGGGATCTCGTTGCCCGTGGCGGTCGAGCCGTCCACGTTCTCGATGTAGTTGAAGCCCCAGCTCCACTGGAAGCCGACCACGTTGATGGTGTGGGCGGGCTTCGGGGAGAGCGAGAGGAGCTTCGATTCATCGCGCGCGGTGAAGTAGAACAACACCGAGACGATGATGAGAGGGACCACGGTGTACAGCGCCTCGATGGGCATGTTGTACCGGGTCTGCGGAGGTACCTCGACCTTGGTGCGGCTGCGCCGGTGGAAGATGACACTCCACAGGATCAGGCCCCAGACCAGCACACCCGTGGCGAGCGCTGCCGCCCACGAGCCCTGCCAGAGGGAAAGGATCCGTGGTGCCTCTTCCGTTACCGGCGTGGGCATACCAAGGCGGGGAAAGTCCTTGTATGTGCAACCGGTGGCGGTCGCCAGGATCAGGCCCGCAGTCAGCACCTGCGGCAGCTTCCGCCGCATCGGGCGCCGCGACGAGCGGTCGGAGCCGTTGGGACTCACGTAGCGCCTTCCCGAGAGTCTCGCCCGCGCGTTCGGCGCGGCCGTCTCTCTGGTCGGTCGCCGCCCTGACGCGGGCAGGGGTTTGGATGTTTATGCGGACCAAACCCTACTGGACGCCATTTGGGGTCGCGCGGGGAGGGTGCCCAACGCGCCGCCCGACACCCCGAAGGGGTGGAATCCGGGCCTCCGGCCGCCATCTGACGGGCCCTCTCCTCGCTGCGTGAGCGGCCCGTCCCGAGGCGGCGGCGGGTGCGAGCTAGCGTGGACATGTGCCCTACTTCGATGCCGCATCCTCCGCACCCCTGCACCCCGTGGCCCGCCAGGCGCTGCTGGCCGCACTGGACGAGGGCTGGTCCGACCCGGCCCGCCTCTACCGGGAGGGGCGGCGGGCCCGGCTGCTGCTGGACGCGGCCCGGGAGGCGGCCGCGGAGGCGGTGGGGTGCCGCCCGGACGAGCTGACCTTCACCTCGTCGGGAACCCGGGCGGTGCACTCAGGAATTTCCGGGGCCCTCGCCGGGCGTCGGCGTGTCGGCCGCCATCTGGTGGTCTCGGCGGTCGAACACTCGTCGGTGCTCCATTCGGCCGCCGCCCATGAGGCTCGGGGCGGGACGTTCGCCGAGGTGCCGGTGGACCGGGCGGGGACGGTGAGCGCGGCGGCGTACGGAGAGGCCCTGCGCGAGGACACCGCACTGGCCTGCCTGCAGTCCGCCAACCACGAGGTCGGTACGGAGCAGCCGGTGGCCGAGGTCGCAGAGGCCTGCCGGGCGGCGGGCGTGCCGCTGCTGGTGGACGCCGCCCAGTCGCTGGGCTGGGGTCCGGTGCCGGGCGGCTGGTCGCTGCTGACGGCCAGTGCCCACAAGTGGGGCGGACCCTCGGGGGTGGGGCTGCTCGCCGTACGCAAGGGGGTCCGGTTCGCACCCCAAGGCGCGGCGGACGAACGGGAGTCGGGGCGGGCCGCCGGCTTCGAGAACATCCCGGCCGTCGTGGCGGCGGCGGCGTCGTTGCGGGCCGTCCGGGCCGAGGCGGCGGTGGAGTCCGTACGGCTGCGGGCGCTGGTGGACCGGATTCGAGCCACGGTGGCGTCGGTCGTGCCGGATGTGGAGGTGGTCGGCGATCCGGTGCGGCGGCTGCCGCACCTGGTGACCTTCTCCTGTCTCTATATCGACGGGGAGACACTCCTCCACGAACTGGACCGGGAGGGATTTTCCGTCTCGTCCGGTTCGTCCTGCACGAGCAGCACACTCACACCGAGCCATGTACTGAAGGCGATGGGAGTGCTGTCGGAGGGCAACGTCCGGGTGTCCCTGCCGGCCGGCACCACGCAGGAGGACGTCGACCGCTTCCTCGGGGTGCTGCCGGGGGTGGTGGCAGGGGTACGGGAACGGCTGGGCGCGCCCGCCTCGCCCGCCCCCTCCCCCACGACGACCGCGTCCCTGGTGGTCGATGCGCTGGGGAGGCGGTGCCCGATCCCGGTGATCGAGCTCGCCAAGGTGATCGGAGAGGTACCGGTCGGCGGGACGGTGACCGTGCTCTCCGACGACGAGGCCGCGCGGCTGGACATCCCGGCGTGGTGCGAGATGCGGGAGCAGGAGTACGTGGGTGAGGAGCCGGCGGACCGGGGCTCCGCCTATGTGGTCCGCCGGCTGTCGTAGCGTTCCCGGATCAGCGCAGGTGGGCGCGGACCTCGGCGGCGGCGTCGTGACCGTACGCCTTGGTGAAGCGGTCCATGAAGTGGGTGCGGCGCAGGGTGTACTCCTGGGTGCCGACCGTCTCGATGACCAGCGTGGCGAGCATGCAGCCGACCTGCGCGGCGCGCTCCAGGCCGACGCCCCAGGCGAGGCCGGAGAGGAAACCGGCGCGGAAGGCGTCACCGACGCCGGTCGGGTCCGCCTTCGTCTCCTCCTCCGGGCAGCCGACCTCGATGGTCTCCTGACCGGCCTGCTCGATCCGGACGCCGCGGGCCCCGAGCGTGGTGACGCGGTGGCCGACCCTGCCGAGGATCTCCTCGTCGGTCCAGCCGGTCTTGGACTCGATGAGCCCCTTCTCGTACTCGTTGGAGAAGAGGTACGTGGCGCCGTCGAGGAGGATCCGGATCTCGTCGCCGTCCATCCGCGCGATCTGCTGCGAGAAGTCGGCGGCGAACGCGATGCCCCGGGAACGGCACTCCTCGGTGTGGCGGAGCATCGCCTCCGGGTCGTCGGCGCCGATCGAGACGAGGTCGAGACCGCCGACGCGGTCGGCGACGGCCTTCAGCTCGATCAGCCGGGCCTCGCTCATCGCGCCCGTGTAGAAGGAGCCGATCTGGTTGTGGTCGGCGTCCGTCGTGCAGACGAAACGGGCGGTGTGCAGAACCTCGGAGATCCGCACCGAGCCGGTGTCGACGCCGTGCCGGTCGAGCCAGGCGCGGTACTCGTCGAAGTCGGAGCCCGCGGCGCCGACCAGGATCGGGTCGGTACCGAGCATGCCCATGCCGAAGCAGATGTTGGCGGCGACACCGCCCCGGCGCACATCGAGGTTGTCGACCAGGAAGGAGAGCGAGACCGTGTGCAGCTGATCGGCGACCAGCTGGTCGGCGAAACGGCCGGGGAAGGTCATGAGGTGATCGGTGGCGATGGAGCCGGTGACTGCGATACGCACGGGGAGACTGCTCCTGCGGAGGTCGGGGGGAACGGGTGACTGCGTTCCCGGGACGGCGTGACAGTTCACGCTACCCGTTCGCCGCACTCGCCCTGAAGGGGGAAAAACTACCCGATAGTAGGTCTTTTATCCTGAGGTCTGCGGTGCCTACGGTGCGGATATGCCGAACAACATCGCCCCGAGCGAGTCCGAGATCAGCCTGGCCGAGCTGCGCGGTGACTGCGCACGGATGGCTCCGCACTGGGTCGTACCCGCCAAGGCCGCCCCCACCCCTGTCGCGCCGTCCCTGATTCATGGCGTCACCGTTCCGGACGCGTCCGCACGGCTGATCGACGCGATGTCCGAGTACGGCGACTGACGGCCACAACCGCTCACTTCCGGCGGCCTCGGGGAACCGGGTGCCCCCCTGCTCCGTCCCACCGTTGTCCGCACTCGCGGGACAGGCGATGACCGTGCGACGGTCATGGTGACGGCAACGCAGCCGAAGGAGCGATCCGGTGAGCACCGAGCGACCCGACAACGACGTGACTGCCCCCCGACGACGGCGGTCGCCGCTGGCCGTGGCCTCGGTGGCGGCAGCGGTGCTGCTCGCCGGGGGCGGCAGTGCGTACTGGGCTGCCGCGGACGGCGGCAGCGGCAGCCGGGCGGGCAGCAGTGACCGCCCACCTCCCCAGCTCGCGCTCGACGCGCCCTCGCCGAGCCCGACGGCACCCCCGGAGGGTATCGCCCCGGGCGAGCCCGACCCCAGCGGCGACGGCGTGGTCTACCGCGCGTCCGGCAAGCTGCCCGACGGCCCGGCCAAGGCCGCCGTCCACCGGGCGAAGGGCACCGTCTCCGCCGCGGAGGTGACCCGGCTGGCGAAGGTTCTGGGCCTGGAGGGCACTCCGCGGACCGAGGGCACGGCATGGAAGGTGGGGTCCGACGGGGACGGCTCGGGTCCGGTCCTGCGGGTGAACAAGCAGGCGCCGGGCACCTGGTCCTTCGCCCGCTTCGGTTCCGGCGGAACGGACAACTGCCGGAGCACGACGGTGTGTGCGAGCAAGGACGTGGCACCGGGCGGCACGGGATCGCCGGTGAGCGAGAACGCCGCCAAGGCCGCCGCCGTGCCCGTGCTGAAGGCGGCGGGCCAGGACGATGCCGTCCTCGACGCGTCCCAACTCATGGGCTCGGTACGGGTGGTGAACGCGGACCCGGTGGTGGGCGGGCTGCCCACGTACGGCTGGGCAACCGGGATCCAGGTGGGATCCGACGGTCAAGTGGTCGGCGGCAGCGGCCAGTTGAAGAGCCTGGAGAAAGGTGCGGAGTACCCGGTGATCAGCGCGGAGGATGCGCTGAAGCAGCTGAACAAGGCCGGCCGCGCGAACGCTTCGCGGAGCCACATCGGCGGGTGCGCCACCCCCGCACCACTGGAGAAGGACGAACCGAAGTCGTCGGCTGTCAGCTGCGGGACACGGACCGGAGCGGAGCGTGAGACGACGACCGTGACGGTGGACAAGGCGGTCTTCGGCCTTGCGATGCGGTACGTGGACGGGAAGCAGACACTCGTACCGTCATGGCTCTTCTCGGTGCATCCGGCAGCGGGCGGGACGGGCAACACGGTGGCGCAGGTCGCAGTGGACCCGGACTCGCTGGCGAAGCCTTCTTCAAAGCACCCGGGGTCGGGTTCGGGCACCGGGGACACGTCACGGTCCACGCACCAGCTGACCTCGTACACCGCGGACGGCCGGACGCTGAAGGTGACGTTCTGGGGCGGTGTGTGCAGTACGTACGCGGCGAGCGCGACCGAGAGCGCGGACGCGGTGCGGGTGACGATCATCGAGTCGACCCCGGACCCGAAGAAGGTCTGCATCATGATCGCCAAGGAGCTGACGCGGACGGTGACGCTGGACGCCCCGCTGGGCGACCGGAAGGTGCTCGACGCGGCGGGCGGCACGGTGCCGCGCGGCTAGTGGGCATCGCGAGCCGGTGAACCTTTCCGGTCACGGCACCAGGTGCACTCGGTCATGACGTCGGTGACGGTCGGCTGATCGGTGCCTGGCACGACCGAGGGCGGCGGCCCCCGGAATCCGGGGGACGCCGCCCTCTGCAGGCACTGCTGCCCGTTACCGCCTTCGCGACTTAGCTGAAGGAGTCACCGCAGGCGCAGGAGCCCGTGGCGTTCGGGTTGTCGATCGTGAAGCCCTGCTTCTCGATGGTGTCGACGAAGTCGATGGAGGCGCCACCCAGGTACGGAGCGCTCATCCGGTCGGTGACGACCTTGACGCCGTCGAAGTCCTTCACGACATCGCCGTCGAGCGAACGCTCGTCGAAGAAGAGCTGATAGCGCAGGCCCGAGCAGCCGCCGGGCTGGACGGCGACGCGCAGCGCCAGGTCGTCACGGCCTTCCTGCTCCAGCAGGCCCTTGACCTTGGCTGCGGCGGCGTCGGACAGGAGGATGCCGTCGCTCACGGTGGTGGTCTCGTCCGATACGGACATCTGCTTCTCTCCCGGGTTGTACGGACTGCTTGCCGACGTTGCAACCGTCGGGACCGCGGATTCATTCCGGGCCGAGCGCTTGCCTGTTCCTTTCATGCTCGCACACCCCTCCGGGAAGAGGTGCCGGGCGGGACAAGGACTCCTCTCACGACCCCGGAACAGCCCCCCGCCACCTCCAGAGGGAATTCGTCACATAGACGCTATCGGCATCGTCAAAGTGACGTGAACCGGATATGATAGATAATGTCAATTAGACGAAAAGGCTTATCTGCAGAGAAGAAAGGGTGCGTGACGTGACCACGGCCCACCCCGTCCAGGACCTCGATGTCCAGCCGACACCCCTCGCCCTGCTGCTGCTCGGCCGCGAGGCCGACCCGAAGAGTGAGCGCGGCGTCGAGTGCCCCGGCGATCTGCCCTCCCCGTCCGACCCGGACCTGGTGGAGCGCGCCCGCGCGGCCAAGGAGAAGCTCGGGGACAAGGTCTTCGTTCTCGGCCACCACTACCAGCGCGACGAGGTCATCCAGTTCGCGGACGTCACCGGCGACTCGTTCAAGCTCGCCCGTGACGCGGCCGCCCGGCCGGAAGCCGAGTACATCGTCTTCTGCGGCGTGCACTTCATGGCGGAGTCCGCGGACATCCTGACCACCGACGATCAGAAGGTCGTGCTGCCGGACCTGGCCGCCGGCTGCTCGATGGCCGACATGGCCACCGCCGAGCAGGTCGCCGAGTGCTGGGACGTACTGACCGAGGCCGGGGTCGCCGAGCAGGTCGTACCCGTCTCGTACATGAACTCCTCCGCCGACATCAAGGCCTTCACCGGCAGGCACGGCGGCACGATCTGCACCTCGTCCAATGCGAAGCGCGCCCTGGAGTGGGCCTTCGAACAGGGCGAGAAGGTCCTCTTCCTCCCCGACCAGCACCTGGGACGGAACACCGCGGTCCGCGACATGGGGATGACGTTGGAGGACTGCGTCCTCTACAACCCGCACAAGCCGAACGGCGGCCTCACCGCCGAGGAGCTGCGGAACGCGAAGATGATCCTGTGGCGCGGGCACTGCTCGGTGCACGGGCGCTTCTCGGTGGACTCCGTCAACGATGTGCGCGAGCGCATCCCGGGCGTCAATGTGCTGGTGCACCCCGAGTGCAAGCACGAGGTCGTGGCCGCGGCGGACTACGTCGGCTCGACGGAGTACATCATCAAGGCCCTGGAGGCGGCCCCGGCCGGCTCGAAGTGGGCGATCGGCACCGAGCTGAACCTGGTGCGCCGCCTGGCCAACCGGTTCGCCGCGGAGGACAAGGAGATCGTCTTCCTCGACAAGACGGTCTGCTTCTGCTCGACGATGAACCGGATCGACCTGCCGCACCTGGTGTGGGCGCTGGAGTCGCTGGCCGAGGGGAATCTGGTCAACCGGATCGAGGTCGACCCCGAGACGGAGAAGTACGCGAAGCTGGCGCTGGAGCGCATGCTGGCGCTCCCGTAGGCGCTACGGGTCTCTCCGGGCCTCCGCCCCCGCCTGGGGCCTCGGTCGCCCGTATGGACCCGGAAGGCCGGCGCACGAAGGCCCCGGCACCGTGAACGGTGCCGGGGCCTTCGTGTGCCGGATGTCAGGCCTTCGCAGGCTCCGG
Source organism: Streptomyces sp. NPDC057565 (assembly GCF_042801455.1). Lineage (NCBI taxonomy): Bacteria > Bacillati > Actinomycetota > Actinomycetes > Kitasatosporales > Streptomycetaceae > Streptomyces > Streptomyces sp. NPDC057565. The sequence goes on along the minus strand of NZ_JBHVFU010000003.1, from coordinate 281,937 downwards.
CTCCTCGGAGGTGATCTCCTCCGACTGGGCCGTGCCCGGAACGCCCGCCTTCTTCGCGCGCTTGATGGCCTTCTTCGTCGCGCGGCGCTCCTTGCGGAGCTCCACCATCGCGTAGAGCGTCGGCACCAGCAGCAGCGTCAGCAGCGTCGACGTGACCAGGCCGCCGATCACCACGACCGCGAGGGGCTGCGAGATGAAGCCGCCCTCGCCGGTGACGCCGAGCGCCATCGGGAGCAGGGCGAAGATCGTCGCGAGTGCCGTCATCAGGATCGGGCGGAGGCGATGGCGGCCGCCCTCGATGACTGCTTCGACGACGCCCAAGCCCTGCGTGCGGTACTGGTTGATCAGGTCGATCAGCACGATCGCGTTGGTCACCACGATGCCGATCAGCATCAGCATGCCGATCATCGCCGGGACGCCCATCGGGGTGCCGGTGACGACGAGGAGGCCGATGGCGCCGGTCGCCGCGAACGGGATGGAGACCAGCAGGATCAGCGGCTGGACCAGGGACCGGAAGGTCGCGACCAGCAGCATGAAGACGATCGCGATGGCCGCGAGCATGGCCAGGCCGAGCTTCATGAACGCGTCGTTCTGGTCCTGGGAGACGCCGCCGATGGTGGCGGTGGCGCCGTCCGGCAGGTCCAGGCCGTTGATCTTCGACTGGAGCGCGGCGCTCACCGCGCCGGTGTTGTCACCGGTGGGCTTGGCAGTGATTGTGGCGGCGCGCTGGCCGTCGATCCTCGTCATCGAGACCGGTCCGGGGACCAGCTTCACATCGGCGATCCGGCCGAGCTCGACCGGGCCGAGGGGAAGCTTCTTCAGCTCCTCCATCGTGGTGGCCGGGTGGGCGGACTTGATGACGACATCGCGCTCGGTGTCGTCCATGATCGCCTTGCCGGCCTGGGTGCCGCGCACCGCTCCGGCGACGGCCGCGCCGAGGGTGGCCTGGTTGAATCCGGCGGCCGCGGCCTTGGAGTTGGCCTTGACCGAGATGCGCGGAATGCTCTGCGCCAGGTCGCTCTGGACGTCGGTGACGTCCTTGAGTTCGGCGACCTCCGCCCGTACCTCCTCGGAGGCCTTCTTCAGAGTCGCGGCGTCCGCGGACTTGACCACGACGCTGAGGTCCTGGCTGCCGAAACCGTCGCCGGCGGCGATGGTGGTGTCACCGATGCCGTCGAGCTTGCCGAGGCCCTCGTCGATGCGCTTCTGGGTGGCGTCGAAGTCGGCCGAGTCCTTCAGGGTGACCTGGTAGGAGGCCTGGTTGGCGCCCGTACCGCCGCCGAAGGCCGCCATGAAGCCGGAGGAGCCGACGGTGACCTGGTAGTCCTTGACGCCCTTGTCCTCGTCGAGGAGCTTTTCGACCTTCTTGGCCGCCTCGTCGGCGGCCGCCAGGCTGGTGCCGGGGGCCAGCTCCTGCTTGATGGAGAGGACTTCCTGCTCGCCCTGGTCGAAGAAGTTGGTCTTGAGCAGCGGTGCCATGCCGAAGGTCCCGAAGAGCACGGCCACGGCGATGACGATGCTGGTGATGCGGCGCCGGGTCGCGAAGCGCAGCACCGGGACGTACAGCCGCTGGAGCCTGCTGCGGGCTTCCTTCTCCTCAGCCTTGCGGCGGGCCTCGTCCGGGTTCTCCGTGCTGCCCTTGGGTGCGCGCAGGAACCAGTACGACAGGACGGGAACCACGGTCAGCGAGACCAGCAGGGAGGCGAGCAGGGCCGCGGTGACGGTCAGGGAGAACGAGCCGAAGAGCTCGCCGACCATGCCGCCGACCAGACCGATCGGGAGGAAGACCGCGACCGTGGTGAGGGTCGAGGACGTGACCGCGCCGGCCACTTCCTTGACCGCTGTGATGATCGCGGACTGCCGCTCCTCGCCGTAGCCGAGGTGGCGCTTGATGTTCTCCAGGACCACGATCGAGTCGTCGACGACGCGGCCGATCGCGATGGTCAGCGCGCCGAGCGTCAGCATGTTGAGCGACAGGTCGCGGGTCCAGAGCACGATCAGTGCGAGAACCACGGAGAGCGGGATGGAGACCGCCGTGACCAGCGTCGAGCGGAGCGACGCGAGGAAGACCAGGATCACGATGACCGCGAAGAGCAGGCCGAGCGCGCCCTCGGTGGTCAGACCGGAGATCGCCTTGGAGACGGCGGGGCCCTGGTCGGAGACGACGGTCAGTTCGGCGCCGGCGCCGAGGTCCTTGCGAAGGTCCGGAAGCTTGTCCTTGACGGCGTCCGAGATGGCGACGGCGCTGCCGTCCTTGTCCATCGTGGCCATCACGGCGAGGCTCGGCTTGCCGTTGGTACGGGTGATGGAGACCGCGGTGGAGGGCTCCTGCTTCACCGTGGCGATGTCACCGATACGGACCGGCTTGCCGGGCTTGCCGGTGGCCGGGTCCTGACCGGCGACCTGCAGGTCCTCGATCTGCTGCAGGGAGGTGAAGGCCCCGCCGACCTGGACGGTGCGGCTCTTGCCCTGTTCCGAGAACGATCCGGCCGGGACCGTGGCGCCGCCCGCCTGGAGGGCCTGGGCGAGGGATCCGGCGTTCAGGCCGGCGGCCGCGAGCTCCTTGTCGTCGGGGGTGATGGAGACCTGGAGGTCCTGGACGCCGTCGACGGTGACCTGGCCGACACCGTCGATGTCCTCCAGAGCGGGGACCACGGTGCGGTCCAGCTGGTCGGCGAGCGCCTGCTGGTCCTTGTCGGAGGTGACGGCGAGGACGACGGTCGGGATGTCGTCCGTCGAGCCGGCGATGACCTGGGGGTCGACGTCGTCGGGCAGCTGGATGCGCGCGCGGTTGACCGCCTGCTGGATGTCGGCGACCAGCTGCTTGGTGCCTTCGTCGCCGAAGTCGAAGGTCGCCATGATGACGGCGTTGCCCTCGCTGGCGGTCGAGGTGACGCCGGTGACGCCGTCGACGGCCTTGATGGAGTTCTCGAGCGGTTCGACGACCTGCTTCTCGACCACGTCGGGGGACGCACCCTGGTAGGGGGCGAGCACCGAGACCATCGGGAGTTCGATGGTGGGCAGCAACTGCTGCTTGAGCTGCGGGATCGCGATCGCTCCGAAGACGAGCGCGACGATCGAGATCAGCCCGATCAGGGCCCTTTGCGCGAGGCTGAATCTGGACAGCCAGGACATGGGTGGGTCTCTCTTCTGTGGCGTACGCGGCAGGTGGGCGGGCGACTCGGGGACAGACCCGGCCCAGCTACACCATCGCTCATCCACAGGGGTGGAAGCGTCGACCCCAGGGCCACTTTCTTATGTGGCGCGTACCGCAGGTGGAGTACGCCGCTTCTCCACCCTTCACTCCGCCCGCGGGCGCACCAGGCCCGATTCGTACGCAAAAACCACCAATTGGGCCCGATCGCGGGCGCCCAGTTTCGCCATGGCCCGGTTCACATGGGTCTTGACGGTGAGTGGGCTGACGACGAGACGCTCGGCGATCTCGTCGTTGGAGTGCCCGCCTCCGACGAGGACCAGCACCTCTCGTTCGCGACCGGTGAGCGCATCGAGCCGCTCGGAGTACTCTGCGGCGCTCGGCCCCTCATCGCCCGAACTGCCGCCCTGCGCAAGGAAGGTGGCGATCAGTCCCTTGGTGGCGGCCGGCGAGAGGAGCGCCTCGCCACCCGCGGCGATACGGATGGCATTGAGCAGTTCGTCCGGTTCGGCGCCCTTGCCGAGGAAGCCTGAGGCGCCGGCCCTCAGCGACTGCACCACGTATTCGTCGACCTCGAAGGTGGTGAGCATGACGACCCGTACGTCCGCCAGCTCCGGGTCGGCGCTGATCATCCGGGTCGCGGCCAGTCCGTCCGTGCCGGGCATCCGGATGTCCATCAGCACCACATCGGCGCGCGTCGAGCGGGTCAGCGCCACGGCCTCCGCTCCGTCGGCCGCCTCGCCGACGACCTGCATGTCGGGCTCCGAGTCGACCAGGACCCGGAACGCGCTGCGCAGCAACGCCTGGTCGTCGACGAGCAGGACCCTGATGGGTGGTGGTGTCATGTGCCTTCCCCCGTCCGGCCCGCCATGCCCGGCGTCCCCGGCTCTCCCGTGCGGGCCTTGAGCGGCAGGATCGCATGAACCCTGAATCCGCCGCCGTAGCGGGGCCCGGCCGTGAGGATGCCCCCCAGGGCGGTGACGCGCTCGCGCATACCGAGCAGCCCGTGGCCGCCGCCGTCGGCCCCGGCGCCCGCACCCTCGGGGCTGCCCGTGCCGTTGTCGAGGACCGTGACCTCGGCCGTCCCCCCGACCCGTACGACACTGACCTCGGCCTTCGCCCCGGGGCCCGCGTGCTTGCGCACATTGGTCAGCGCTTCCTGGATCACCCGGTACGCGGCCAGATCGACGGCCGCGGGCAGCGGGGGCCTGCGGTCGACGCAGGCCACCTGGACCGGGAGCCCGGCGCGCCGGACCGTCTCCACGAGTTCGTCGAGGACCGCGAGACCGGGTGCCGGTTCGGTCGGCGCCTCCGGATCGCCGGACTGGCGCAGCAGCCCGACCGTGGCGCGGAGTTCGTTGAGTGCGGAGCGGCTGGCCTCCCGGACATGGGCGAGCGCCTCCTTGGCCTGGTCGGGGCGCTTGTCCATGACGTGGGCGGCGACCCCGGCCTGCACATTGACCAGGGCGATGTGGTGGGCGACGACATCGTGGAGATCACGGGCGATCCGCAGCCGTTCCTCGGCGACCCGCCGCCGGGCCTCCTCCTCGCGGGTGCGCTCGGCGCGTTCGGCGCGTTCCCTGATCGCGTCGACGAACGCCCGCCGGGAGCGGAGGGCATCCCCGGCGGCGCCCGCCATGCCGGTCCAGGCGAAGACCCCGAGGTTCTCCTGGCTGTACCAGGGGGACGCGCCGAAGGCCATCGCGGACGCCGTCAGCACGGCCATGGTCAGCAGGCCGACCCGCCAGGTGGTGGGCCGGTCGGTGGATGCGGCGACCGTGTAGAGCGCGATGACCGCGCTCATGACCACCGGGGCGGGCGGGTCCACCAGCACGAACTCGACGATGGACAACCCACCGGTGGCGGCCAGCACCGCCATGGGGTTGCGCCGCCGCAGGACGAGCACGGCGGCGGCGAGCACCATCAGGACCACGCTGCCCGCCTCGGGCGTGCAGGTGCCGAAGCTGGGCCCGTTCGGGGCGTTCGGGTCCGCGAACGACCCGACGATCATCGCGACGAGTACGGCCACGGCGAGCGCACCGTCGAACGCGAGGGGATGGTCGCGCAGCCAGCGCCGGACGCGCAGGAACCCGGTTCCGAGGGTGGTCACGTCAAGCTACGGTACGGCGTGTCGCGCACGGATACGGTCCACCCGCGGCAGGGGCCGTACGCAGAGCGTGGCAATCCGGGCAGAACTGTGCCCCGTGACCGGCGGACCGGACACGGGGCACAGTGCGTGTGTGCGGGTGCTGGAGCAACCGGCGTCAGCCGGGGATCAGACCCTCGTCGCGGAGCATGTCGCGCACCTCTTCGAGGGTGGCGTCGGGCGACGGCAGGATCAGTTCGGACGGCTCCAGGGAGTCGTCCGGCACAGGCGTGCCGAACTCGCGCACCGCGGCGAGGAGCGCCTGGAGCGTGGCGCGGAAGCCCGGGCCGTCGCCGCTCTCCATCTCGGCGAGCAGTTCGTCGTCGAGCTTGTTGAGCTCGGCGAGATGGCTGTCGGCCAGGACTACCTGGCCCTCCCCCATGATCCGAACGATCATGACGTCCGCCTTACTGCTTGTCGAACCTGTGCGGGGACTGCGAGGACTGCTGCTGGGCGGCGTCCTGCGAGCCGCCCTCGATGGCCTGCTGCGGGGCGGAGCCGCCGGCCAGTTCGGCCTTCATCCGCTGCAGCTCCAGCTCCACATCCGTACCACCGGAGATCCGGTCCAGCTCGGCGGCGATGTCGTCCTTCGCCGTCCCGGTCGGGTCGTCCAGAGCGCCGGAGGCGAGCAGCTCGTCGATCGCACCGGCACGCGCCTGCAGCTGCTGGGTCTTGTCCTCGGCCCGCTGGATCGCCAGGCCGACGTCGCCCATCTCCTCGGAGATCCCGGAGAACGCCTCGCCGATCCGGGTCTGCGCCTGGGCCGCGGTGTAGGTGGCCTTGATGGTCTCCTTCTTCGTACGGAAGGCGTCGACCTTGGCCTGCAGCCGCTGGGCCGCGAGAGTGAGCTTCTCCTCCTCACCCTGCAGCGTCGCGTGCTGTGTCTCCAGGTCGGTGACCTGCTGCTGGAGTGCGGCGCGCCGGGACAGCGCCTCGCGGGCCAGGTCCTCGCGGCCGAGCGCGAGCGCCTTGCGGCCCTGGTCCTCCAGCTTGGACGTCTGGCCCTGCAGCTGGTTCAGCTGCAGCTCCAGGCGCTTGCGCGAGGTCGCCACATCGGCGACACCGCGGCGCACCTTCTGAAGCAGCTCCAGCTGCTTCTGGTACGAGTAATCGAGGGTCTCGCGCGGATCCTCGGCCCGGTCAAGGGCCTTGTTTGCCTTCGCGCGGAAGATCATCCCCATACGCTTCATGACACCGCTCATGGGCTTCGCGCGCCCCCTTCTGACGGACTGGGCTCCAGCACTCCAACAGAACCCACAGTACGGGCCCTGTCTCTATTACCGCACTGTTCGAGCACGGATGTGCTCCTCCCCAAGGACGACTGCCCCCGGTTACCGCTCCGGCCCAGGGAGTAGGCGGCCCTCGGGGAAACCGGTGGCAACGTCCGATCTGCGCCTCTCGGGACACCTGGAAGGACGTAGGCCGTTGCCGGATCGTTCCCGACCGGGCTGGGGTCGTCGCGGCCGACCCCGTACCCTTGGGTTTTGTGTTCCGTAGCCGTTCGAAGGATGAGAAGGCCCCCGCCACCAAGGTGACGGCGGACCTCTCCACGCAGCCCCGCGACCCGCAGGCCCCCAAAGGTCGCCCCACCCCCAAGCGCAGCGATGCCCAGTCGCAGCGCCGTCGTGCCTCCAGTGGCGCGCCGCTCGACCGCAAGGAGGCCATGAGACGCCAGCGCGAAGCGCGCCGGGTGGACCTGGCCAAGCAGCGCGAGGCGCTCGCCAGTGGTGACGAGCGCTACCTGCCGGCCCGTGACAAGGGTCCGGTGCGGCGCTTCGTCCGCGACTTCGTGGACTCGCGCTTCTGCATCGCGGAGTTCTTCCTGCCGCTCGCGGTGATCATCCTGATCCTCAGCGTGATCCAGGTGCGGAACATCCAGAGCATCTCGCTGCTGCTCTGGCTCGGCGTGATCGTGCTGATCGTCATCGACTCGATCGGTCTCACGTTCCGGCTGAAGAAGCAGCTGAACGCCCGCTTCCCCGATACGCCGAAGCGCGGCGCGGTCGCCTACGGCCTGATGCGTACGCTTCAGATGCGTCGGCTCCGTCTGCCGAAGCCGCAGGTCAAGCGCGGAGAGCGGCCCTGAGTACGGAGCTTTCCGACTCGGTCGGCGGTCCGTCCGCGGGCCTGCCGGGCGATGCCGCCCTCAGGGACTCCAGGGACTACGGGTTCACCGGGGCCTCTTCGGCGTGGCTCAGAGGGCTCGGCAGGCTGCGCAACACCGTCCGCCAGGAGCTCGTCGCCCGGCAGCTCGACGAGCAGATAGCCGCGCGCTTCCCGGTCGGTCAGCGGCTGCGGGTTCTCGATGTCGGCATGGGACAGGGCACGCAGGCGCTGCGGCTGGCCCGGGCCGGCCACACGGTGACCGGTCTGGAGTCCGACGCCGAGATGCTGAGGGTCGCCCGCGAGGCGCTCGGGGCCGAGCCCGCGGGCATCCGGGAGCGGGTCCGGCTGATCGAGGGCGACGGCCTGGACACGGGTGTGCACTTCCTGCCGGGCAGCTTCGACGTGGTGCTCTGCCACGGCGTGCTGATGTACGTCCGGGAGCCGGACGCCCTGCTGGCCGGACTGGCCCGGATGCTGGCGCCCGGCGGGCTGCTCTCGCTGCTCGTACGGAACGGCGACGCGCTGGCGATGCGGCCGGGCACCGCCGGGGACTGGGACACGGCACTGGCCGCGTTCGACACGGACACGTACACCAACCGGCTGGGCCTGACGGTCCGCGCCGACCGGCTGGACGCCCTCACGGCCACGCTCGCCGGGATCGCGGCGCCGTTGCACGCCTGGTACGGGGTGCGGATCTTCACGGACCAGGTGGGCAATGACGTGGAGCTGCCGGCCGCGGCGGAACTCGACCGGGTGCTGGCCGCGGAGGACCGGGCCGGACGGACGGATCCGTACCGCCGGGTTGCCGCGCTGCTGCATCTGTGCGGGGTGCGCGGCTAGCGGGCGTCAGGAAGAGGGCCGGACAGTTCACGGCGCCCGGCGCGGTGCGTCGCAGGGCGCCGGAGCATCCAGGTAGCGAGCTGTTCCGACATATCGGCAGCGCCGCGAGATGCCGCGCAGGCCGGCGCGGCCCCGGCCGTGATCCGCCGGAAATCCCCGGGGACGATTGAGGGGCGGACGGGGAGCGGGCTTCACCCGATCGGCCGAGCCCAACAGGCCGCCAATGGGGTTAAAAGTAATGATTCAGACATGGATGCTTTCCACTCGCGCGGCCGTCTTTACCGGCTGCTGCTGCCTCTGACCGCAGGTGTCTGTGCCATAGCCCTGGTGTCCGGCTGCTCGGACTCGGACTCGGCCAGCGCCGATGCCACGAAGTCGGCCTCGCCGCATACGACTTCCCGGGCCTCAGGTGATCTGCAGGCCGAGTACCAGACCGTCATCAAGAACGTGCTGCCCTCCGTGGTACAGATCCAAGCCGCCGACAGTCTCGGATCCGGCATCGTCTACGACGACAAGGGCCATATCGTCACCAATGCCCATGTGGTCGGCCAGGAGAAGACATTCAAGGTCACCGTCGCCACCGGCGAGAAGGAGCTGGACGCCTCGCTGGTCGCCACCTATCCGGAGCAGGACCTGGCCGTCATCAAGCTCGACAAAGTACCGAGCGGGCTGAAGGCGGCGAAGTTCGGCAACTCGGAGAAGGTCGAGGTCGGTCAGATAGTGCTGGCGATGGGTTCGCCGCTCGGACTGTCCAGCAGCGTCACCCAGGGCATCGTGTCGGCCGTCGGCCGGACCGTCAGCGAGAGCCGGGAGGAAGGTGGCACGGGGGCGACCATAGCGAACATGGTGCAGACCTCGGCGGCGATCAACCCGGGCAACAGCGGCGGTGCGCTGGTGAACCTGAACAGTGAGGTGATCGGCATTCCTACGCTGGCGGCGACGGATCCGCAGATGAACGGCGCGGCACCCGGCATCGGGTTCGCGATCCCCGTCTCGATGGTGAAGACAGTGGCCGACCAGATCATCAAGTACGGCAAGGTCACCGACTCGGGCCGGGCGGCGCTGAACATCACCGGCCGCACAGTCGTCGACGACAACTACCAGCCGTTCGGAATCGCGCTGGTCACCGTCACCTCTGGCGGAGGCGCGGACAAGGCCGGACTGCGGGTCGGCGACATCGTCACGAAGATCGACGACACACGGATCACGACGATGACGGCGCTGGCCGAGACGCTGGCCGGCAAGAAGCCTGGCGAGAAGGTCAAGGTGACATATCTGCGCAACGGCGTGGAGAATACTGCGGTCGTCACTCTGGGCGAGATCTGACCGCTGCCACGCAAAGGCCCCGGATGCCGAGGAACGGCGCCCGGGGCCTTCGTGCGCCCGTATCGGCGGTCAGCCCTGGTCGGCCTGGAGACTCATCGGGCCGTAGATCTTCGTCGCGTCCTCGAAGAGGGTCACCTGGTCCGCCCCGCCGTCCAGAAGTTCCTTCCAGAACTCACCGATCCATGACTCCGCATCGCCCTGGGTCGTGAATTCCTCCGGCTGCAGGGCCGGCTCCGTCTCCGTACCGTCGGACTTCTCGAACCGCCACGTCCACGCCATGTCCGCCTCCTGGGTCGCGTTGCTGCCCGCAGCCTAGTGCCTGGGGCCTTTCGGACCGAGATCCATGAGGTTGGTCGCGCAGTCGGTGCGGGGACGCGGGAGGATCGGAGCGTGGAACTGACACTGCTCGGCACCGGAGCCCCCGACGGGCTGCCGCGCCCCGAATGTCCGTGCGCCGCCTGCGCCACCGCCCGCGGGGTGTGGGCGCGCGCCGCGACCGCACTGCTGGTCGACGGCGCGGTGCTGCTCGATCTCACCCCGGGGGCCGTGTTCGCCGCCGCACGTGCGGGTCATTCACTGACCGGCGTACGGCAGGTGCTGCTCAGCCATCCGCACGACGGGCCCGCCGTGGAGCTGCCCGCCGGGCTGCCTCCGGCCGGACGGGTGCCGGACGGGCAGGTGCTGACGCTGATCAGCGGGCACCGGATCCGGGCGGTGCCGATGGACTCGCCGGGGACCGGGTACGAGGTGACGTCCCCGGAGGGCGCGCGGCTGCTGTACATGCCGCCGGGCGCGGCCCCCGCCGGTCTCACGGACCGGGTGGCGGAGCCGTACGACATGGTGGTCGGTGATGTGACCGGACGCCCGGACGCAATGGCCAGGCTGCGGGCCGTCGAAGCGATCGGGCCGGCCACCGAGGTCATCGCCGTTCATCTGGACCATGACGCGCCCATCGGCCCCGAACTGGACCGGCGCCTCGCGGCGGCCGGCGCCCGGACCGTGCCGGACGGGACGACACTGGTGGTCGGCGAGTACCACGTCGTACCGGATGTCCCGCGGCGAACACTGGTGACGGGCGGGGCGCGGTCCGGGAAGTCGGTGGAGGCCGAGCGGCGGCTGGAGACCTTCCCCGAGGTGGTGTATGTGGCGACCGGCGGCGGCCGCGAAGGCGACGCGGAGTGGATGGCCCGGGTCGGGCTGCACCGGGATCGCAGACCGACGGCCTGGCGCACCGAGGAGACCTGTGAGCTGGTGGACCTGCTGAAGTCGGACGGGCCGCCGCTGCTGATCGACTGCCTGTCTCTGTGGCTGACGGACGCGATGGACCGGGTGAACGCCTGGGACGACGCGGCGTGGGCGGACGGCGGCGAGAGTGCGCTGCGGGAGCGGGTCTCCGAACTGGTCGGCGCGGTGCGCGGGACGCGGCGTACGGTCGTCACCGTGACCAACGAGGTCGGCTCGGGCGTGGTGCCCGGAACCGCCGCCGGTCGGCGGTTCCGGGACGAGCTGGGGCGGCTCAACTCCGCGTTCGCCGACGAGTGCGAGCACGTGCTGCTGGTGGTGGCCGGTCAGGCGCTGACGCTACGCGGCTGACCCGCATCGCAACAGGATCAGCAGCAGGAAGGGAGCGGACATGGCACGGGTGAGGCCGATGCTGGAAGGCGTTCCGGAGACCCTGCTCTGGACGCTCTACAACCGGGCGTACGAGGCGGGGCAGCTCTATCCCGTCATCGACGATCCCATGGCGCTGCAGCTCATGGCGGACCTCGACTACCCCTTCGAGGAGCGCTTCGGGCGGCCGAACGCCTTCCACTCGCAGGCGCAGGCGCTGCGCTCACGCTGCTTCGACCTGACGGTGCAGGGCTATTTGCGCGGGCATCCGGAGGCCACCGTCGTCGCGCTCGGCGACGGGCTGGAAACCGGCTTCTGGCGGGTCGACAACGGGCGGCTCAGCTGGCTGAGTGTGGAGTTGCCCCAGGTGGCAGCGTTGCGCCGGATGCTGCTGCCCTCCTCGAACCGGCTGCGGACGCTCTCCCGCTCGGCGACCGATCTCTCCTGGCTGGACGAGATCGAGGACCCTGCGGGCCGGGGCGTGATCGTCACGACACAGGGGCTGCTGATGTATCTGCAGCCCTGGGTGGTACGGAAGATCCTGGCGACCTGCGCCGAACGGCTGCCGGGCGGGGTGCTCGTCCTGGACTCGATGGCGCGCCGGCCGGCGAAGGGGACGGTGGCCGGGAAGTCGAAGGTCGGCTCCATGACCGTCCCGCCGATGCACTGGGCGATGAACCCGGGCGAGCGGAAGAAGCTGCGCAGTGCGCATCCGAACATCACCGAGGTGCGCGCGCTGGGGCTGCCGCGGGGGCGGGGCGCGATGGGAGAACTGATCCGGCTCCAGCATCTGACGCCGGGGCTGCGGACGCTGACCCCTGCGATGACGCTGCTGCGCTTCGGCACCTGAGGGGCCGGCCGCCGCACTGATGATGCGTCAGAATCGTGGCAGGTACTGTTCCGCAGTGAGCCCGCCGCCGGGCTCACCGGCCCACACCACGTAACGACCCGCGAGGCAGACCCCCGTGAATCTGGACGACTTCTCCGACCTGATCGAACGCCCCGACGGCGGGGTACGGCGCGACGCCGAGGAACGCCGGGAGCGGCAGATCGTGCCCCCGGGCGCCCTCGGCCGGCTCGACGAGCTGGGCGAGTGGCTCTCGGCCGCCCAGCAGGCCGTGCCGGTCAAGCCGATCCTGCAGCCGCGCGTGGTGCTCTTCGCCGGTGATCACGGGGTGGCCGAGCTCGGTGTCTCCGGCCGCGCGGCCGGGACCGCGCACGAGCTGGTCCGGGCCACGCTGGAGGGCGCGACGCCGCTGGCCGTGCTGGCCCGCCAGTTCTCCGTACCGGTGCGGATCGTCGACGCCGGCCTGGACTGCGAGCCGGAGCTGCTGCCCGAGTCGGTCGTACGTCACCGGGTGCGGCGCGGCAGCGGCCGGATCGACATCGAGGACGCCCTGACGGCCGAGGAGGCCGAGCAGGCGGTACGTCTGGGCATCGCGATCGCCGACGAGGAGGCCGACTCGGGCACCGATCTGGTGGTGCTCGGTGATCTGAGCGTCGGTGGCACCACGGCGGCGGCCACCCTGATCGCGGCCCTGTGCGGCACGGACGCCTCCGTGGTCACCGGGCGCGGCGGCGCGGGTATCGACGATCTCGCCTGGATGCGCAAGTGCGCGGCGATCCGGGACTCGCTGCGGCGGGCCCGGCCGGTCCTCGGCGACCAGCTGGAGCTGCTGGCCACGGTCGGCGGCGCGGACCTGGCGGCGACGACGGGGTTCCTGCTGCAGTGCGCGGTGCGCAGGCTGCCGGTGATCCTGGACGGCGTGGTCTCGTCGGCGTGCGCGCTGGTCGCTCAGCGGGCCGCCTTCCGGGCGCCGGATTGGTGGCTGGCCGGCCAGGTGAGCGGCGAGCCGGCACAGACGAAGGCGCTGGACCGGATGGCGCTCAACCCGCTGCTGGACCACGGCGTCATCGTGGGCGAGGGGAGCGGGGCGCTGCTGGCGCTTCCGCTCGTGCAGGCCGCCGCCGCGCTGGCGGCGGAGCTGCCCGAGCGGGTGCCGGCCGACGAGGACGACGCCTCGAAGACCGACACGGACGACGACTGACGGACCCTGCTGCGCTGCGGCCGCCGACCACCGGACACCGGCCGCAGCAGGCCTCCCCATGGGGCGCGATGCACCATATGATCGCTTTTCATGGGAGAGGTCCGATTGGTCAGCCAGGACGCCCGGCGGAGCACCGTCCGCTCACGACGCAGTGCGGCATTCACCATCTGGTATCTGCGCATCGTGTCGTTCATCAATTTCCTGAGCGCCGTCTGGGTCACGCTCGGTCAGGACCTGCGTCGGCACAACACCGAGAACTACTTCACGCCCTATCTCCTCACCGCGGGCTTCTCCTCCGGAGTGGTCGCCCTCTTCCTCGCGATCACCATGCGACGCCGCAAGCGCGCCGCCTGGATCGTCAACATCGTGCTGAGCGGCCTCCTGCTCCTGCTCTTCGCCTTCGTGATCCTCTTTCCCGAGATCCGGCGGTACCCGCAGAACTGGATCTCCCTGGCGCTGACAGCCGCGTTCGTCGTGGCACTGATCCTGGGCCGGCGGGAGTTCTACGCGAAGGGCGACCGGTCCAACGCGAAGCTGGCGGCCGTGGTCGCCGTCGGCGGGCTGCTGGTCACCTCGCTGATCGCCACCCTGCTGGTCACCGTCACGAACACGGCGCACGACGAGTACCGGTCGACCTTCCTCGACCGCTGGCGCTACGGCGCGCTGCGGCTGATCTCGGTGGCGACCGACGAAGCCCGCTTCCCCGGCATCACCGTGCCCGGCTGGGTCAATGTCGTCATCAACATCCTCTCCACGCTGCTGCTGATCGCCGTCGTGTACGTGGCGTTCCGCTCCCGCCGGGCCGTCGACCCGATCACCCAACAGGACGAGGACCGGCTCCGCGCCCTCCTGGAAAAGCACGGCGAACGCGACTCGCTCGGCTACTTCGCGCTGCGCCGGGAGAAGAGCGTCATCTGGTCGCCGACCGGGAAGGCGGCCGTCACCTACCGGGTGGTCGGCGGCGTCTCGCTCGCCTCCGGTGACCCGATCGGCGACCCGGAGGCCTGGCCCGGCGCGATCGAACCATGGCTGGCCGAGGCCCGCGAGCACGGCTGGATCCCGGCGGTGATGGGGGTGAGCGAGGAGGGCGGCACGGTCTACGCCCGGCACGGGCTCGACGCGCTGGAACTCGGCGACGAGGCAATCGTGGAGACCGCCGAGTTCACCCTCGAAGGGCGGGCGATGCGGACCGTCCGCCAGGCGTACAACCGGATCAGGCGTGCCGGGTACGAGGTCACCATCCGGCGCCACTGCGACATCCCCGACGAGGAGATGGCCGAACTGCTGCGGCGCGCCGACGACTGGCGCGACGGGGAGACCGAGCGCGGCTTCTCGATGGCGCTGGGGCGGCTCGGCGATCCGGCGGACGGCCGGTGCGTGATGCTCGAATGCCGTGACTCCACGGAGAAGGGGCAGGGCGAAGGAACGGGCGGCCCCGGCGAATTGCGAGCCGTACTGAGCTTCGTTCCCTGGGGCCCGAACGGTCTCTCGCTGGACCTGATGCGCCGTGACCGGGACGCCGAGAACGGTCTGATGGAGTTCATGGTCATCGAACTCCTCCAGCGTGCCGAACAGATCGGGATCACGCAGGTGTCGCTCAACTTCGCGATGTTCAGGTCGGTCTTCGAGAGGGGGTCGCGGCTGGGCGCGGGACCGGTGCTGAGGCTGTGGCGCTCGCTGCTCAGCTTCTTCTCGCGCTGGTGGCAGATCGAGTCGCTCTACCGCGCCAACGCCAAGTACCGACCGATCTGGGAGCCGCGTTTCATGCTCTTCGAGAAGAGCTCCGACCTGCTGCGCATCGGCATCGCCGCGGGCCGCGCCGAAGGGTTCCTGGAGGCGCCCGGGCTGCCCAAGTGGCTGCACCGCTCGCACCTGGGAACCCATAGATGAGACCGCTGGCGGCGCTGCGCACGGTCGCCCGACGCGAGTGGGCACCGCTGCTCTCGACCGTACGCGGGGCGCTCGCCCGCTCCCGGCTGCGGGCGGCCCCCATGACGCCGGCCGCGGTCGGTCTGACGGCGCTGCTCCAGGCGGTGCAGAACCAGCCGTGGGGCTTCCTTCCGGTACAGGTCCTCGGCTCGGTGCGGGCCGAGGACCCGCTGTGGACCGCCCTGCTGCGTACCCCGCTGTCGCTGTTCGTGCCCGCGCTCGATCTGCCGGTGTGGGGTGCGCTGGCGCAGGTGCTCGTGGTGTTCGGGGTCGCCGAGATCTGTCTCGGGCGGCGGCGCACGCTGCTCATCGCGTACGTCGCCACGCTGGCCGGGACGCTGTACGCACGGACCGGCGTCGCGGTCGGCCCCGACGGGCTGTTCGGGCTGCCGGCATCCGACGCGCAGGTCGTCGACACGGGACCGTCGGCGGCAGTCGTGGGGCTCGCGATCTATGTGTGCCACGCCTACCGGGCGTGGTTCACCGGGGCGGTGGTGATCGCGGCGATGGTCGTCGAGGTGCTCCTCAGGAACAATCTGGCGGGCAAGGAGCATCTGGCGGCGATCGCCGCGGTGCTGATCCTGTGCGGCTTCACCGCCCGGTACGACCGGCGTCGGCAACCGCCCGTCCGTCGCGATCAGGACTTGGGCGTGGGAACGCGGCCCCGGTCCGGCGCTCCGCCGATGAGGTCCTGAAACCTGCGGCGCGGCCCCGCCCAGCGCCGGTCGTGGTGGTACGCGCGCAGCACCGCCTTGGAACGGGCGCGGTGCCGGTTGCGGTAGAACCTCTTCGCCCACATCGACGTCGGCCGGGCCAGCCGGATCGCCCCGAACAGAGCGACGAACGGCACCAGGGTGCCGAGCACCGCCATCCGCGCCTTGCCCTTGAACAGGGCGATCAGCACGAAGCAGAAGTTGATCAGCAGGGTCAGGACGATGCCGAGCCGGCCCTGTTGCTGATCACTGGTCAGTTCGTTCACCCCGAGCGGCGAGAAGCCGCCGAGGAGGAGCAGGACGAGCGCCGCGGTGAGGACGACGACCTCGACGCTCTGGCGCCCCTGTTCGGACCAGTACACGTCATCGAGATGGAGGATCAGGGCGAACTCGTCCAGCACCAGCCCCGCGCCCGTCCCGAAGATCACCGCGCAGACGCCCGCCGCGACGCCGTACCGTCCGCTGGATACCGCGCCGAAGCCGCCGATCACCGTCAGCACCACACCGGGCACCACATGGTGGACGTGGACCCCCCCGGGCGTGATGTTGCGGAAGGGCCCCTTCCCGGCCCTGATCATCCGGGTGATGAGACGGGTGATGGCGAAGGTCAGCACAAAGGCGGCCAGGGCGAGAAGCAGGGGCAGCTTCCCCGGCTCGACAAAGTTCTGATCGAACCAGTGACCCATGCCACCCACTCCCATTGATCCGCTTGTGCGGTGCTTTGCAGCGTTTCGGCCAATCTAGCGGTGCGGCCCAGGGATTAGCCTGCGCGCCGTGACCTCCCTGAACAGCCACGGCATACGTTTCGCCTTCGGCACCCTGACCGTGCTCCCCGTCCGCGTCACCCGTTGGGACCGCGAGGCCGCCCGTGCCGGGATGCTGAGCGCCCCGCTCGCCGGCCTGGTGGTGGGGCTGCTCGCGGCGGCCCCCGGCGCACTGCTGCTGCTCGGGTCGGGGCCGCTGCTCGCGGCGGTCGCCTCCACCGCGGTGCCCGCGGTCCTCACACGGGGGCTGCACCTCGACGGACTCGCCGACACGGCGGACGGGCTCGGCAGCGGCAAGCCCGCGGCGGACGCGTTGCGCATCATGAAGCAGTCGGACATCGGGCCGTTCGGTGTCATCACCCTGCTGTTCGTCCTTCTGGCCCAGGTCGCGGTCCTCCAGGAGCTGTACGGGGAGGGCTGGGCGCACGGCGCGGTGGCTGCGGTCGTCGCGGGGGTCACCGCCCGCCTCGCGCTCACGCTGGCGTCCCGCCAGGGCGTGCCTCCGGCCCGGCCGGAGGGGCTGGGCGCGGCGGTCGCGGGAACGGTGCCGATGGGCGCGGCGGCGGCCGTGACGGTCGCGGTGGTGGCCGCGGGGTCGGGGGCGGGGGCGGTGTTCGGCGGGTACGGGGCGCTGGCCCACGGCCTCGCCGTAGTGGCCGGGCTGATGGGTGCGCAGCTGCTGCTGCGGCACTGTGTGCGGCGGTTCGGCGGCGTGACCGGGGATGTGTTCGGTGCGGTCGCGGAGACGGCGGCGACGGCGGCTCTGGTGGTGTTGACCCTGGGGTAGGCGGACGGGGGTGCGTGGCGGCCCGGTTTCCGTCTTCTCCTCACTCCGCGGACGGGCTCGCCACACAGCTCCGGCGCCAGGTGCCCAGGTCGTACTTCTTGAGGAGTGAACTCAGACGCAGCCGCGTCGACTCCGGGCAGAACCGTGCCACCGGCACCTCGTACTCCACATGGAACACCGCCTTGTCCGCCTCGATGAACGGAGTGAGGTCGGCGCACTCGTCGTACTGGGCACACTGTTCGTTGACCGCGAAGTCGAAGTCCGGTTCCAGCTGCGGGATCTGGTCCAGGTCGTTCTTCAGCCCGACCGCGAGTCCGTGCCGGTGGGCGATGCGGGCGATGAGGCGGTTGTAGCGCAGCTGATCGGCGCCGGTCAGGGAAAAGCCCGTGCGGTTGCGGTAGCCGTCCATGTTGTCGGGCTCGACCGCGTCGAAGCCCTTCTTCGCGCACATCTCGATCCGGGACTCCATCAGCGGCCCGAGCAGATCCGTGCGGCGGATGTCGAGCCAGCGCTCCCCCGGCCAGCCGTTGCCCTTCCCGAGGATCGAGGCGGGGAACTTCCCGGCATCGGGGCGGAATTCCTCCCAGGCGCCCGTGGACACGTAACAGATGACCTTGCGACCACGGCGGTGCAGATCGGCGACCGCCCGCGCATCGTGCTCGAAGCCGTCGATGTCGTACACCGGAACGTCCACGGTGGGGTCGAGGCGGCCGGAGAGCTGCCACTGCCAGTCGGTGCCCGGCTTCGGCTGCCAGCGCCCCGCGGAGGTGGTGCGAGGTGCCGAGGTGCAGCCTGCCAGCATCGCCGACAGGATCAGCACGGTGATGGCCGCCGCCGACTTCGGTCTCGTCCTGCGTGCAGCCCGACGGGCGCGCATCGCTCTCCCCCACTCGCTCCGGCACCTCCGACCGACCCTACTTCCCGGGCCGGTTGCACCCCCGCGGCCCCCGACCGGACCGGCCGGGGGCCGGAGACGTACCGCCGGAACGGACCGCAGACGGCCCGCCGCCGTGATCCCTCAGCAAAGGCGCGCGTAGGCTCATTCCCGGCACATTGCGGCGGCGTCTACGATGCGCCGGGCACGGTCGGCCCACCCCTCGACCGACAACGAACTCAACGGAAGCGAGATTTCACCACCGTGACTGCTCTCACTCTCAGCACTGCAGGTGCGGCGACGCTGCGCGCCGACGCACTCGTCGTCGGCGTCGCCAAGGGAGCCAAGGGCCCGGTCGTCGCACCGGGCGCCGAGGCCGTGGACAAGGCGTTCGGCGGAAAGCTCGCCACCGTCCTGGAGACCCTGGGCGCCTCCGGTGCCGAGGGCGAAGTGACCAAGCTCCACGCGCCGGACGGCCTCAAGGTCCCGGTCGTCATCGCGGTCGGACTCGGTCCGGTCCCGGAGAAGGACGCGGCATTCGACGGCGAGGCACTGCGCCGCGCCGCCGGTTCCGCAGCGCGTGCGCTGACCGGTTCGAAGAAGGCCGGCTTCGCGCTGCCGATCACGTCCGTCGAGGACGCCGAGGCCGTCGCCGAGGGCGCACTGCTCGGCGCGTACGCCTTCACCGCGTACCAGGGCGGCGAGAACAAGCTCGCGCCGAAGGACAAGAAGAACGGCAACGGCGCCAAGCTGCCCCTCGCCGAGGTCGCCCTGCTCGGCGGCAAGCCGCGCGACAAGGCGTTCAAGGCGGCCGCAGAGCGTGCCACCGCGCTCGTCGAGGAGATCAACCGCGCCCGCGACCTGATCAACACCCCGCCGAACGACCTGTACCCCGAGTCCTTCGCCGCCGTGGCCACGGCCGCCGGCAAGGAGCACGGCATCAAGGTGCAGGTCCTCGACGAGAAGGCGCTCGTCAAGGGCGGCTTCGGCGGTCTGCTGGGCGTCGGCCAGGGCTCGACCCACGGCCCCCGCCTGGTGAAGCTCGCCTACACGCACCCGAAGGCGGAGAAGACCCTGGCCCTGGTCGGCAAGGGCATCACCTACGACTCGGGCGGCATCTCGCTGAAGCCGGCCGGTCACAACGAGACGATGAAGTGCGACATGAGCGGCGCCGCCGCCGTGTTCGCGACCGTCGTCGCGGCCGCCCGTCTCGGCCTCCAGGTCAACGTCACCGGCTGGCTGGCGCTCGCCGAGAACATGCCGTCCGGCAGCGCCACCCGCCCGGGTGACGTGCTGCGCATGTACAGCGGCAAGACCGTCGAGGTGCTGAACACGGACGCCGAGGGCCGGCTCGTCCTCGCCGACGCGCTGACCCTCGCCTCCGAGGAGAACCCGGACGCGATCGTCGACGTGGCGACCCTGACCGGAGCGATGGTCCTGGCGCTGGGCCACCGCACCTTCGGCATCATGGCGAACGACGACGCCTTCCGTACGTCCATCCACGAGATCGCCGAGGAGGTCGGCGAGGCCTCCTGGCCGATGCCGCTCCCCGCCGACCTGCGCAAGGGCATGGACTCCCCGACCGCCGACATCGCCAACATGGGTGAGCGGATGGGCGGCGGCCTGGTGGCCGGTCTGTTCCTGCAGGAGTTCGTGGGCGAGGGCATCGCCTGGGCGCACCTGGACATCGCGGGTCCGGCCTTCCACGAGGGCGCGCCGTACGGCTACACGCCGAAGGGCGGCACCGGTTCCGCGGTCCGCACGCTGGTGAAGCTGGCGGAGCGCACCGCTGCCGGGGACCTCGGCTGAGGATGCTTCGTACGTACGGCCCCGGGCATACGTCCGGGGCCGTACGTGTTCACTCGTCGGTATGGACTCACGATGCGCGCAGGTTTCGCTCTCAACGAAATCCGCACTCCCACCCGTCTCCCACCACCACCCTTCCACCACAGCGCTTCGCGCCGCTCCTACCAATCTCTACGCAGCAGTAACCATCCGGAACGGATGATCATCCGTCTCGGACCCGGGCCCCGCGTCCCGCCCACCGTCAACAAGTGCGAAGATGGGTTCTCGGCAGGACAGGGCCCCCACCACAGGGCCGAATAACAAAAGCGGCCGAACACCAGCCGACCGGCCGGTCATCCCCCAGCGACGGGGCCCGGCGTACGGCGCACATGCATGGAGGACGTGACGTGGCGAACGACGCCAGCACCGTTTTCGACCTAGTGATCCTCGGCGGTGGTAGCGGCGGTTACGCCGCGGCCCTGCGCGGAGCGCAGCTGGGCCTGGACGTCGCTCTGATCGAGAAGGGCAAGGTCGGCGGCACCTGCCTGCACAACGGCTGCATCCCCACGAAGGCGCTGCTGCACGCCGGCGAGATCGCCGACCAGGCACGCGAGGCCGACCAGTTCGGCGTCAAGGCCACCTTCGAGGGCATCGACATCGAGGCCGTCCACAAGTACAAGGACGATGTGATCTCGGGCCTGTACAAGGGTCTGCAGGGTCTCATCGCTTCCCGCAAGGTGCACTACGTCGAGGGTGAGGGACGGCTCTCCTCCCCCACCTCGGTGGATGTGAACGGCCAGCGCATCCAGGGCCGCCACGTGCTCCTGGCGACCGGCTCCGTGCCGAAGTCGCTGCCGGGCCTGGAGATCGACGGCAACCGGATCATCTCCTCGGACCACGCGCTGAAGCTGGACCGCGTCCCGAAGTCCGCGATCGTCCTGGGCGGCGGCGTCATCGGCGTCGAGTTCGCCTCGGCGTGGACGTCCTTCGGCACCGACGTCACGATCATCGAGGGTCTGAAGCACCTCGTTCCGGTCGAGGACGAGAACAGCTCGAAGCTTCTTGAGCGCGCTTTCCGCAAGCGCGGCATCAAGTTCAACCTCGGTACGTTCTTCCAGAGCGCCGAGTACACGCAGGACGGTGTCCGCGTGACCCTCGCCGACGGCAAGACGTTCGAGGCGGAGGTGCTGCTGGTCGCGATCGGCCGCGGCCCGGTCTCGCAGGGTCTGGGTTACGAGGAGGCCGGCGTCGCGATGGACCGCGGCTACGTCCTCGTCGACGAGTACATGCAGACCAACGTTCCGACCATCTCGGCCGTGGGCGACCTGGCCCCGACGCTGCAGCTCGCACACGTCGGCTTCGCCGAGGGCATCCTGGTGGCGGAGCGACTGGCCGGTCTGAAGACCGTCCCGATCGACTACGACGGTGTCCCCCGGGTGACGTACTGCCACCCCGAGGTCGCTTCCGTGGGCATCACCGAGGCCAAGGCCAAGGAGCTCTACGGCGCGGACAAGGTCGTCGCTCTGAAGTACAACCTTGCGGGCAACGGCAAGAGCAAGATCCTCAAGACCGCGGGCGAGATCAAGCTCGTCCAGGTCAAGGACGGTGCCGTGGTCGGCGTCCACATGGTCGGTGACCGTATGGGCGAGCAGGTCGGCGAAGCCCAGCTGATCTACAACTGGGAGGCACTGCCGGCCGAGGTCGCGCAGCTCATCCACGCCCACCCGACGCAGAGCGAAGCGCTCGGCGAGGCCCACCTGGCCCTGGCCGGCAAGCCCCTCCACTCCCACGACTGATCCAGTCCCGGGCGCGACGACCGACCTACTTCCGCACTTTCGTAAGGAGCAACTGAAACCATGTCGGTTTCCGTAACCCTTCCGGCGCTCGGCGAGAGCGTCACCGAGGGCACTGTCACCCGCTGGCTGAAGGCCGAGGGCGAGCGCGTCGAGGCCGACGAGCCGCTGCTCGAGGTCTCGACCGACAAGGTCGACACCGAGATCCCGGCGCCCGCCGCCGGCATCCTCGCGTCCATCAAGGTCGCCGAGGACGAGACCGTCGAGGTCGGCGCCGAGCTGGCCGTCATCGACGACGGCAGGGGTGCAGCCGTCCCGGCCGCGGCTCCTGCCGCCGAGCCCGCGGCCGCTCCGGCTGCCGCCCCGGCACCGGTCGCGGAGGCCCCCGCCGCCGCCCCCGCCCCCGTGGCCGCGGCTCCGGCTGCTGCCCCGGCCGGCGGCGCCGCCGGTACGGACGTCACCCTCCCGGCGCTCGGCGAGAGCGTCACCGAGGGCACCGTCACCCGCTGGCTGAAGGAGGTCGGCGAGGAGGTGACGGAGGACGAGCCGCTGCTCGAGGTCTCCACGGACAAGGTCGACACCGAGATCCCCGCCCCGGTCTCCGGTGTGCTGCTGGAGATCGTGGTCGCCGAGGACGAGACCGCCGAGGTCGGCGCGAAGCTCGCCGTCATCGGTGCCGCGGGTGCCGCCCCGGCGGCTGCCCCGGCTCCGGCCGCTCCGGCCCCCGTGGCCGCTCCTGCTCCTGCTCCGGCCGCCCCGGCTCCGGTCGCCGCAGCCCCCGCCCCCGCCCCCGTGGCCGCTCCGGCCCCGGCGGCGCCCGCCGCCCCGGCGCCCGTGGCCGCCCCGGCCCCGGCTCCGGCTCCGGTCACCCCGGTGGCTCCGGCCGCGGCCGCCGCCGACGAAGGCGCGTACGTCACGCCGCTGGTCCGCAAGCTCGCCTCCGAGAGCGGTGTCGACCTCGGTGCGGTCAAGGGCACCGGCGTCGGTGGCCGTATCCGCAAGCAGGACGTCGTCGCCGCCGCGGAGGCCGCCAAGGCCGCCGCTGCCGCTCCGGCCCCCGTCGCGGCTGCCCCGGCAGCCGCGAAGGCGCCGCAGCTGGAGGTGTCCCCGCTGCGCGGTCAGACGGTCAAGATGACCCGCATGCGCAAGGTCATCGGCGACAACATGATGAAGGCGCTGCACTCGCAGGCCCAGCTGACCTCGGTCGTCGAGGTCGACATCACGAAGCTGATGAAGCTGCGCAACCAGGCGAAGGCCGCGTTTGCCACCCGCGAGGGCGTCAAGCTGTCCCCGATGCCGTTCTTCGTGAAGGCGGCGGCCCAGGCGCTGAAGGCCCACCCGGTCATCAACGCCCGGATCAACGAGGACGAGGGCACCATCACGTACTTCGACTCGGAGAACATCGGCATCGCCGTGGACGCCGAGAAGGGTCTGATGACGCCGGTCATCAAGGGTGCGGGCGACCTGAACATCGCCGGTATCTCGAAGAAGACCGCCGAGCTGGCCGGCAAGGCCCGCGGCGGCGGCCTGACGCCGGACGACATGTCCGGTGCCACCTTCACCATCAGCAACACCGGTTCGCGCGGTGCGCTGTTCGACACCGTGATCGTGCCGCCGAACCAGGCCGCCATCCTGGGCATCGGTGCCACCGTCAAGCGTCCGGCGGTCATCGAGACCGCCGAGGGCACCGTCATCGGTGTCCGCGACATGACGTACCTGTCGCTCTCCTACGACCACCGTCTGGTGGACGGTGCGGACGCCGCCCGCTACCTGACTGCGGTCAAGGCGATCCTGGAGGCCGGCGAGTTCGAGGTCGAGCTCGGCCTCTGAGCACCACGGTTGTAACCAGCCTCACCAGCGGCGCCCCCGTCCGGAACCCTTCCGGACGGGGGCGCCGCCGTATTGTCTAGACACCACCGGTTGCCTCGCCCGCACCGGTCGGATCGGCAGCACCGGTTTCCCCGAAGGAGCCCTCATGACCCCGCCCGTCGTCCACTCGCTGCGCGAACAGATCCGCGAGCACATCGTGGACGGGATCGTCAGCGGGCGCTGGAAGCCGGGCGAGAGGATCGTGGAGCGCCGGATCGCCACGGAGCTGGAGGTCAGCCAGACGCCCGTGCGCGAGGCGCTGCGGGAGCTGGAGACCCTCCGGCTGATCGAGTCGGCGCCCAACAAGGGCGTACGGGTCCGGAATCTGACCGCCGCCGACCTGGAGGAGTCCTACCCGGTACGGGCCGGTCTGGAGCAGATCGCGGCGGAGCTGGCGGCTCCGGCGCTCGGCGAGGACTGTTCGAGGCTGTCGCCGCATGTGGCGGCGCTGTACGAGGCCGACCGGCTGGCCGACGGCGAGGCGCAGGTGCGGCACACGGTGGCGTTCCACCGGGAGTTGGTGCGGGCCGCCGGAAACGCCGTACTGCTGCACACCTGGGAGGGGCTGGGCATCGAGGTGTTCACGGCGCTCTCGATCCGGTGGCTGGGGACGGTGCAGAAGTCGTACGCGGAGGAGCACGAGGCGCTGATCGACGCGTTCCTGCGCAAGGACCCGGACATCGGCCTGTTGGTGAAGGCGCACGTCCTGGGGTGCGCGCCGCGCGCCTGAGGCAGGTGAGCAGATGCGTGGTCGGGCGCTCAACCGTGCAGTCGAGCGCCCGGTTTCCTCCTATTTCCGACGTCACTCCGTGCCGCGAAAGAGGGCACCGGATGCCAATTTCTTCATATCGAGAAGTTTTGCCCTTCACCCTTTGATCGATCATCGATCAGCGCCTTACAGTTCACTCCGCGGGCCCACCGGCCCCATTGCCCTGTCCTGCCAGTCAGGGCCTTTCTCCACCCCCCTCCTCTCCGGAAGGCGGCGATCATGACCGACCCCGTAGGAAAGCTTCCGAGCGAGCTCGACCAGCTCCCGGACCGTGACCCGGAGGAGACCGCCGAATGGGCGGCCTCCCTCGATGCCGTCACCAAGGCCGCGGGCCCGCACCGCGCCGCGTACCTGATGCGCCGCTCGCTGCAGCACGCCGAGGGCGCCGGTCTCGCGCTGCCCAAGCTGCTGGAGACCGATTACGTCAACTCCATCCCGACCGCCGCCGAGCCCGCGTTCGACGGCGACCTGGAGATGGAGTCCCGGATCACCGCCTGGAACCGCTGGAACGCGGCCGCCATGGTCACCCGTGGCTCCCGGTTCGGCGTCGGCGGCCACATCGCCACCTTCGCCTCGGCAGCCTGGCTGTACGAGACGGGCTTCAACCACTTCTTCCGCGGCAAGGAGGGGGACGGCTCCGGCGACCAGCTCTACGTCCAGGGCCACGCCTCCCCCGGCATATATGCCCGCGCCTTCCTCGACGGCCGGCTCAGCGAGCAGCAGCTCGACAACTTCCGCCAGGAGTCGGGCGGCGACGGTCTGCCGTCCTACCCGCACCCGCGGCGACTGCCCTGGCTGTGGGAGTTCCCCACCGTGTCGATGGGCCTCGGCCCGCTCTCGGCCATCTACCAGGCGCGCTTCAACCGCTATCTGGCCAACCGCAACATCAAGGACACGTCGAACTCGCATGTCTGGGCCTTCCTGGGCGACGGCGAGATGGACGAGCCCGAGTCGACCGCCGCCCTCGCCCTCGCGGCGCGTGAGCAGCTCGACAACCTGACCTTCGTCATCAACTGCAACCTGCAGCGCCTCGACGGCCCGGTCCGCGCCAACTTCCGCGTGGTCCAGGAGCTCGAGGGCGCGTTCCGCGGGGCCGGCTGGAACGTCATCAAGACGCTCTGGGGCAACGCCTGGGACGAGCTGTTCCAGCTGGACACCACCGGCGCGCTGGTCCGCAGGCTCCGGGAGGTCCCGGACGCCCAGTTCCAGACGTACGCCACCCGCGACGTCGCGTACATCCGCGAGCACTTCTTCGGCGCCGAGCCCGCCCTCGCCGAGCTGGCGAAACTGCTCACGGACGCGAAGATCGCCGAGTGCTTCTACACCTCCCGCGGCGGCCACGAGGCCCGCAAGGTGTACGCGGCGTACCGGGCGGCCGTCGAGCACAAGGGCGCGCCGACCGTGATCCTCGCCCAGACGGTGAAGGGCTACACGCTCGGCAAGGGCTTCGAGTCCAAGAACGCCAACCACCAGATGAAGAAGCTGTCGATCGACGAGTTCAAGGGCATGCGCGAGCTGCTCGGCCTCCCGATCCCGGACAGCGCCTTCGCCGACGGCCAGGTGCCCTACGGCCACCCGGGCGCGGACTCCCCCGAGGTCCGCTACCTCCAGGAGCGCCGCGCCGCCCTCGGCGGCCCCGCCCCGGCCCGCCGGGTGCACGCGGTGGCACTGCCGGAGCCCGAGGAGCGGGCGTTCGCCGCGCTGAAGAAGGGGTCCGGCAAGCAGGAGATGGCCACCACGATGGCCTTCGTGCGCCTGGTCAAGGACCTGATGCGGGACAAGCAGACCGGCAGGCGCTGGGTTCCGATCGTCCCGGACGAGGCCCGCACCTTCGGCATGGAGTCCCTGTTCCCGTCGGCCGGTATCTACTCGCCGCTGGGCCAGACGTACGAGCCGGTCGACCGCGACCAGCTGATGTACTACAAGGAGGCCAAGGACGGCCAGATCCTCAACGAGGGGATCACCGAGGCCGGGGCCATGGCCGACTTCATCGCCGCCGCCACGTCGTACGCGACGCACGGCGAGACGATGATCCCCTTCTACATCTTCTACTCGATGTTCGGCTGGCAGCGGACCGGCGACCAGATGTGGCAGCTCGCCGACCAGCTCGGCAAGGGCTTCATCGTCGGCGCCACGGCGGGCCGTACGACGCTGACGGGTGAGGGACTCCAGCACGCGGACGGCCACTCGCACCTGATCGCGGCCACCAACCCGGCGTCGCTCAACTACGACCCGGCGTTCGCCTACGAGATCGCGGTCATCGTCAAGGACGGTCTGCGGAGGATGTACGGCCCCGAGGCCGAGAACGTCTTCTACTACCTGACGGTCTACAACGAGCCCAAGCCGCAGCCCGCGATGCCGGAAGGCGTCGAGGAGGGCATCGTCAAGGGCCTCTACCGCTTCAAGGAGGGCACGCCCGCCACGGCGGACGCGCCGCGCCTGCAGCTGCTGGCCTCCGGCACGGCGATCCACTGGGCCCTGGAGGCCCAGGAACTGCTCGCCGCGGACTGGGGTGTCACGGCCGACGTCTGGTCCGCCACGTCCTGGGGTGAGCTGCGCCGTGAGGCGCTGGAGTGCGACGAGGCGCTGCTCCGCGGCGAGCAGCGGGTGCCGTACGTGACCCAGGCGCTGGACGGCGCACCGGGCCCGGTCCTCGCGGTCAGCGACTGGATGCGGCAGGTGCCGGACCAGATCAGCCAGTGGGTGGAGCAGGACTGGTCCTCGCTCGGCACGGACGGCTTCGGTCTGTCCGACACGCGTGACGCGGCCCGCCGCCACTTCGGGGTCGACGCACAGTCGATCACGGTCGCGGCACTGGCCCAGCTGGCGCGGCGCGGCGAGGTGACCGCGTCCGCGGTCAAGGAGGCCCGGGAGAAGTACGGGCTGTGAGGTGAGGCGGCCGGGTACGCCCGGCCGCCGTGCCGCCCTCCGTCTCCGGGCGGGCTTGATCGTCGAGCCTGTCCGGAGACGGAGGGCATTTTTGCGCGCCTGCCCGGCGATGGAGGGCAGGGCAGACTTGTCCCCATGCGTGCTGCCCGGCTCATCAAGATGGTGCTGCTCCTCCAGTCCCGGTCCGCCATGACCGCCGCCGAGCTCGCCCGGGAGCTGGAGGTGTCCGAACGGACCGTCACCCGCGACGCCCAGGCGCTCTCCGAGGCGGGGGTTCCCGTGTACGCGGACCGGGGCCGGGCCGGCGGGTACCGGCTCGTCGGCGGGTACCGGACCGGGCTCACCGGGCTGGCCCGTAGCGAGGCCGAGGCACTCTTCCTCTCCGGGCTGCCGTCCGCGCTGCGCGAGATGGGGCTCCAGGACGCCGCGTCCGCGGCCCGGCTCAAGGTGACCGCCGCACTGCTGCCCTCGCTGCGGGACGCCTCCGACACCGCCGCCCGGCGCTTCCACCTGGATGCACCCGGCTGGTATCAGGAGCCCGTCACGCCCGAGTTGCTGCCCGCCGTCGCGGAGGCCGTCTGGGACGACCGGATGCTCAGCGCCCGTTACCGGCGCGGCGGTGCGGGCGGTGAGGTCGAGCGGGAGCTGGCGCCGTACGGACTCGTTCTCAAGGCCGGGGTCTGGTACGTGTGCGCCCGTGCCGGGACGGATTTCCGGGTGTACCGGATCGACCGCTTCACCGCCGTGGCCGTGTCGGACGAACGGTTCGTACGCGACGACGACTTCGATCTGCCGGGCTTCTGGGACGAGCAGGCCGCGCAGTTCGCCCGCTCGATCCTGCGGACCGAGGTGACGGTACGGGTGTCGGAGGCGGGGGTGGGCCGACTGCCGCACACCATGGACCGTTCGGCGGTCCGGAACGCCCTGGACTCGGCCGGGCCGCCCGGCACCGACGGGTGGCGCACCGTCACCCTGCCCGTGGAGTCCCTGGAGGTCGCGTACGAGCAGCTGCTGTCCCTGGGACCGGAGTTGGAGGTTCTCGAACCGCCCGCGTTGCGGAACCGCTTCGCCGCTGCCGCCGAACGGCTGAGCGACCTCTATCGTTGAAGGCTTCTTTTCGGTGTCTCTGCGTGCATCGCCTGCCACCAAGGCCGATGCTTGACCCGTGATGGACGAAACGGAGTTCTGGGAGATCATCGACAGCACCCGCGAGGCCGCCGAGGGCGACCCCGAGGACCATGCCGACCTGCTCGTCGACCGGCTGGTGCAGCTCGATCCGGAATCCGTGCTGGACTTCGCGCGGCACTTCGAGGCCCGCTACAACCGCGCGTACCGCTGGGACCTGTGGGGCGCCGCCGCCGTGCTGCTCGGCGGTGCGAGCGACGACGCCTTCGACTTCTTCCGGTGCTGGCTGATCGGCCAGGGGCGGGAGGTCTTCGAGGGGGCGGTGCACGATCCGGACAGCCTCGCCGAACTCCTCGACGACTTCGACGAGGAGATCGACGGGGACGCCGAGGATCTCGGCTATGCGGCCGACGAGGCGTACGAACAGCTCACCGGCGTCGTCACGCCGGACCTCGGCCTTCCGCCGCAGTCCGCCGAGCCGGAGGGCGCCCCTGTCCGCTTCGAGGACGCCGCGGCGCTGGCCGGACGCTACCCCCTGCTCTGGGAGCGGTTCGGCTCCGGCTGAGCCGCCCCGCCCCCGCTGTGGGCACCCGGGTTCAGAAGTGGGTGCCGCCGTCGACGCGGATCTCCGTGCCCGTGATGAACGCACCGTCCTCGGAGCCCAGCATCGCGACGACGCCCGCCACCGTGTCGGGGCTGGCGAAGCCCTCGCCCAGCGCCGGGGACAGCTTCATGAAGAGCGACATGTCCGCGTCGGCCGGCAGCCCCGGGCCGTTGCCGCTGGTCATGTCGGAGGAGATCGATCCGGGTGCGACGGCGACGACGCGCAGACCCTGCTTGCTGTACTCGCTCGCCAGCGCGTGCGTCATCGACTGGATGCCGCCCTTGCTCGCCGCGTACGCCGACATATAAGGGTGCGCGAAGCTCGCCGAGGTCGACGAGAAGTTCACGACGACCGGCTTGTCGCCCGCCAGCAGCGCGGGTATCGCCTCACGGATCATCAGGAACGTGCCGGTGAGGTTGACCGCGAGGATCTTGTTGAAGAACTCCAGCGACGTCCTGTGCGTGTGCTCCGAGCGCAGGATGCCCGCCGCGTTGACCAGGACGTCGAGGCCGCCGAGCGCGGCCACGGCGTCAGCGACACCGGCCCGGACCGCAGCCTCGTCCGAGATGTCGAGGACAGCGGTGGTGAGCCTCTCCGCGACGCCGCCCGCCACAGCGGTGTCGTACGTGGCCTTCAACCCGGCCTCGTTGACGTCGGCGGCGACGACCAGGCCGCCCTCGGCGAGTACGCGGTGGACGGTGGCCTGTCCGATGCCGGAGCCACCGCCGGTGATGAGTACGCGGCGGCCTTCGTAGCGGTTCATGTGTTCACTCCTGGTTCCGAGTCCCCCGACGACTCTCTTGATTCGCATCCACCGTACGCCTGGGTGGCACGTTTTGCCACAACGGCATTTTGTGCACTTCTCTTCCGCGCGAAGGAACCCAGGCCGGGTAATCTGCGGGAATGAACCACCGGCAGCCGTCCCTCACCGAGCGCCGCAAGGCCGCGACCCAGCTGGACATCGCGCGCGCGGCCGCCGCGCTCTTCGCCGAGCGCGGGCCGGACGGCACCACGGCGGAGGACATCGCCCACCGGGCGGGCGTCGCGCTGCGCACCTTCTACCGCTACTTCCGCTCCAAGCAGGACGCGGTGGGACCACTGCTCTCCGGCGGCGCCGAGCGCTGGCGCGCCCTGCTCGACGCGACCGGTCCGGGTGTCCCGCCGGCCGAGGCGCTGGAGAGTGCGGTCACGGACGCGCTCAGCCCGCGCGACGAGCACGCCACGGAGCAGCTCGGCTGGACACGCGGTCTCCTGCGGGCGGCACAGGACGATCCGGCGCTGCGCGCCGTCTGGTACCGGGTCAATCAGGATTCGGAGGAGCGGCTGCTGCCGGTGCTGACACGGCTGGCCGGTGAGGGCGCGGATCCGCTGGAGGTCCGGCTGGCCGCCGCGGCCGCCACGGACGCGGTGCGGGTGGCGCTGGAGGCCTGGGCGGTCACGGACGCGCCGACGACGGGGGCCGGCTCCCCTGCCGCCCTCGCGGTGCGCTGCCTGAATGAACTCACGGGCGGCATGCGGCTGTTCCAGGGGTGAGGCGGTAACGGCCTCCCCGCGACAGGGCATCGGGAGCCCACTCCCTGTCGTGGGTGCGGCCGTAACGGCCTGGTGCACTCTCTCTCGTGCACCAGGCCGTAAGCCGTCACAGGGCGAGCGAGCGGCCCATCATCACGTCGTCGACGTAGCGCCCGCCCAGGAAGAACTCACCGGGCAGCACCCCCTCGACGACGAACCCCTCCGACGCGTACAGCGCCCGGGCGGGCGCGTTGTGTCCGAGCACCCGCAGCGTCATCCGGTTCGCCCCTTCGTTGCGGGCCAGCGCCGACGCGGCCCGCAGCAGCCCTCGGGCGACACCGCTGCCGCGCGCCCAGTCGGCCACGGCGAGGCCCTGTATCTGGCGCACATGCGTGTGGCAGGCGAGCGAGGTCGGTGCGACGACCCGGATGTAGCCGGCGATGCGCATATCGCCCGCCGGGTCCTCCGCCTCGGCCACGAGCAGGTGCTCGGGCCGGCTGCGGTCGCTGAAGAACGGTTCGTACGGCGGGTGCGGCCGCGGCTGTACGGAGTGGAGGGTCGACCACGTGGCCCGGTCGAGCTCCCCGAGAGCGGCGTCGTCGGAGAGAACGGCGGGGCGCACGGGGCGGGTGCGGAGCTCGGACATGGGCGCCACTGTGCCACGACCCGCCCGGTCACGTCATCGCATATCTGCCGGGCGCTCGGCGGAGCCGAACGGGAAGCGGCGGCGGAAGTCGTCGGCCGCGTCCTCCAGGGTGCAGAAGCTGACGCCCTCGTGCCCGGAGACGTACTCGATGAAGCGTTCCAGCATGAGGAGCACCTGCGGGCGGCCACTGACGTCCGGGTGCAGGGTGATGGGCAGGACCGCGTAGTCGAGCTCACGGTGGACCCAGTCGAACTGGTCGCGCCAGTCCTGCTCCAGCTGGCGCGGGCTCACGTACCCCTGGCTGTTGTGCGCGTGCTTGTTGAACATCATGGGCGGCAGGTCGTCCACGTACCAGTTGCCGCAGAACTCGACGAGGTCGACCTCGTGACCGTGGACGAGGGGTTTCATCCACTCCTTGGCCTCCTTACCGAAGTCGATCTTCGTCCAGCTGTCGCCGACCCGGGCGTAGAAGGGCGTGAAGTCGCGGTAGTTCTGGCTGTGGTCGTAGCTGAAGCCGTAGGTGTGGAGGAGTTCGGCGGTGTACGCCGACATCTCCCACCAGGGCGCCACATAGCCGCGTGGCCTGCGGCCGGTGTACTCCTCGATCAGTTCGACGCAGCGGGCGAGTACGTCCTCCTCCTGCTGCGGGCTCATCGCGATGGGGTTCTCGTGCGAGTAGCCGTGCGCGCCGATCTCGTGCCCCGCCTCGACGACCATGCGGGTCTGCTCGGGGAATGTCTCGATGGAGTGCCCGGGGATGAACCAGCTGGTCCGGATCCCGTACCGCTCGAAGAGCTTGAGCAGTCGCGGGGTGCCGATCTCACCGGCGAAGACGCCCCGCTGGATGTCGTTGGGCGAGTCCTCGCCGCCGTAGGAGCCGAGCCAGCCGGCCACGGCGTCCACGTCCACGCCGAGCGCGATCTTGATGTCCTTGGTCATGCGGCGGATGCCTTCCGGTCGGTGTCGAGGAGGTGTTGTACGTCGTCCGTCGCGACCCGGAGCGCGGCGGTGTCCCGCTCGGTCCAGTCGCGTTCGTCCCGGCTGTGCACGGAGATCCAGCCGGTCATCCGGTCGTCGCGGACGAGGGGCGAGAGCATCTGGGCGTGCACGCCGTACACGTCCACGAGCGCCTGGGGCGGATGCGGGATCGCCTCGAAGTGCGGCTGGACCAGGGGGATCCGCTGCCGCTCCAGCCACTCGACGGTGTTCAGCCGGCGCTGATCGAGGGAGGCGTCGCGGCGGATGGACCGTACGCCTTCGCGCAGCGCCTCGGCGGCGGTCAGATCGACGCCGAGTCCGTGTGCGGGCAGGTCGAGACGGAGGGTGGTGCGGTCGGCGCCGGTCGCCTCCAGCAGGGTTCGCAGGACGGTCTGGAAGCGTGCCCGCAGGGCGCCCGAGCGGAGCAGGTCGCCATGGCCGGGCAGGGCGGGGACGCCGGTATCCGGGGAGGCCAGGCGCAGAGCCTGCCACAGGGTCGCGGTGACGCTGTCGAACACCAGTATTCCCAGGGCCGGTTCGAGCTGCCGGGCGGCGTCCGCCCCGTACACATTGGTGCAGACGACGGCGACGGCGTGCATACCGGGCGCCGCCGCCTCGATCTGCCGGGCCACGTCCGCGGCCGGGATACGGGCGAAGGCTTCGTTGTCGCTGATACCGAAGGGTTCGGCGAGCGTGCAGTCCAGGCCCTCGTCCGCGTATCGGCGCACGATCCGGTCGGCGACGTCCCGGGTGTACGGGAGGGCGAGCCCGAGCCTGGTCACGCCGTACGCGGCACAGGCGTCGAGCAGCGCGAGAGTGGAGGTGGTGGCGGGAATGCCCGTCTCCTCGGTGATCCGGGCGCACAGCGCGCGGTCCCGGTCCGGGCCCAGCCAGGAGCCCGAGGTGCCGTTCCATGCGAGGACGTCGACCTGCGCGTCGGCCAGCTGCCGGGCGGCGGCGAGCATCGGCGCCGGGTCGAACTGGGCGTCGGACCCCTCGTCCAGGGCGATCCGGGTGACCGGGACGCGGGCGACATGGGCGGTGGCCACGTCCGTGCCGTGGAGCAGCCCGTACGTGACGGGCTCAAGACAGGTGTTGGAGGACGGGGTGAGCATCCCGATGCGGATGCGGCGGGAACTGCCGGTGGTGGTCGTCATCGGACGGCGAGCCTCCTGCTGTAGTCGATGACCAGGGACGACACGGTGAACAGCACACCAGCGCCGACGAAGTAGAGCAGCGCCCAGGTGTACGAGCCGGTGGCGCCGACGATGAAGCCGACCGCGATCGGCGTGATCATCCCGGCGATGTTGCCGGAGAGGTTCATGGCTCCGCCGACGACTCCGGCGTTGGCCCGTCCGGCGAGCACGGACGGCAGCGACCAGTACAGACCGGCCCAGCGGAGGAAGAAGAGGACGACGGAGAGGAGCACGACCGCCGTCATGGCGTCGGGCACCAGCACCACCCCGAGCAGTCCGGAGACGACGGCGATCCCGGCGACGCCCATCATCGTGCGCATCACCGTGTTGGCTCCGGCGCCCTTGGCCTTCCAGCGGTCGGAGGTCCAGCCGCCGATCAGTTCGCCGACGAAGCCCGCCCCGAAGATGGCCAGGGTCGACCAGCCGATGGTCGCGATGTCGAAGCCCTTGGACTCGGACAGATAGAGCGGGCCCCAGGTCAGCAGTCCGTAGAAGACGCCGTTGAAGCCCATCCAGCCCAGACACATGGCCCAGAACGAGCGGTACTTGAGGTACGGCAGCAGGCCGGTGCGCACATCGGCGGGGCCCGCGGCGTCCTCCTCGGCGTGTGCCCGCTCGATGTAGGCGGCCTCGGCGGCGTTGACGCCGGGGTGCTCGGCGGGCGTGTTACGGATGTACCAGCCGGCGTACAGGCCGACGGCGACGGTGAGGACACCCGCGACGAGGAAACTGATCCGCCAGCTCCCGGTCCAGCCGATCAGCATGGAGATCACGATGCCGCCGAGCGCCGCGCCGAGCGGGGCGCCGCCGTCCAGGAGAACCGCGCCCCGGCCGCGCTCCTTGGCGGGCAGCCACTGGGCGTTCAGCTTGCCGCCGGCCGGCATGACGGGGGCTTCGACGACGCCGAGCAGCATCCGGAAGCCGAGCAGTGAGCCCGCGCCGCCGGCGGCCGCGGTCAGCCCCTGGGCGACTCCCCAGCCGACGCAGGCGCCGGAGACCATGCGGCGGGCGCCGAACCGGTCGGCGAGCCACCCGCTGGGGATCTGCATCAGCGCGTACGTCCAGAAGAACGCGCTGAGCAGGAAGCCGGTCGTCTCCTTGGAGAGACCGAGGTCCTTGGTGATCAGCGGCAGCGCGACGGAGACGGAGCCCCGGTCGATGTAGTTGAGCGCGACGACGCCGAGCAGCAGGACGAACATCTTCCAGCGCACCCGGGTCGGGCGGGCACCGTCGCCCGCCGGGCGGGCGCCGGATGCGCCGGCCCTGCCCGCGGTCGCTGACGTGCGGGACGTACTGGTCATGGCAAACCCTCGAATCACTGATCGGACAGGGTGAGCAGCGGCTCCGGCCGGGCCGTTCCGCGTTTTGGTATACCAAAGAATGCAGATGCTTATCGAGGTCGTCAAGGGTTTGGTATACCGTGAGCGAATCGATACACGGAGGACATGTGAGCCGGACCAACACAGGTACCGAGACGGCCAGTTCACTGACCGGCACGGTGTGGCTGCGCGACCAGGTCTGCGAGGGGCTGCGCGACCGCATCATCACCGGGCGGCTCAAGCCGGGCGACCGGCTGGTCGAGCGGGATGTCGCCGAGGAGTTCGGGGTCTCCCGGGTCCCGGTGCGCGAGGCGATCCGCATCCTGCTCGGAGAGGGCTTCCTGGAGGCGCTGTCGCCGCGCCGCATCGTCGTCAAGCAGCTCTCCCGGCAGGACGTGGAGAACCTCTTCGACATGCGCGAGGCGCTGGAGGTGCTCGCTGTCCGACGCGCCGCCGAACGAGCCACCGACAGTCAACTGCAGGAACTGGCAGCCCTGTTGGAAACAGCCCGTCGGGCCACTCTGTCCGGCAGGCCGGAACGCATCTCGCGCGCCAACACGGCCTTCCACCACCACATCGTGGAGCTGTCCGGCAATGAGCTGCTGGCCACCACCCTGGAGTCGCTGGAGGGACGGCTGCGCTGGCTGTTCCAGCAGATCGACGACCCGGGACCGCTCTGGGAGGAGCACCGGCTGCTGTCCGCCGCCATCACCGCGGCGGACAGCGAGGCGGCGGCGGTCTGCGCCCTGCGGCATGTGCGCCACTACCGGGACGTCGCCCTACAACTGCTGTTCGAGTGATTCGGGCGTGACGAGTGAGGGGGGCGAGGCGCCCCGTACGCCGCTGC
This sequence comes from Streptomyces sp. NPDC057565, assembly GCF_042801455.1. NCBI lineage: Bacteria > Bacillati > Actinomycetota > Actinomycetes > Kitasatosporales > Streptomycetaceae > Streptomyces > Streptomyces sp. NPDC057565. Next base: position 246,307 of record NZ_JBHVFU010000003.1, on the reverse strand, counting down.
GGCAGGATGGGGTCATGGTGCACTCCCGTATCGCTGTCACCGGATCGACCGGACTCATCGGAACCGCGCTGGTGCGCTCGCTGCGGGCCGACGGACACGAGGTCGTGCGCCTCGTCCGGCACCCGGCGCGCGCCGGGGACGAGGTCGAGTGGGACCCGAAGCGGGGGTACGTCGACGGGGCGGGCCTGGTCGGCTGTGACGCCGTCGTCCACCTCGCCGGCGCCGGGGTCGGCGACCACCGCTGGACGGAGGAGTACAAGCGGGAGATCCGGGACAGCCGGGTGCTGGGCACGGCGGCGATCGCCGAGACGGTGGCCTCCCTCGGCGTACCGCCGAAGGTGCTGCTCTGCGGGTCGGCCATCGGCTACTACGGCGACACCGGGGACCGCGCGGTCGACGAGAGCGCGCCGCACGGCACGGGCTTCCTGCCGTCCGTCTGCGTGGACTGGGAGGCTGCCGCGGCTCCGGCGGAGGCGGCAGGCATCCGGACGGTCTACGCGCGCACGGGCCTGGTCGTCGCCCGGGAGGGCGGGGCCTGGGGGCGGCTGTTCCCGCTGTTCCGGGCGGGGCTCGGCGGGCGGCTCGGCAGCGGGCGCCAGTACTGGAGCTTCATCGCGCTGCACGACCACATCGCGGCCCTGCGGCACCTCCTCGACACGGAGTCGCTGTCCGGACCGGTGAACCTGACCGGCCCCGGCCCCGTGACCAACGCCGAGGTGACAGCCGCGATGGGGCGCGTGCTGCACCGTCCGACGCTGTTCTCCGTCCCGGCGCCCGCGCTCCGGATCGCCCTCGGGGACTTCGCGGAGGACGTGCTGGGAAGCCAACGGGTACTGCCCGCACGGCTGCTGGACTCGGGGTTCACCTTCGCCTTCCCCGGCATCGACGGCGCCATTCGCGCGGCGCTGCACTGACCACGCACGGTCGAATCACACGAATGTGCGACCCCGTGCAACGGTGCCCCGGGCCGCGCGCGACTGTGCCCGCACCGGACCCCTCCTAGCCTCGTGGCGAACTCGGGCATTCCGGGGGCCTGTTGGGGGCAGGAGCCTCCCAGCAGTCGCGCCGACTCGGGGAGGGGCACGTGCTCAGCACGGCACACCACGCGGACGTCGTCATCATCGGAGCCGGGATCGCCGGCCTGTCAGCAGCCCATCAATTGACCAGTGCAGGGGTCAGCGTCAGCGTCCTGGAGGCCGGCCCACGCGTCGGCGGCCGGATGACCACCGAGGAGGTGGACGGGTTCCGGCTCGACCACATCGGCCCGCTCCTCAGCACCTCGTATCCGGAACTGCGCGCAGCGCCCGGCCTCGAAGGGCTCCTGCTCCGGACCTTCGCTCCGGGGGTCCTCGTCCACAGCGAGGGCCGCCAGTACCGGACCGGCGTTGCGCGCCAGGCACGGGGCGCACGGGGCGCATTCAAGGCGGCGCGCGCCCTGGCGAGCGCCCCCCGCCCACCGATGGGCGGGCCGATCGACCAGGCCAGGCTCGGCGCGGCCCTCGCCCGGCTCGCGACCACCCCGGCCACCCGCATCCTGGCCCGGCCGGAGCGGACCGCGCTCGCCGCACTGTCCACCCGCGGCCTGCCCTCCCGTACGGTCAACGGCTTCCTGCGTCCGCTGCTCGCCACACTGCTCAGTGACCCCGGACTCACCACATCGAGCCGGTGCGCCGATCTCGCCCTGCGCAACTACGCGCTCGGCCGGCTGTGCGTACCGTCCGGCGGCTCGGCCACGCTGCCCGAGCTGCTGGCGGCGGCCCTGCCGCCCGGCACCGTGCGGACCGGCGTCCATGTCACCGCCGCCGACATCACCTCCGTACGCACGAAGGAACACGGCGAACTGGGCTGCCGTTCCCTGCTGCTGGCCACCGGCGCGAGCGCCGCCGCCGAGCTGCTGCCCGGTCTGCATGTGCCGCCCTTCCATCCGGTGACGGTCCTGCACCACACCGCCCCCGCTCCCCCGCCGACCGGTGCCTCGCTGCTGCTGGACGCCGACCGCTCGGGCCCGGTGGCCCACACCTGCGTGATGAGCGAGGTCGACCCCTCGCGCGTCCCGCACGGCCGGACCCTGATCACGTCGACGGTGCTCGGCACCCCGCCGCCCGATCTCGATCGCTCGGTCCGCACACATCTCGCCGCGCTGTACGGCACCCCGACGGACGACTGGGAACTGCTGGCCGCCCACCACGACCCGGAGGCGGTCCCCGCCATGCCGCCCCCGCACGACCTGCGCCGCCCGGTCAGACTGCTCGCCGGGCTGTACGTGTGCGGCGACCACCGGGACACGAGCTCGGTGCAGGGCGCCCTGTTCTCGGGCCGCCGCGCGGCGCACGCCATCCTCGGCGATCTGGGCATCCGGCCCGGCCATCTGGAGTCCGAACTGCGCGAAGCGGCCTGAGTCCGCCCGCGCACATCCTGCCCCGGTCCAGCCGACCCCAACCTCCAACTCCCCTTACAGATCGGATCTCTCACCCCACCTCCTGTTTTCGGGAATGGTTTACACCACTCCCGCAAACACCCTTGTCGTGCGCCACGTCTACCGCTACGGTCCTGGCGAAACCGGACTTCAGGAGACCGTAGTGCGCCGAGTCATGCCCGTTCTGCCGCTCCTTATAGCTCTAGTCATCGGATCTATCACTCCCGTCGCGGTGGCGAACGAGCCTCCGGACGAACCTGTATCGAGCACAGGCACCACAACGGCCGCACCAGGGCCGCCCGTTGTTCCCAGACCGACCCAGTGGACCGAACCGGGCGGCCACACACAGCTGTCGGCGGGGACCCGCATCCTGGTAAACCCCCGGTCCCGCTCCACGACCGCGCTCCCTTCCGGGCAAGCCGAACTCCCGGGCCCCGCACGGCAGTCCGTGCAGGACCTGGCCAAGCAGCTGCGTACGGAGGTGGCCCAGGTCAGCGGGGTCACTCCGGCCGTCAGCAGCGACATCCGGCACCCACGGGCCGGCGACATCGTGCTGACGCTCACCGAGCACGGGGCACTGGGCGCGGAGGGCTACCGGTTCGAGAGCACGGACGCCGTCCGCATCGAAGCCGCCTCCACCCACGGCCTGTTCTACGGGACGCGCACGCTCCTGCAGCTGCTGCGCACCGCTCCCGATCACCTCACCGTGCCGAAGGCCGTCTCCACCGACCGTCCCGCCCAGCCGGTCCGGATGACCATGCTCGACGCGGGCCGCAAGTACTGGCAGCCGCAGTACCTGGAGAAGCTGGTCCGCCGGATGGCCGACCAGAAGCTCAACACCCTCTTCCTGCAGTTCTCCGACTCCGAGGGCTTCCGTCTCTTCAGCCCGGAGTTCCCCGGACTCGCGGACCCCGCACACAGCTACGACCGCGCCGACATCGAGCGGCTCAAGCGTGTCGCCGCCCACTATCACGTGCAGGTGATGCCCGGTATCGACGTGCCCGGACACGCGACCGTGATCACCGACGCCTTCAAGATCGGCTTCGGTGACGGCCCCGGACCGTGCACCCAGGCACACACCCACTCGCACCTCACGCCGAACTGGATGGTCGACCTCACCAGCGAGAAGGCGGTCGCGACGACCCGCCGGATCGTCGACGAGTTCGCCGGCTGGTTCGACGCCCCGCTGTTCAGCATCGGCGCCGACGAGTTGCCCGGCCAGCTCGCCAACTGCCCCCGCGTCAAGAACCATCTCGCTGCCGATCCGGACACCAGCACCCTCGGTGACCTGCTGAACGGCTACATCAACACCCTCGACGACGTCGTCGCCGAGCACGGCAAGCGCACCGCGATCTACAACGGCTCCGAGCACCTCGCCGCACCCCAGCAGAAGGTCCACGCGCCCGTGGTGTTCCTGACCTGGGAGGGGACCGGCACCGAGCCCGTCATCCCCGGCCACGACGAGATCGCCATCGGCCCGTTCTACAACACGCCGAACAACTATCACCACTCGTACCCCGACGAGACGTGGATGTACGACTCCTGGGTGCCCAGCACGGCACCGGATCTCCTCGGATCCGGTCTGATGAACTGGGCGGACTACAACTTCTGGGCCGACGACGGCTACTTCGAGCAGCAGATGGCCACCGCGCGCGCGATCATCGCGGACCGCTCCTGGAACGCCTCCGCCACCCCGGACACCGTGCAGGACTTCCGGACACTGGTCGCCCGGCTCGGTGACCCGCCCGGCCTGCGGCCCGACCCGGTGACACCCCGGGTCGACGACGGTCGGCCGAGCCACCACTGGACCTTCGACCAGGCCTCCTACCCGAGCGGCTGGACGTGGGCCGGCAGCCCCGGCAACACGATCTTCGCCGAGGACACCGCGGGGAACCTGCCGGGCACCTCGTACATCATCAACAACCCCACTCCGGTCCCGGACGGGGTGAGCGGCCAGGCCTGGCGCTTCGACAGCGACCGCGACGGGGTGGGATTCGGCGGCCTCGACCTGACCGAGCCGTGGACCGTCTCCGGCTGGGTCAGGACGACGGGCAGGACCAGTGACCAGGTGCTGCTCAGTTCGAAGGCCGGCGCGCTCAAGCTCCAGCAGTGGGGCACCGGCAAGGTCGGCTTCACCCGCTACGGCGCGGCCGACCACAGCTTCGACTACACCCTGCCGCTGAACCAGTGGGTCCAGCTGACCTGGGTCACCGAGCCGGGCCGCACCACCCTGTATGCGAACGGCGAGCGCGTCGGCACGGTCGACGCGTCCATTCCGCTCCCGCTGCGCTCGATCGGCACCGAGAAGGCCGGGCTGCGCGGAGATCTCGACGAAGTCACCACCTGGGACGAGGCGTTGAGCCCCGACCAGGTCCGGGCCGATTACGCGCGCTACGACCGCTGACCCGAAGGGAACCCGCAGTGACCCGCACCCGCATCCGTACCCGTACCAGACTCGTCGGAGCGACGGCTCTGGCGGCCCTCGCCGGCTTCCTGACCACCCCGGCCTCCGCCGCGCCCGAACCCCCGTCGAAGGACTACGAGCCGACGGTGGAGTCCCTCAACAGCCACCCCACGCCGACGTGGTTCAACGACGACAAGTTCGGCATCTTCATCCACTGGGGCGCCTATTCGGTGCCCGCCTGGGGCCCGCGCGGCAGCTACGCCGAGTGGTACTGGAACTACATGAACAGCAAGGGAAGCGCCACCAACACCCACCAGAAGGACACCTACGGCACGGCGGCGAACTACGACGACTTCATCGGCCAGTGGAAGGCCGAGAAGTACGACCCGGACGCCTGGGTGAAGCTGTTCAAGGATGCCGGTGCCAAATACTTCGTGCTGACCTCCAAGCACCATGAAGGCGTCGCACTGTTCGACAGCAAGGTCAGCGGCCGCGACACCGTGGACCTCGGCCCGAAGCGCGACCTGGCGGGCGACCTGTTCAAGGCGGCGCGCAAGGACACCGAGGGCGGGCAGCTGAAGGCGGGCTTCTACTACTCGCTGTACGAGTGGTACAACCCGTCGTACACCGGCAAACCGGTCCGCAACCCGTACACCGGCGTCGAAGTCCCGTACACCGGCGCCCCGTCGGTCAAGGACTACGTCGGCGACTACATGGTCCCGCAGATGAACGAGCTGGTCGATCAGTACGATCCCGACATCATCTGGTGCGACGGACAGTGGGACAAACCCGCGTCGTACTGGAAGACCGCGCCCGTCATCGCCGACTACTACAACCGCGCGAAGAACCGGGCGCACCCGAAGGAAGTCGCGGTCGCCAACCGCTGCAAGATCGAGACCGGTGCGCTGGACAGCAAGGAACTCGACTTCCAGACACCCGAGTACACGGTCAAGCCGGACATCGACCCGAACAAGTGGGAGGCGAGCCGAGGCATCGCGCACTCCTACGGCTACAACCAGAACGAGCCCGAGGAGGACCACCTCACCTCCGACCAGCTGATCGACTCGCTCACCGACATCGTCAGCAAGAACGGCAATCTGCTGCTCGACATCGGCCCGCGCGCCGACGGCACCATCCCCGAGATCCAGCAGCAGCGGCTTCTCGACATCGGAGCCTGGCTGAAGATCAACGGTGAGGCGATCTACGGGACGACCTACTGGCACCACGCCGAGGAACCGACCGGGGACGACAAGGTCCGCTACACGGTGAAGGACGGCACGCTGTACGCGACCGCGCTGGAGTGGCCCGGCGCCGAACTCACCCTCGGCGCCGACACGCCCGTCACCGCCGACTCCCGTATCACTCTGCTCGGTTCGGACGGCAGCGCACTGCCCTGGCACAAGGACTCCGCAGGCCGCGTGATCGTCGAGACGCCGAAGCAGGGGGCGTCGGCCACCAGGAGCACGAGCGCGTACGTCTTCAAGGTCACCACTCCGGGCGTGAACACCCTCGTCCGCACGAGGACCGAACTGCCGAAGGAGCTCAACCCCGGACGAGCCGCCGACGGCACCCTGACCCTCACCAACACCGCCCGCACGCACGCACCCGGAACCGGGATCGCGCTGTCCGGACCCGAGGGCTGGACCGTCACGCCGGCGGCCACCCGCGTGAACCCGCTGTCGCCGGGCGCCGACGCGAAGGTCCCGTTCACCGTGACGCCGCCCGCTTCCGCGGCCCCCGGAAGGCACACACTGAACATCACCCTGCGCCACGGCCCTCTCACGACCACCACGGCGGTCAAGGTCACGGTGGCCCCGGAGAACCTCGCCCGGAACAAGCCGGCCACCCAGAAGAGCACCGCGTGGGACGCCCCTGCCTCCCGCGCCGTCGACGGGAACACCGACGGCTCCTTCGGGTCGGGCTCGGTGACCCACACCGCGGAGCCCTCGTCGCAGGCGTGGTGGCAGGTCGACCTGGGCGCCTCGAAGTCACTGTCCGCAGTCGACATCTGGAACCGCACCGACTGCTGCTCCGATCGGCTGAAGGACTTCTGGGTCATGACCTCGGACACCCCGATCACGGCCGACGGACTCGATGAGGCGCGGACCGCACCCGGTGTGACGGCGGTCCATGTCACCGGCCAGGCCGGACGGCCGTCCAACGTGCAGCTCCCGGCGGGTACCTCCGGCAGGTACGTCCGCGTGCAACTGACCTCCGGCACCAACCCGCTGTCGCTGGCGGAGGTCGAGGTGCGCGGGCACTGAGAGAGCCCCGCCGAAACGGGTGGTGGCCCGGACCGATCGCTCCCGGTCCGGGCCACCACCCGTTCTGTCGCGCGCCGGAGTCACACGGAAGCGTCATCCGTGGTCCCGCGGGAGGGATCACCCGAGGGCCGCGACCCGGTCCCGGTATCCGCGTACCGCAGCCGCGTCCCGGTACGGCTCGAGGCGGCGCTCGAAGTCCCGTACGTACTCCGTCGCCCGAACCGACCGCATCTCCGCCGCCTGCTGGGCCGCCTCCGCGCCGAGCAGACACGCCTGGTCGAGCTCACCGAGCCCGAGCCGGGCGGACGCCAGCACCACCCGGCAGAACAGCCTGCTCCGGGCGTACGCCGGGGCGCGCAGCTGCAGCGAACGCTCCGCATGCTGGGCGGCGGCCCGGTACTGCTGCAGATCGCGGTGACAGTGCCCGAAATCGTCGGCGAGCTGCGCCTCGTCGAAGTAGCGCGCCCAGTACGGTACGTCGTCCCCGGGCCGGGCGCTCTCCAGCGCGCGTTCCGCCCGCGCCAGCGAGGCCGCGCAGGTCCTGGCCTCGCCGAGCACGCCGTGCCCGCGCGCCTCGACGGCGTGCAGCAGGGCCAGCACGACGGGCGGCGCCGACGAGCCGATGCCCTGCTGGGCGACGCGCGCCAGCTGGACGGCTTCCCTGCCGTGCCCCAGATAGACCGCCTGCCGGCTCATGGTGATCAGCACGTAACTGCCGTACGCCCGGTCCCCCGCCGCCTGCGCGAGCCGCAGCGCCTGGACGAAGTAGCGCTGGGCGAGGCCGTGCGCCGCGATGTCGTACGAGGTCCAGCCCGCCAGCCGGGTCAGATCGGCGGCGGCCGAGAAGAGCCGCCGTCCGGTGGCCTCCCCGTACGTCCCACGGAGCATCGGCTCGGCCTCGTGCTCCAGGTAGCGGACGAGCGCCTGGCGGGCGTGGCCACCGCCGTAGGCGTTGTCGAGGGTGCGGAAGAGCTCGCCGACGGAACGCAGGGCGGCGACATCGCCGCTGCTGACCTTCTGGCCGGATCCGCGGTCGGACTGCCGCTGCCTGGGGACGCCGGGGGCACCGGTTGCCGACGGCACGAGATGCACCGGAGTCCCGGCGGAGGCGGAGGGCGACGCGGCGGGCCCGGAGGGCCTGGCGGGCGCGGGCCCCCGGGCGCCGTACCGGCCCCCGGGCCCGCTCCCCCCGTGCGATCCATGCGCCCCCGCGTGGGCCGTGGCGTGCGCCCCGGCGTGCGAACCACGGGACCCGTTGGCCCCCACCGGCCCGCGCTGCGCACCGAGCACCGGCGCCGCCCGGGTCCCGCTGCCCCCGCCGGGGGCAGCCGTCTCGCTCCCCCGCCCCACCCACTCGTCGGCCCGTCCGATCAGCCAGTCTCGGCTGGGCACCACGAGCCCTGCCGGGGTGAAGGCGATCTTGCGCAGCTCCGCATGGCTGCCCGAGTCCTTCCGCCACAGGCCGCTGACGATGTCCACCGCCTCGGCCGGAGTGGCGGCGAACTCCAGGCCGGCGTAGACGGGCGCACACGCGTCGAGGCCCAGGTCCTGCGCGGAGAGCCGTCGCCCGAGCCGCCGGGTGAAGACCTCGGCGATCAGTGCGGGGGTGGTCCCGCGCGGTTGCTGACCGCGCAGCCAGCGAGTCACGGAGGTCTTGTCGTAGCGCAGATCCAGGCCGTGTTCGAGGCCGAGCTGGTCCACCCGGCGGGCGAGACCGGCGTTCGAGAATCCGGCTTCGGTGATGAGCGAGGCGAGCTGGCGGTTGGGGGTGCGCTGCGGAGGTCGTTCCGACATCAGCTGTACGGTCTCCTGCCTTCGGGGCCGGGCGGGCGGCCCTTATGGAACGGCGCGAATTTAGCGGGCCCTACGGCGGCCGCAGTCTCCTTCGCTTCACATTCATCCGATCGTGTGAGGATTGGGGGTGGCGCTGACGGGAACAACCTGCCGGGCCACCGCTCCCGGGGCGGTCGTACAGTGGCCCGGGCGCGAATCAGTGCATGGTGACGTGGTTCCGGGGCACCCCCCGGCTCCCGGTACCGCAAGTAGGGAGGCATCTCCGTGAGTGAGCTTCGGTTCGTCCGGCTGGGATTCGGCAAGGAAGCTGTCGACTACCAGGAGGCCTGGCAGAAGCAGCGCGAGGTGCATGCGGCCCGGTTCGAGGACACGGTTCCCGACACCTGTCTGCTGCTGGAACACCCGCCCGTCTACACGGCGGGACGCCGTACGACCGACAGTGAGCGCCCCCTGGACGGCACTCCCGTCGTCGACGTGGACCGCGGCGGAAAGATCACCTGGCACGGCCCCGGGCAGCTCGTCGGCTACCCGATCCAGAAGCTGCCGCGCCCGGTGGACGTCGTGGCGCATGTCCGGAGGCTGGAGGACGCGCTGATCCGTACGGCTGCCGAGTTCGGTCTGGAGACCAGCCGGGTCGAGGGCCGCAGCGGAGTCTGGGTGCTCGGCGACCCGGTCGAGGAGCGTCCGTCGCTCGGCGGCCTCTCCCTCGACTTCGACCCGCGGCTGCACGACGAGGAGTTCGACCCGCGGCTGAACGGCCCCGAGTACGCCCCGTCCAACGCCGGTCAGCGGCGCGAGGACCGCAAGCTGGCGGCGATCGGCATCCGGGTCGCCAAGGGTGTGACCATGCACGGCTTCGCGCTGAACGTGAACCCGGACAACACCTGGTTCGACCGGATCGTGCCGTGCGGCATCCGCGACGCGGGCGTCACCTCGCTCGCGTACGAGCTGGGCCGCGACGTCACGGTCGCCGAGGTGCTCCCGGTGATCGAGAAGCACCTGACGGACGTCCTGGAGAACGCGGAGCTCGCCCCGCGGGAGATCGACCGGGCCTCGGCCTGACCCGGAGCCCCGGGAATGGCCCGGACCACCCCCTGGTTGCCCAAGGGCAAGGGCCACACCCCAACCGCACAAATAGCGGGCGTACCCTGGTGTTCGCCGAAGAATCGAAGTCGTAGGGAGCCGGACGTGTCCGCTGTCGCACCCGACGGGCGCAAGATGTTGCGCCTGGAGGTCCGGAACAGCCAGACCCCCATCGAGCGCAAGCCCGAGTGGATCAAAACCCGGGCGAAGATGGGCCCCGAGTACAACCAGCTGCAGAAGCTCGTGAAGAGCGAGGGTCTGCACACGGTGTGCCAGGAGGCCGGCTGCCCGAACATCTTCGAGTGCTGGGAGGACCGTGAGGCCACGTTCCTCATCGGCGGTGACCAGTGCACCCGGCGCTGTGACTTCTGTCAGATCGACACGGGCAAGCCGCAGGCGCTGGACCGGGACGAGCCCCGCCGCGTGGGCGAGTCGGTCGTCACGATGGACCTGAACTACGCCACGATCACCGGCGTCGCCCGCGACGACCTGGAGGACGGCGGAGCCTGGCTGTACGCGGAGACCGTGCGCCAGATCCACACGCTGACGGCGGAGCGCGAGGCCGGTGCCACCAAGGTCGAGCTGCTGATCCCCGACTTCAACGCGGAGCCCGAGCAGCTGGCCGAGGTCTTCTCCTCGCGCCCCGAGGTGCTCGCGCACAACGTCGAGACCGTGCCGCGGATCTTCAAGCGGATCCGCCCCGGTTTCCGTTACGAGCGTTCCCTGGAGGTCATCACGCGGGCCCGCGAGGCCGGGCTGGTGACCAAGTCGAACCTCATCCTCGGCATGGGCGAGACCCGCGAGGAAGTGAGCGAGGCTCTCCAGGACCTCTACGACGCCGGTTGCGAGCTCATCACGATCACGCAGTACCTGCGGCCCTCCGTGCGCCACCACCCGGTCGAGCGCTGGGTGAAGCCGCACGAGTTCGTGGAGCTGAAGGAGGAGGCCGACGAGATCGGCTACTCCGGCGTGATGTCCGGGCCGCTGGTCCGTTCCTCGTACCGGGCCGGACGGCTCTTCCAGCAGGCGATCGAGCGGCGCGGCGTTGCCACGGCCGCGCCCACTGCCTGAACCCGGGCTGTGTGAATCCGAGCACAAGAAGCTACTGAGCGGTACTGGCTGAATCGACGCGGCCCATACGCTCCTCGCAGGTCGGGGACGCGTATGGGCCGCGTCGGCGTGCGCGGCGCTCATATCAAGGTTTCATTGGTGTTTGACCGAAAGGTCATGCGCTGGTAACACCGAGCAGTGACTCTGGATGCACGCAGCGCAGTGGTTCTCACGGCTGCTGCCGCCACTGCTCACCGTCTCCAGCCCGCGCAAGCAACTCCTGTAACCCACTCACTCCGCGCATCCGTTCCGAGGGGACTTCCACGATGCAGGCCGTGCCGGTACGCGCCACCGCCATTCCGTCCGTCACCGATGCTCTCCGCGCCGTCGAGTCGCTGCTGCTGAGCAGCGGCCAGCGCACCGCCCGCCGCAACGCCTGGACGGCCGTCCTCGAGGACCGCCGCCGCGCCAAGGACCGGGTCGAGACCGAGTACGTACTGGAGGCCGTGGCCGACCACCGCTCCTAGGCCACGTAAACTTCAGTACATGGCGAGGAAGGCAAACACTGACGGCGCGGACAGCGCCGAGAACGCGGGGCGGCTCAAGCAGATCGCCCTGACCTACAAGATGACCCGGCGGACCGACCCCAAGATCGGTCTTGTCGTCGCGGGTGTGGGAATCGTCACCTTCGGTGTCCTCCTCGCCGTCGGCTTCTTGATCGATCACCCGATCTACCTGGGCATCCTGGGCTTCGTGCTGGCCCTCCTCGCGATGGCGATCGTCTTCGGGCGGCGTGCCGAGCGGGCGGCCTTCGGGCAGATGGAGGGACAGCCGGGCGCTGCGGCGGCGGTGCTGGACCGCGTGGGCCGCGGCTGGACCACGACTCCGGCGGTAGCAATGAACCGCAGCCAGGACGTCGTCCACCGGGCCGTCGGCAAGGCGGGCATCGTGCTGGTGGGCGAGGGCAACCCGAACCGGGTCAAGCTCCTGCTGGCGGCCGAGAAGAAGAAGATGGCCCGCATCCTCGTGGACGTACCCGTGCACGACATCATCGTCGGCAACGACGAGGGCCAGGTACCGCTGAAGAAGGTCCGCACCAAGATGCTGAAGATGCCGCGGGTCCTGACCGGCCCGCAGGTGACGGCGGCCAACGACCGGCTGCGGGCGATGGGCGACCTGATGAGCAACATGCCGCTGCCGAAGGGCCCCATGCCGAAGGGCATGCGGATGCCGCGCGGCGGCAAGATGCGCTGACGCCACACACTCGACGCACAAGAGGGCGGGCTGCGAACCACTGAGGTTCGCAGCCCGCCCTCTTCACATCTCCGCCTCGCCGGACCGTCTCAGATCCGCACCTGCACGGCGCGCGAGAGCCGGTCGTGCAGCCCGCGCCCGTCGCGGTCCCAGACCAGAGCCGGAATCGCCAGGCACAGCAGCAAGCTCCGGATGATCACCCGCCCGAGACCGAGCCGACCGCCGCCCTCGCCGACGACACGGATACCCAGGATGCGCTTGCCCGGCGTACAGCCGACGGTCCCGACGGTGAGCACACTCAGTACGACAAAGATCCCGAGGGCCCAGTTCCCGGCCGCCTGCTGGTCACCGCGAGCGAACAGCCCGTATGCGATCAGCAGGCAGAGCGCCCAGTCGATGAAAAGGGCGCCGAAGCGCCGGCCGAGCGGCGCGATCGCCCCCGGTCCTTCTTCGGGCAGACCGAGCCGCTTGCCCCGGTAGCCGAAATCGGCGCCCATGTCCTCGGCGGCCGCACGCGGCCCGGAGAGCCACGATCCGATTGCTTGCCTATTGTCCACCCGTCCACGGTACTGCGCCGCCCTCCACGCCCTGCCGGGTGGGGCCCTCCGGGCTCGCGGACGCGGCCCCCCGGCCACAGCCCCGGTACGCCTCCGAGGTGCCGCCGACACCCGCCTCGGTTAACTTCGGCGAAACAAATGGGTCATGCTTGAGAAATCCGGCCTGCCTATGGTCGGGTCCAGCGTGTGCCACCGCACTGGCCGCACCACGAGCTACAACCCCGTCCCTCCCGGGCCGGGAGTAGGAGGAGTTGGATGTTCCAGAACGCCGACGACGCGAAGAAGTACATCGCCGACGAAGATGTCAAGTTCATCGATGTCCGGTTCTGTGACCTGCCCGGTGTGATGCAGCACTTCACCATCCCGGCAGCGGCATTCGACCCGACCGAGGAACTGGCCTTCGACGGCTCGTCGATCCGCGGCTTCCAGGCCATCCACGAGTCCGACATGGCGCTCCGCGCGGACCTGTCGACCGCCCGTGTCGACCCGTTCCGCCGCGACAAGACCGTCAACATCAACTTCTTCATCCACGACCCGATCACCGGCGAGCAGTACAGCCGTGACCCGCGCAACGTGGCCAAGAAGGCCGAGGCGTACCTCACCTCCACCGGCATCGCCGACACCGCGTACTTCGGCCCCGAGGCCGAGTTCTACGTCTTCGACAACGTCCGCTTCCAGACGTCGGAGAACGAGAGCTTCTACCACATCGACTCCGAGGCCGGCGCCTGGAACACCGGCTCCGAAGAGGACAACCGGGGTTACAAGGTCCGCTACAAGGGCGGCTACTTCCCGGTCCCGCCGGTCGACCACTTCGCCGACCTGCGTGCCGAGATCTCCCTTGAGCTGGACAAGAACGGCCTCCAGGTCGAGCGCCAGCACCACGAGGTCGGCACCGCCGGCCAGGCCGAGATCAACTACAAGTTCAACACGCTGCTCGCCGCGGCCGACGACCTGATGCTCTTCAAGTACATCGTGAAGAACGTCGCCTGGCGCAACGGCAAGACCGCGACCTTCATGCCGAAGCCGATCTTCGGAGACAACGGCTCGGGCATGCACGTCCACCAGTCCCTGTGGGCCGGCGGCGACCCGCTGTTCTACGACGAGCAGGGCTACGCGGGTCTCTCGGACATCGCCCGCTACTACATCGGCGGCATCCTCAAGCACGCGCCGTCGCTGCTGGCCTTCACGAACCCGACGGTGAACTCGTACCACCGCCTGGTCCCCGGCTTCGAGGCCCCGGTCAACATGGTCTACTCGCAGCGCAACCGTTCCGCCGCGATGCGTATCCCGATCACGGGATCGAACCCGAAGGCCAAGCGCGTCGAGTTCCGCGCCCCGGACCCGTCGTCCAACCCGTACCTGGCCTTCTCGGCTCTGCTGATGGCCGGCCTCGACGGCGTGAAGAACAAGATCGAGCCGGCCGAGCCGATCGACAAGGACCTGTACGAGCTGGCTCCCGAGGAGCACGCCAACGTCCAGCAGGTCCCGACCTCGCTCCCCGCCGTCCTGGACGCCCTGGAGGCGGACCACGAGTACCTCCTCGCGGGCGGCGTCTTCACGTCCGACCTGATCGAGACGTGGATCGACTACAAGCGCACCAACGAGATCGCCCCGATCCAGCTGCGCCCGCACCCGCACGAGTTCGAGCTGTACTTCGACATCTAAAGAGCAAGGTCGGACGAGCCGGGCCCGGAGCTCGAAAGCGGGCTGCGAGCTGCGGGAACACCTCTTGGCGTTACTCCCCGGCTCCCTGACTTGATCACACAGGCAGCAGCGAGGGCCGCTACCCCACACCATCGGGGTAGCGGCCCTCGTCGGCGTTCACACAGACATTCAAGGGGGGCGGCTGTCCAGCTGCCGCCGAGAACCGGCAGAGCATGGACGCTTTGCACGTAGCGCGTAACCCGCATCCTCCGCGGGTTACGCGCCCTGGTGCGTCATGGTGACCGCCGAACAGCCGCGCTAGCCGGCTACAGCCTGCTGCTGCTGCTGTTGTTGCTGCTGCTGCTGCGGCAGCTGCTGCGGCAGCTGTTGCTGCTGCTGTTGTTGCTGTTGCTGTTGCTGCTGTTGCTGCTGCTGTTGTTGCTGTTGCTGCTGCTGTTGTTGCTGCTGCTGTTGTTGCTGTTGCTGTTGCTGTTGCTGTTGCTGTTGCTGTTGCTGCTGCGGCAGCTGTTGCTGCTGTTGTTGCTGTTGCTGCTGCTGTTGTTGTTGCTGCTGTTGCTGTTGCTGTTGCTGTTGTTGCTGCTGCACGTTCAGCTGCACCAACTGCTGCTGTTGTTGTTGCTGCTGTTGCTGCTGCTGCTGTTGCTGCAGCCGCTGCGGCTGCAACCGCTGCGGCTGCAGCAGCACGCCGCCAGTCCTGCAAGCCCTCAGCCCGGCGTTGAACGAGAACGGATCAATGACCTGCGAGGGTGCTTTCGAGGGGGCCGCTGCCACCGTAGAGGCTGGAGGTGTGGCACCGAACGCTTCCCCGGCGAAACCCGCAGGCAACGCCAGCGAGGCGATGAGCACTGGGCTGAGCCCGAAAAGGTACCGCTTGCCACGCATGACTTTCTCCCTTCGACCGCTGGAACGAAAGACAGGCGTTCGCAGCAGGAACTGTGCCCCTTCTCCACACCTCGTACGGCCGAACGCCGCTTCCATCAGCAGCATCACACGTAGCGGAGCATGCATCCAGAAACCATCCATCCTAGGAGTAGGGGTCCCAGGTAATAACCATCCGTACTTGTCGGCCGCCAGAGGAACGAGGGGTTGATTGGTACCCAACGGCGAGCAGAGTCAACGGACTTCCTCAGACGATGCAGCTCCGGATCTGCAGTACATCCTGGACAGGCGGCAACCGCATTCAACACTCGCCCTCATTTCCTTCCTTGGGCCGGGAAATAGTCAGCTGAGCGTAGTTCACTACGCTGGTCCGCGAACTGAGTCAGAACGGAACGGACTTCTGCACATGGCCGCGGCAGTAAGCAATCGAAAGGCGACACTTCACCGTCCGGGAAGTGGCGCTCTCTTTCATCAGCCGCATATGCCAAAGGATATTTCACTCGTTGTCGGCGACCGCTCAGTGCGGCATCACCGCCCCAGTTCCGAAGGCCTTGCCAACATGCCCCATGAGCAGCGCAACTGCTCCGCCGCATATCTCGATCGCGGACTCGCACCCGAAGGCACATCGCATCGATACATGGGAGGCGAAGCGAACCCACAAAAATCGAAAATGCGGAAACAGCTGTTGGCGTTACTCGTTGTCCGCACCTGTCCCACCCTGTGCACAGAGAGCGATGGGCGCTACCCCACACCATCGCGGTAGCGTCCCTCCTCGGCGTTGACACAGAAATTCACGCCGGGAACCGGCAGAGAGTAGGCGCGTAACCCGCGTGTCCCGCGGGTTACGCGCCACGGGCGGCATGATGACCGCCGGAGGGCCCCGCCAGCCGGCTCCTGCTGCTACTGCGTAGGCGTGGTCGGCGTCGTGGGCATCGTGGGCGCCGTCGGCATCATCGGCGTCGTAGGCATCGTCGGCGCCGTAGGCGTGGTCGGCATCGTCGGCGCCGTAGGCGTGGTCGGCATCGTCGGCGCCGTCGGCGTCGTCGTCGGCGTGGTCGGCGGCGTGGTCGGCGGCGTGGTCGGCGGCGTCGTGGGCGGCGTCGTGGGCGGCGTCGTGGGCGGCGTCGTGGGCGGCGTCGTGGGCGGCGTCGTGGGCGGCGTCGTGGGCGGCGTCGTAGGCGGCGTCGTAGGCGGCGTCGTAGGCGGCGTCGTAGGCGGCGTCGTAGGCGGCGTCGTAGGCGGCGTCGTAGGCGGCGTCGTGGGCTGCTGCCCAGGCGGCAGGTTCACGTTCACGCGCAGACTCTGCAGTTGTTGTTGCAGCTGTTGCTGCCGTTGCTGCTGCTGTTGTTGTTGCTGCTGCTGCCGCTGCACCAGCCGCTGCGGCTGGAACGCAGGACTACACACCGACGTGAACCCGATGTCGTAGCCCGCCCTGAACGCCGCCTGCTGGTTCAGGGGAATCAGCGGCAGATGGCCGCCAACCCTGCTCACGCACAGCGCGCGGCCATCGACCTGGCCGGTCGCCACGCCGATGTTGAATCCGGGATCGCCAGGCCCTACCGAGGGGGCCTTCGAGGGGGCCGCTGTCGCCGCAGCGGCCGCGGGTGGGGCGCCGAACGCTTCCCCGGCGAAACCCGCAGGCAACGCCAGCGAGGCGATGAGCACTGGGCTGAGCCCGAAAAGGTACCGCTTGCCATGCATGACTTTCTCCCTTCGACCGCCGGACCGAAAGACAGGCGTTCGTTGAGGAACGGTGCCCCTTCTCCACACCTCGTCGCACGGTCGAACACCACGTCCAGCAGCAGCATCACACGCGGCCGAGCACGCATCCAGAAACCGACTATCCTAGGAGTAGGGGTCCCAGGTAATAACCATCCGCAAATGTCGCCCAGCAGAGGGAACGACGGATGAATTACGACCAACGGCGAGCGGAGCTCGCGGACTTCCTCAGAACACGGCGGCGAGCACTTCAGCCGGAAGAGGTCGGTCTTCCACCACGGGCATCTCGACGAACCCCGGGGCTGCGGCGGGAAGACGTCGCCGACCTCGCAGGAATCAGCGCCTGCTGGTACTCACGCCTTGAACAGGCCCGGAACATCAGAGTATCGGACCACGTCCTCGAATCGCTGGCCGAAGCCCTACGCCTCAACACCGAAGAGCGCGAATATCTGCTGGCTCTGGCGCACGGCGACGCCCCTTCCAGCGCGAGTGTTTCCCCGGACGGTGTGCCTCCAGCCCTCCAACGCATCCTGGACAGCCAGCAACCGCATCCGGCCATCGCCCTCGGTCCCCGTTTCAACATTCTGGCCTGGAACCAGGCCAGAACCGATGTCTACGGGGATCTGACCAAAATCCCTCCTGAGCATCGTCACATCCTGTGGCTATTCTTCGGCGGCTACCTGCGGGAACTGATTCAGAACTGGGAGCCGAGCGCTCGCTCCGTCCTGGCGGAGTTCCGCGCAGCCACCGGAGTCTACGTACAAGAACCATGGTTCACCGCGCTGGTCCGCGAACTGAGCCAGAACAGCGCGGACTTCCGCAAATGGTGGCAGCAGCACGAAATCGAAAGGCACCACGTCACCACCCGAGAGGTGAAGCATCCTTTTGTCGGCCGCATGCTGCTGGAGGAGAGTGCCCTCGTTGTCGACGACCGCTCAGGCCGGCGGATCATTCTCGAGATCCCGCAACCGGGCACCGGCACCGAGAACAAGCTGACGGCACTTTCCTGGCGCTCCCACCGGGTGCAGGCTCCGCCGTGCCATGTGCTTCAACGGCCGGCCTCGGGGAACGGCGGAACAACCACTGCCGAACGTGAAGACACTTATGGTGCGATCAGTGCCGCAGAGCCGTCCCCACGTCGGCCTTGACCTCACCCGACAGCTTGCGGTTACTGCGGGCGATGGCGTCCTTGGAGGACTTCGGCCCGACGTCGTCGATCGTCACCACCACCATGTCGAGCAGGTTGCCGCTCGCGTCACGGAAGGTGACCTGCACAGCGTAGGACTTCGGCGAGTCGGTGCCATTCGTCACGGTGATCTTCGAGGTGGCGCGGCCGTCGCGGTCGGTGCTCACCGCGCCCAGCTTGACGTCGCGCTTGGCGTTCACGCCGTTCTTGAAGCCTCTCAGTTTCTCGCCCGCGGCAGCCGTCGCCGAGGCCACCACGTCGGAACCCCTGGATGCCGCCGACGCTGCGGCGGAGGCCGCCTCGGACGCCTTGGTGGAGGCGCCACCGCCGTCGTCCGAACAGGCACCGGCGGTCGACATCACGGCCGTCGTCAGCAGCACGGCCCACAGGCCTCGCGCGGCTTTCCTCGTCATCGTGCCTCCCAGCACTTGCCCGTCGCCCCAGTCAACGGGTCCACAGGCCGCACCGCATGCCCCGTATGCCGGACGGGTGAAGGGCCGGGCCGGAGCGGAGGCCGTACGCAGGCGCGGCTGCCCTGTGGTGCTGCTGGTCGTCGTGCTTCTGCCGGCCGGTGCCGGGGCGGCGGCCGTCGGGGTGGTCGCCGACGTGTTGTCCAGGGAGAGGACGAGGAACGTTCATCTCACCTACGAGGTGACCGGCACCGCCATGGACGTCACCGTTCGGACTGCCTCGGCGTCCGGGGCCTTCGCCACGGCCGTCTGCGGCAGGTTCTGAACCGGGTAGTCGGGTGTGCCCATGTGCCTGTGCCCCCGGCTTCCGGGGGCACAGGCTTCCGGTCCTTCAGCGGCCGTAGCGGATCAGGGCGCGGACCATGCGGCAGGTGATGTCGGACGGCGGGTGGATGCCGATGCGCTCGGCAGTCGTGCGTATCGTGTCGTTGTCAGCGTTCGACGGGTGGTAGACGCCCGTGTCGAGCAGGGCGATCGCCAGGCGCATGGCCTTCAGGCGGCGGTTGTGGGAGACGTACCACTCGCGGGGTCGGCCCGCGGGGAGCGGCTTCTTCTGCAGGGGCTTGTGGAGCGGCTTGGTCGTGACTGCGGCAACGGCCATGGGCATCCTCCTGGCACGGTCGTGAAACCCTCACGAACTACCTCCATTTTACGACCCACCACTGACAATCGCCCCTGGCCAGAGGGGCTTTCGCGAGGTACGTCGAGTACCGTTGGCCCCATGGAGATCTGGATCAATCCCGCATGTTCCAAGTGCCGCAGTGCGGTGCAGTTGCTCGACGCCGAGGGCGCCGAATACACCGTCCGCCGCTATCTGGAGGATGTGCCGTCGCCCGACGAGATCCGGGCCGTACTCGACCGGCTCGGGCTGGAGCCGTGGGACATCACGCGGACGCAGGAAGCAGAGGCGAAGGAGCTCGGGCTCAAGGAGTGGCCGCGCGAGGCCGGTTCACGGGAGCGGTGGATCACGGCACTTGCCGAGCATCCGAAGCTGATCCAGCGGCCGATCATCACGGCGGAGGACGGGACGGCCGTCGTGGCGCGTACGGAGGAAGCCGTGCGGGACGCTCTGGGGCGTTGAGCCCTGCCGGAATCACTCAGTCAGCAGGAAGCTCTCGATCCTGCGGTTGAGTTCGGCGGCGTCCGGGGCGTGCAGCGGCAGCGTGTGGTGCGTGGCGCCCGGGATCGTCGCCGTCCGTGCGTGCGGGAGCAGCCGGGTCGCGGTGGTGGCGACCCGTGCGGCGTTGTGGGCCCGGCTGTTCTCGGCCGTAAGGATCAAGGTCGGCACGTTCAGCGTGCTCAGGGCCTCGGGAGTGGGGCGCGGGCCGTTGACCGGGCGGGCGGTCGGGAAGTCGGCGGCCGTCTCGCGCAGGTGCAGCCATGTCGGGTCGAGCGTGGCGCCGTCCGTCTCCCAGTTCATGAAGGTGCGCGTGCGTTTCGCGCTGGGGCGGAGCAGCATCGGCAGTGCGTGCAGCAGATAGCCGGGGCGGAAACCGGCGAAGCACTGGGTCGGGTCCACGAGGATCAGCCTTCGGACGCGGTCGGGTGCGTGCAGGGTGTAGTGGAGCGCGATCCTGGCGCCGTAGGAATGGCCGCAGAGTGCTGTCGATGTGGTGTTCAGGGCGTCCAGCACGGCGTCCAGCCAGGCCGTCAGGTCCGGCACCGTACGGATCGGGCACTCCCCCGCCGCACTGCGGCCCGGATCGCCGATGAGGTCGACGGCGTGGACGCGGTGGGTGCGCCCCAGGTGGGCGGCCTGGGCGAACCAGACGGTGGAGGTGGAGCCGCCCCCCGCCAGGAGCACCAGGGGCGGGGCGCCCTCGGGGCCGTAACTGTTGATACGGGTGGTGCCGTACGGGGTGGGGACGTCGGAGTGGGTCGTTCCGACGGGCCACTTGGCCGCCAGGACCTCGTCGTACGCCGAGAGGAACGACTCGGAGACGGCCGTTGCGGTTGACCCGGATGACGTGGTTGCCATGAGGTGCTCCCGAAGGTGAGTGCCCTTGGATATTATCTCGCTCAGCGAGATAATAGGGGAAGGAGATCTCATGGGCGAGCAGAGTTCCGAGATGGAGATCGTTCATCTGCTGCGCAAAGTGACTGTCGAATTCGGCCTGCGGCAGGCCGAGTTCGCGAGTCGCAACGGCATGCACCCCACCGACGTGCGCGCCCTGATCTGCCTGCTCGACGCCGAACGGGCGGGCACCGACGCGACCGCCGGGTGGCTCGGTGCGCAGCTCGGACTCAACTCCGCAGGGACCACCGCCGTCATCGACCGGCTGGAAAGGCTCGGCCACCTCACCCGCACCCGCGACCCGCGCGACCGTCGACGGGTGCTGCTGGCGGTGGACCCACGGGCGGTGGAGCTGGGGTGGGCGTTCTTCGGGCAGCTGATCGAAAAGACGGTGACAGTGCTGCGCGACTTCGACGAGAGTGAGACAGAAGCCGTGCGGCGCTTCCTGTCCGCCGCGCACCAGGCGGTCACCGCCATTCGCTGACCGGCAGGCGATCGAGGAGACCCGTTCGTGATCCGGTTCCGTGGCGGCGGCGCCTGCACCCCCGCCGCCACCGCTGACGTCCCGCTGCGGCTGAAACGAACGCGCCTGTTACTCGTACGTAGGGACACACGCACCGCATCCGGCCCGAGCGCACCAGGTGTTCCGGCCGGGGACAGGAGCCTTACGTGTCACGCAAAAAAACCCTCAGCCGCAAGAAGAAGCTCGCCCTGCTGGTCGGGGCCGCCGCGCTCGCCGGTGGGACGGCGGCCGTACTGGCCGGGACCGGCCAGGCGGCGCAGTCGCCGCCGACGGACCGGGCCTCGTCGGTCGTCTGCACCGGACTGGCCACGGCTCTCGGCAACAACGAGAAGTTCATCGCCGGTCAGCGGGCCGACCCGGATGCCCAGTCGGCTGCGCGGATCGCCAACCGGGAAGCCGTGATCGCGCAGATCCGACGCCGGCAGGCCGCCTCGGGGTGCGGCGGGGAAGCATCGGCGGGGGCGGCCGTGGATCCCGCCGCGTCCGCACCCACGTCCGCACCGGCATCGACGCCCGGGACCGCGGCCACGGCGTCGCCCGGCGGAGGGGGCCGGACCACCGGTGATGTCGTCTGTGCCGGGTCCACCGTGACGCTGTCCGGCGAGGGTGGTGCCCCCGCCGCATCCAGCAATCAGTTCCCCGTCGGCACCGAGCTCAGGGTGACCAATCTCGACAACAACAAGTCCACCACGGTGACGGTCACTTCGCCCTCCGGCAGCTGTGCACTGCTGAACAACGCGGCCTTCGAGCAGGTCCGCGAGCCGGGCAAGTTCCTGATCCGCCGCGCCCGCATCGAGCGCGTGGGCTGACCCGCCCGGGCGGTGCCCGCACGGTGCGGACGGTCTCTCCCCGCCGTTCAGGACCGTACGGGCACCGGCCCCGCCTTGGCCTCCGCCTCGGCCAGCAGCTCGGTCAGCCGCAGCCCGAACCGTACGTCGCAGGGGTGCGGGACCCCCGTACGTACCGCTTCGAGCAGCGCATCCACCGCCGCCCGGAACGACCCCACCGCATCCCCCCACCCAGGCAGCGTGGCGACCCCCGCCTCCCCCCGGAGCTCGATCTCCGTACCCACGGCTCCCGGCGGCGCGGCCAGTGCGAGCGTCACCGTGCTGGACGCGCCGGAGCCATGACGGAGGATCAGATGGGTGGTGTCGGCGGGCCCTCGGGCCGCGGTCAGTTCCGTCACATCGCCGAGCACCGGCAGAAGCACCGACAGCGCATGCGGACCGACGTCCCACAGACCGCCCTTGTCACGGCGCCACGGAGACGCTGCGTACTCGCTGTCCGCACCGGGGGCGTACAGCGCGCCGATCCATTGGGCACGGGCGGTGAACCACCCGTCCCGGCCCGCCTGTTCGGCGATCCAGTCGGACGTCTCCTTCGCGAACCGCAGTGTGCAGAACACGACCGACGCGACCCGCGCCCGGTCGGCGGCCTCGGCGACCTCCCGGGCCCCGGCCACAGTCGTCGCGATCGGCTTGTCCATCAACAGGTGACACCCGGCGGCAGCGGCGCGCGCGGCCAGCGGGGCCTGGACGTCCGGCGGCAGGGCGAACGCGACGGCGTCGCTCACGGCGAGAAGTTCGTCGACGCCCGCGTCACCGGAGTACGCCGTGGCGCCATGGGTGGCCGCGAGCGCGTCCGCCGCCTCGGGGCGGCGCCCCCACACGCCGCTGAGCACGACGTCGGGATGGGTGGCGAGGGCGGGTGCCTGGGTGTTCCGGGCCCAGGGGCCCGTACCGAGAAGGCCGATACGCAGGGGAGCGGCGGGTGGTGTCGTCATGGAGGCCAGTCTGCCCGGTCCGCTTACGACCTGATCCACTCTCCATCGTGCACCAGGTCGTTATCAGGTGGCGGTGTGCGACGGCCCGCGGTTACGTTGGCGGAGCCGGCCGCGGGACTCCGGCTGCGACTTCCGGGACGTGCCTCTGAAGCAGTGATTTCGCTGATCGCGCCCCCATTCCCCGGCCGGCTTCCACATCTCCGCATGCGGCGGCGGAACGTCACGGGGGAAGAGGATGACCGACACGGACACGTACGCCGACCTCATTGCCGCCGAGGACGTGCTCCTCTTCGTCCATGCGGCGATCACCGCGACCGGACAGCGTGAGTTCCGCTCGGAGGCGTACCAGCAGCAGCTCTCACTGGACTTCCTGCATGAGTACGTGAGGGTCAACTACCGCAAGGTGTACGCCGCTTCGCTCGCCCTCGACATCAATGACCACAACGCCGCACGCATCGTGCAGGGGTTGCTGGAGACCGCCGCCGAGGCGACCGCGGAGGAGCGGCGCACCGAGGGCCGGCTGATCGCCGCCCGGCTGGCCCGGCTTCCTCCGCAGCGCGTCTACCGGCTGTTCCGGGCGCTGCGGAGCGCCAAAATCAACAACCGGCGCACCCGCGCGATCATGCGCGACTGGCTGGCTTCCCGGCCGGACCTGGCACACGACGCGGTGAAGTACCGCAGCGGTCTGAGGACCGCCGCCCGCCATGTCCATCTGCCCCTCGGTGACCCGGACTCCGAGGCGCCGCACGAGCTCGGCGACTTCCTGTTCCGACCCGGCCGACTGCCGCGCTACCGGCACCGACTGCTCGACGCCTGGCGTCGCGCCCACTACGAGCAGGGCGCTGTCGACGAACTGCCGTTCACCGTCGCCGAGGGGTTCGCAGCCAAGCACGGCATGAAGCGTGAGGCGTTCCTGGAACGGATGGTGCCACGGATGACGCGGCTGGAGCGGCTGCGCACCCAGGGGCAGCGAAGTACGGACGGCGGGACGGAGCTGCCCGCCGGGGTGGATCTGACCGTGATGCCGCTGACCCGGCTCGCCCTGTATGTCCTGTCCCTGGGCTTCGGGACGCGGCACGCCCACCGTCAATACCTGACGCGGGCGCTGCGCGCCGCCGCCCGTCGCGCCGCCGGTGCCCATGCCGGGAGCTGGGGCCGGGTCGCCGCAGTGCTGGACGACAGCTATTCGTCGTCCGGGTCCGGGGAGAAGCGGCGTCGTCCGCTGGCCGTGGCACTGGCCTGCCACTTCCTGCTGGAGGCGCTGGCCGCGCCCGGTGCGTACACCCCGTTGTGGACCTCGGGCTCCACCGATCCGCTTCTCGTGCGGCCGTGGGGTCCGACCCCGCTGGGCACCCGGATCCTCGACGCCCTCGAGCACGGGCCCGACCGGCTGGTCGTCGTCTCGGACGGCTGGGACAACGCGCCGCCCGGGCTGGCCGGCGAGGTGCTGCGGGTGTGGCGGACCCGGATGGATCCGGACCGGCACACGACCGTGGTCCATGTGAACCCTGTATACGAAGCGGACGGTTTCGACGTGCGACGGCTCGCGCCGAGCGTGCCGACGGCCGGTATCCGTGACGCCGAGGATCTGCCCGCGCTGGTGGAGATCGCGCGGTTCGCGGAGGGGCGCACGGGAGCGGCGGCCCTGCACGCCTATCTGGACCGGCAGGTCGCACGTTTCGTGGCCGGTCACGGACCGAGGGGACGAGGGGGCCGAGGAGAGTGAACAGGCTGGAACTGACCGGGCTGACGGTCCGGCCCGCCCAGGTGTGGGGCGGCATCCGGCTGGTGCCGCTGGTGCGTGAGGAGCCCGTCGCGGGGCTGCGGCTGCATCAGGAGATCTACCGGGGCTTCGGCAGCAGCGTCGTCGACACCGGCCCGCGGACGCACTACACGTCATACATCCCGCACGGTCTCGTCGCCGACTGGTCGGGGCTGCGTACGGAGCCGGACGGCGCCGGTACGGGCCGGCAGAGTGCCGCGTACGGTACCCAGCTCGGCACCGGCGGCAGCGGTGACCCGGGCGCCGGTGCCCGCCCGCCCGTCACCGCGCCGCTGCTGCGCCACCGGCATCGCCACCACCGCATGGCCAAGCGGCAGCCCGGCGACCGGCTGCGCTTCCTGCCGCTGCACCTCGCGCTGGAGGGCTATCTCTCGCTGCACTTCGGCGGCCCGGCCATCGCCTGGGAGGAGTGGTCGCGGCAGGCACTGCGCGACGGCCTCTCGCCGCGCGCCGAGGACGCGTACATGGGGTGGTCGGTGCGCGGTCTCGGTGACGCGCTGCGTGTCTTCGAGATCCATCCCGACCAGTGCGGGGTGATGGTGTACGCGGCCGATGCGCTCGCCGCCGCCTTCGTGCTGCCGCACCCGGACGACTACCGCCTTCTGCACGCTTCGCTCGTCGAGGATCTGTACGGGGAGCTCATCCATCAGTACGCGCTGTACGGCGGTCCGGTCCCGGAGTTCGGGGCGCGGATCCCCGACGGTGCACGGGTGCGGACGCTCGCCGATCTCCGGGCGGCAGCACGGGCGCAGGAGCGGGAGTGGCGTGAGGCGCACGACGCGCTGTTCGCGCGCGAGCTGCTGGACACGTCGTACGCCTTCGACCGGGTCCACCGGATGGGGCCGTTCACGCTGTGGCGGTTCCTGCCGCCGTTCACCCGGAACCGGGGCGGCCGGCACATCGGCGAGACGATCACCGACCACAAGGGGCAGGTCACGTATCTGAAGACGTTCCGGCTCTCCGACGCACAGGTGCGACGCGGGCATCTGCTGCACACGCTCTCCGACGCCGACTGGCGGCTCGCGCGGGCGGCCACGGCGCTGGGCAGCACCGAGGAGGAACTGGTGCGCCGGATCCGGGCCGCCGGTTTCGATGGGCTCCTCAAGGCCCACGTACAACGCGGGAAACCTCGGTAACACGGGGTTCACATATGGGCAACGGACGGGAAATCGCGTCTTGCGAAGCTGCGCTGCAGAGACCGGACCGCAGACCGCAGCACCGCAGCACCCCCAAAGGATGGCTTCCGTGACGTTCAAGGCTGAGTACATCTGGATCGACGGCACCGAGCCGACCGCCAAGCTTCGTTCGAAGACGAAGATCATGGCAGGCGAGCCCTCGGGAGACGTCGCGGATCTGCCCATCTGGGGCTTCGACGGATCCAGCACCAACCAGGCCGAGGGTCACGCCTCCGACCGTGTGCTGAAGCCGGTCTTCTCCTGCCCGGACCCGATCCGCGGCGGCAACGACGTCCTCGTCCTGTGCGAGGTCTTCAACATCGACATGACGCCGCACGAGTCCAACACGCGGGCCGCCCTGCGTCCGGTCGCCGAGCAGTTCGCCGGCCAGGAGCCGATCTTCGGCATCGAGCAGGAGTACACCTTCTTCGACGGCCACCGCCCGCTCGGCTTCCCCGTGGGCGGCTTCCCGGCCGCCCAGGGCGGCTACTACTGCGGTGTCGGCTCCGACGAGATCTTCGGCCGCGAGATCGTCGAGAAGCACCTCGACAACTGCCTGCAGGCGGGTCTGGGCATCTCCGGCATCAACGCCGAAGTCATGCCGGGCCAGTGGGAGTTCCAGGTGGGCCCGCTCGCCCCGCTGGAGGTCTCCGACCAGCTGTGGATCGCGCGCTGGCTCCTCTACCGCACCGCCGAGGACTTCGACGTCTCCGCGACCCTGGACCCGAAGCCGGTCAAGGGTGACTGGAACGGCGCGGGTGCGCACACCAACTTCTCCACCAAGGCGATGCGCGAGGGTTACGACGCGATCATCACCGCGTGCGAGTCGCTGGGCGAGGGCTCGAAGCCGATGGACCACGTCAAGAACTACGGCGCGGGCATCGACGACCGCCTCACCGGCCTGCACGAGACCGCCCCGTGGAACGAGTACAGCTACGGCGTCTCCAACCGCGGCGCCTCGGTCCGTATCCCGTGGCAGGTCGAGCAGGACCAGAAGGGCTACATCGAGGACCGCCGCCCGAACGCCAACGTCGACCCGTACGTCGTCACGCGGCTGATCGTCGACACCTGCTGCACGGCGCTGGAGAAGGCCGACCAGGTCTGATCCAGCACCGACCCGGTCCGAAGGGGCGCCCGCCCAAGACGGGGGGCGCCCCTTCGGCGTGCCCGGTCCGCTGTCAGTGGCGTGTGCCAGGGTTGGCCCATGCTCGACATCAAGGCGGAGACCGAGAACCGGCAGACGCACACCCGCATTTCGGCGCAGGCGCTGAGCGATCTGGTGCACCGGATCGGCGGGGAGGGCGACCACTTCCTGGTGGTCCAGCGGGTTCCGGACCGACCGGGCTGCTATGTGCAGACCTGGCACGAACACGGCGGGGACTACCAGTTGGAGTATCGCGACGGTGTTCCCGAGCGGCACTTCCGGGTGGCGGCCGACTCCCCGGAGCGAGTCGCCGGGGTGATGACGCGCTGGGCGCGCCGGGAGCCGGAGTGGGATGCGGGGATCGCCTGGGAGAGCGCAGGCATGCCCGCCGACGAGCCCGTGCCCGCGATACCCGCGGAGATCGAGGAACAGCTGACGGAGCGGGTCCGGCTGGCACTGCGCTGCGGCTACGGCACGGTGAAGAGCCTGACCGAACTCGCCGAGGACTACCTCGTCGAGGACGGCGTCCACCCGGTGACGACGGCCCAGGCGCGCCGGCTGGTGGAGCGGCTGTGGCTGGAGCGGGTCGACCAGCAGGAGCAGTGGACCGATGTGACGGACGCGGACCGGTTGGAACAGGCCTTCGCCCGGCTGGACGGGAGCGGCATCACGGCGCGGGAGCACTTCACCTGCTGCCGCTCCTGCGGGCTGAGCGAGATCCATGCGGACGGCGAGAAGGACGCCCGGGGCTTCGTCTTCTTCCATACACAGATCACGGAGGCAGCGGCCGGCGGGCACGGGTTCTCGCTGTACTACGGCGGGTTCGACGAGTCGGAGGCGACCACCGTCGCCATCGGGCGGGAGGTCGCGGCGGCGCTCGGTGCGGCGGGGCTGACGGTGAAGTGGGACGGATCGCCCGACCAGGCGATCGAGGTGACCGACCTGGACTGGCGCAAGCGGCTCGTCGGCTGAGGCGGTGGGAGGAGCGCCCAGCGGGGTGAGGGCCGGGTGACGACGTGGTGAGGAACGGAACGCAAAGGGTCCGTATCGACGGGTGAGAGAGGCCTGCTGCGCCACCGCGTTGTCTGGTCTAATGGGGGCATGGCCGGCTTCCCGTACACCTCATCAGGTCGCAGTGACCTTGAGCCGTTCTGGCCCTCCCGTCAGCATCATGACTTCGACCGGGTGTGTTGCCGCGCGAGGAACGCGCAGGCCCTCTAACGCCGCTCACCCCGGCCTTCGGTCCGCGCGCACGACGCAAGTCCGTCCCTCGACGACTCCTTCGCGCGAAAGAGCTGACCCTCATGGCGAACACTCGTACCTTCTCCGCCGCCGCTGCCACCGCAGCGTCCACGGCGACTGCTGCGGCCAACCCCTCCGCCGGCTCCGTCCCTCCCAACCGTCACAGGCTGCGCGCCGTCGCCCCCGACGAGGTCGTCCAGCTGGCCGACGTGGCCGACTTCCTGCCGCCGGGTGCGACCTGGCTTCCGGCACCCCAGCACACCGTTCCGGCGCTGCCGGGCCGTCCGCCGATGATCGGCTACCTGGTCCTCGTACCGGCTGACCAGCAGCCCGCCGTCGCCGCCGCGGCCGCGGCGGCGCAGCGCATCGTGCCGGAGCCGCTGGTGACGCCGGGGGCGGGGCCGGTGCGCATCGACAGTGTGCAGCGCACCGCGACGGTGGACGGGCGCACGCTCGACCTCACATTCCTCGAATTCGAACTGCTCGCCCATCTGGTGGCGCATCCGCACCGGGTGCACACCCGCGACCAGTTGGTGACGACCGTCTGGGGCTACGGACATGTGGGCGACGGGCGCACCGTCGACGTCCACATCGCCCGGCTGCGACGCAAGCTGGGCGCCGAGCACCGACGGTCGATCCAGACGGTGCGACGCGTCGGCTACAAGTACGCCCCCTGACGGACACGCACGCGAGGGGCCCCGCCCGACCGGTACGCACCCGGTCGGGCGGGGCCCCTTTCCGTGCGGACGCGGTGGCGTACGGGCGTCACCGCGCGCCCCAGCTGCCGGCACCTACTCCCGGAACCGCAGGGCGAGGTCGCGAGGGTGGTGCTGGGTACACCTCTCCCGGGTGGTGAAACGGCTGACGCCGCGGACGCCCGTCGGGTGAGACTGTCCTCGGACCGGCGCTGCCGCGAAGGCCCGACGAGGGGAGAAGGACCATCATGAACGCGATTCGGGGACGAGTTCGGCCCGCGCTGCTGGCCGCCGGGCGCGGGCTCGTCCTGTCGATCGTCGGCCCGGCCGGTTCGATCAGCCTCTTCGTGCTGACGGTGCTCTCGATCGCCTTCATTCCGCTGGGCCTGGGACTCCTCACCACCCCGCGGGTGCTGGCCGCGGTCCGCAGGCACGCCAATCAGCGCCGACTGCTGGCGGCGACCTGGGCGGACGTCCGCATCCCGGTCCCCTACCGGCCCGTCCCGAAGAATCTGCGCGGCGGGCTCGCGGGCCGGGTGGAGCGCACCATGCTGATGCTGAAGGACCCGGCGACGCGGCGGGACATCCAGTGGCTGCTGGTCGACATGACGGCCGGCTCCGTGGTGGCAGTCGTGGCCGCCGGGCTGATGTTCTATCCGGTGGAGGGGGTCGTCCTGGCGGCGGGCCTGTGGCGGGTCTTCACCGACGACACCTACTGGTACGGATTCGTGCCGGTCGACAGCCAGGCGACGGCGCTGGCCGCCGCAGCGCTCGGTGGGGTGCTCTTCCTCATCGGTCTCAGAGCGAGCGAACCGCTGCTCCGGCTGCACTTCGTGATCGCCCGTTCGGTGCTGGCGCCCACCCCTGAGCAGGAGTTGGCCCGGCGGATCGACCGGCTCACCGAGACCCGGCACGAGGCCGTGGACACCGCCGCCTCGGAACTGCGCCGTATCGAGCGTGATCTGCACGACGGCGCGCAGGCCCGGCTGGTCGCCATGGGCATGAACCTCGGCACGATCGAGGCGCTGATCGAGAAGGACCCGGCGCAGGCCAAGAAGCTTCTCGCAATGGCCCGCGAGTCCTCCGCGGAAGCCCTCGCCGAGCTGCGCGATCTCGTCCGGGGTATCCACCCGCCGGTCCTCGCGGAACGTGGGCTCGGGGACGCGGTGAGGGCGCTGGCGCTGCGGCTGCCCATCGAGACGGAGGTCGACGTGGAGCTGCCCGGTCGCGCGGACGCGCCGGTGGAGTCGGCCGCGTACTTCGCGGTCAGCGAGACCCTGACGAACGCCGCCAAGCACTCGGGGGCGGACCGTCTCCGGGTGGACATCCATCACGTCGACTCGATGCTCCGGATTTCCGTCACGGACAACGGCAGGGGCGGCGCGATCATCGGATCGGGCTCGGGGCTGAGCGGAATCGAACGCCGACTCGGTACATTCGACGGCATCATGGCCGTCAGCAGCCCAGCGGGCGGTCCCACCATGGTGACCATGGAGATCCCTTGCGAGTTGTCCTAGCCGAAGACCTCTTCCTGCTGCGCGACGGTCTGGTCCGGATGCTGGAGGCGTACGACTTCGAGATCGCGGCGGCCGTCGAGACCGGTCCCGAACTGACTCGTGCCCTCGCCGAGTTGGATCCGGATGTCGCCGTGGTCGACGTCCGGCTTCCGCCGTCCCACACGGACGAGGGACTGCAGTGCGCACTCGCGGCCCGCAGGGCCCGGCCGGGACTGCCGGTGCTCGTCCTCTCCCAGCATGTGGAGCAGCTGTACGCCCGTGAACTGCTGGCGGACGGCAACGGGGGCATCGGGTACCTGCTCAAGGACCGGGTCTTCGACGCGGACCAGTTCATCGACGCGGTACGCAGGGTCGCGGCGGGCGGCACCGCGATGGACCCGCAGGTGATCTCACAACTGCTGTCCCGGCGCGCACAGGACAAACCGATGGGCGGTCTGACCCCGCGCGAGCTGGAGGTCATGGCGCTGATGGCGCAGGGCCGTTCGAACGCGGCGATCGCCTCGCAGATGGTGATCACGGAGCGGGCGGTGGCCAAGCACACCTCGAACATCTTCGGGAAGCTCGGCCTGCCGCCGTCCGACGACGACAACCGCCGCGTTCTGGCCGTTCTGGCCTACCTGGACCGGGGGTGACCCCGCACCCTGGACCGACGGCTCATCCGGCCGAACTCAGGTGCAGCGTGGTCGCCCCCAGGTGCGGTGCGGCCCGGGACTCCAGCACCTTGACCCGTACCGCCGTCGCGGTGACGGGCGAGGCGAGCGGCAGGATACGCCGGTTGCCGACGGTGGTGCCCTCGGCGATCCGCTGCCAACTGCCGTCGATCCGGGCCTCCACGGCGAACTTCTCGACGCGCTGACCCTGCCGGATGTCCTCACGGACGGCGACCCGGTCGAAGGTGTGCGGTCCCGGGCCCTGCGTGCGCCGCACGTCGGTGCCGTAGGTGCTGCGTACGGCCTTGCCGAAGGCGGTCAGTGAAGCGACGTCCGCGTCGGCGATCCTGCCGTCCCGGCCGGGCGGCACGTTCAGCAGGAGCGAGGCGTTGCGGCCGACACTCTTCTCGTACAGGTTCATCAACTGCGCCGGTGTCTTGGGCTGTTGCTCCTGGTGGTAGAACCATCCGGGCCGGATCGAGACGTCGGCCTCGGCCGGGTACCACTGCAGGTACCTGGTCGTCGGGTCGAGGAGCTTGGTGCGGGAACCGATGTCGGCGTCGGTCGAGTCGTTGGGCAGGCTGCCGAGTCCGGTCCACGGGTCGGTGGCGTGCGGGGTGACGCTCCACTCGGTCTCGCGGGCGATTCCGCTCTCGTTGCCGACCCAGCGCACACCCTGCGGGCCCTGGAAGACGACAGTGTTCGGCGACAGCGCCTTGACCATGTCGAACCACTGCTTGACGTTGTACTTCTGGGTGATGCCGGAGCCGGACCAGGGGTTGGCGCCGTCCAGCCAGAGTTCCTCGATCGGCCCGTACTGGGTGAAGAGCTCGTAGAGCTGGTTGAGGTAGTACGCGTCGTAGTCGTCGGCCATCACCGTGAAGGTGGGCAGCTTGCCGCGTTCGACGGCGGAGGCACGGTCGTCGCCGGGAACGAGGGTGGGGATGGTGCGCTCGGTGACAGCACTTCCGTTGCCGAACCGGCCCTCGCCGGCGGGTGCGCGGTCCCCGTCCTCCAGAGCCATCCGCTCGGGCAGGCTCAGCGGCTTGCCCTCCGCCTGCTTCTTACGGATCGATTCGACCCACTGGGCATGCCAGGCGTGCGGGAGTTCGGCGCCGTCGGAGGGCGAGAGATAGAGCCCGACCTTCAGCCCTGCCCTGCGCGCGGCCTTGACGTAGGCGCCGACGACATCGGGGCTGCCGGGGCTGAGTTCCACGGAGTGATCGGTGTAGCGGGAGGGGTACAGGACGAACCCGTCGTGATGCTTGGCAGTGAGCATGACCTGCTCGACTCCGGCCGCCTTGTAGGCGCGCATCCACTGGTCGGCGTCGATGCTCTTCGGGGCGAAGAGCTTCTCGTCCTCGGTGCCGGAGCCCCATTCGCGGTCGGTGAAGGTGTTCATGCCGAAGTGCGTGAAGGCGGTGACCTCCCGCTGCTGCCAGGCGAGCTGGCCCGGGGTGGGGACGATGTTCGCAGCCTTCTCGATGATCCGCTCGGGGGTGTCGCAGGACTCGACGGCCATCTGCGAGGCAGGCTTCACGGGCGCCGCGCACGGGGCGCCCGGAGCGCCCCGTGGCGCGGCCGCCCCGGGCCCGGACTGCTGAACGGCCTGCTGAGCGGTGGCCTGCACGGGTACGAGCGCGGCCGCTGCCGCCAGTGCGAGCGCACTGAGCACACGGGTGCGTCGTGCCATGGTTCCCTCCCCTTCCCGACCCCATTGGTCGGATCTCTCGGGTACCGACGTGCGCATGCTGCCGCACAAAGGGGCCCACGGGAAGGGTGCCTACAACATACGTCCCATCTCTCCACTGTCGACTGGCAGCAACTCAGCCGTTGAACCATGCCGCCGCGTCGAGCCGGAACCCACCGGCGGGCGCCATCGCGCGCAGGTCGGACTCCAGGGCGCGCAGCCGCTCGGCCCCGAGCGCCCGGGACCACTCGGCGCGCAGCCGGTCGAACCCCTCGGCGGACCGGACCAGTACGTCGACACCGCGCGGGGTGACCCGGACCAGCTTGCGGCGCCCGTCCTGCGGATCGTCGACGCGTTCGACGTAACCGAGGCCCTCCAGCCTGTCGACGGTCTTCCCGGCGGCCTGCTTGGAGACGCCGAGCCGTCGGCCGATCTCACTTGCGGTCGCGCCGTCGCGGCCGACGGCCTGGAGCGCGAAGCCGTACGCGGGCCGCACGTCCGGGTGACCGCTCTCGGCCAGCTCCCGGTGCAGCTCATCGATGATCGCCCGGAACCCGGCGAACAGGAGCAGGGGCAGTTCGAAGCCCGCACCCTCTCCGGCGGTCGCCGACTCATCGGCCCGCCCTGCCGGCTCACCCATTGCACAACTCGACAACTTGGTTTACGTTTTCGTCAATCACGTTGTCGAGTTTACGCGAGAGGTCACGCCATGCCCGCATCCGCATTCCCCGACCACACCCTCGAATCCGCCCCCTCCGCCGCCCGTCGCACCATGAAGGCGGTAGCGGACAAGCAGGGATACCTGCCCGCCGCCGTCGGCCGGCTGGCCACGTCGCCGCAGCTGCTCGACGGCTTTCTGAAGATCAGCGCGATCTTCGAGTCGACCACCCTGGACCCGCTCTCCCGCGAGGTCCTGATCATGACGATCGCCACCCGCAACAGGTGCCACATCTGCGTGGCGATGCACACCGCGAAGCTCACCGCCCTCGGTGCGGACGCCGACCTCATCGCCGCGCTGCGCGAGGAGAAGCCACTTCCGCTCCCGGACGAACGACTGGAATCGGTGAGGCAGTTCACCCTGGCCGTCATCGCCACGGCGGGCGCGGTCGACGATGACACGCTGCAGGCCTTCCTCGCGCACGGCTACACCCACCGGAACGCCCTGGAAGTGGTCCTGGGCATCGGCGCGTACACGATGTCGACGCTTGCCAACCGGCTGACCGACGCACCCGTCGACCCTCAGCTCGCCGCGTTCGCTCCCGCCCCCATGTGACCCGCTTTGCGAATGGAGTTTTCTACGAACTTCCCCTTTCGCTGAACGGCCCCCGAACCACACCCGTATGGAACGTCACGCTTCTCCCTCGAGGCATGAGGATTTCCATGGGACGCACATCACGCAAACGTTCGACGTCGGCCAACCGGGCCATTATCGCCTCGGCCGCATTGATTCTGGGCGGGGGTGGCTTGGTCGCGGTCAATGTCCACGCTTCGGCGGGGGAAGGAGCGTCGGGCTCGCCCCCCGACCGGTCATGGAATGCGGGCACCCAGATGTCCACCATCGACTGCCCCGACGTGGGTAACGAACTTCCCGACGTACCCGATGAGGCGCGCGGAGAGGTCGACCGCGAACTGGCCGCCATGGACACCCAGATCACCGAGGCCTACCAGCAATTCGCCGATCGTAAGGATGAGATGTCCCGCGATCCGAACCTCGTCGAGAATGCCGTGCTCGGTCCACTGAAGGACAAGCGGACGGCCGGCATCGACCGCATCTCGACGGCCATCGAGCGCAACGCGGACCGCCCGGAAGGGCTGGACGGGCTGGCCCCGTGCAGTCTGCGCGCCGACGACGACAACGCCTTCGGCACTGACGGCGGCAGCGGACAGGCCGGCGACCAGGACGGGGGCCAGGGAGGCGACAACGGTCAGGGCCGGCAGGGCAACGGCCCCGAGGCTCCCGACTTCGTCGACATCCAGTCCGTGCAGCCCAATGTCGACAAGCCCCGCCTACGTCGCGGCGCCTCGCGCGGTACGTTCACCACCGACTGCGGACGTAACGAGAACGGAAAATTCAACCCCGACAACGTCATCGTCGCGCCCGGAGTGAGCAACGGCGCCCACCACATGCACGATTACGTCGGAAATCAGGCCAACGACGCCTTCGCCGACGATGACGACCTGGCCAACGGTGATACCACGTGCCGGAATCAGGGGGACAGGTCCACCTATTACTGGCCCGTGCTGCGGTTGCAGAACGGGACGGCTGAGAACGACGCGGCTGCCGATGGCGGCGGAAAGGACCAGAACGTCGGCGAGATCCAGACTCCGTCCCAGGTCACACTGAAATTCGTCGGCAATCCCACCGGCAAGGTCACCGCGATGCCGCGATTCCTGCGGATCATCACCGGCGACGCCAAGGCGTTCACCAACGGCGACGCCAACGCCAACGCATCGTGGAGCTGCACCGGATTCGAGAACCGTCAGCTCAAGGACAAATACCCGATCTGCCCGGACGGCAGCCAGGTGGTCCGCTCGTTCGCCTTCCAGAGCTGCTGGGACGGACGGAACACCGACTCCGCGAACCACCGCACCCATGTCGCCTTCGCCCGGGCCGACGGACGGTGCCCGAACGGCTTCAAGGCCATTCCCCAGCTGGTCCAGCGCATTGTGTACGACGTGCCGCCGGGCCCCGGTTTCGCCGTCGACTCCTTCCCGGAGCAGCTGCACAAGCCCGTCACCG
Organism: Streptomyces sp. NPDC057565; assembly: GCF_042801455.1. Classification (NCBI taxonomy): domain Bacteria; kingdom Bacillati; phylum Actinomycetota; class Actinomycetes; order Kitasatosporales; family Streptomycetaceae; genus Streptomyces; species Streptomyces sp. NPDC057565. The sequence continues at coordinate 210,610 of NZ_JBHVFU010000003.1, read as the reverse complement.
ACCACGGCGACTTCATCAACGTCTTCGACGACAACCTGATGAAGAAGGTGGTGAGCTGCGTCAACGGCGGGCGCAGGTGCCGCTGATCCGCTCGTTCGGCAGCGCCCCTCCCCTCTTGCCTGCGCGGTCAGCTCGCGTGGTGACCGGAGTGCCCTCCCCCGCTCCCCCCACTCCCCGAGTGGTGGTGCGGCGAGGCGCTCTCCACCGTCCCCCCGAGCCGGCCGCGCAGTGCTGCGACCACGTTCGCCTCACCGACGGCGACCCACTTCCGGCCGACCAGATACGAGCCGCCGTAGTCGTTGGCCTCGTTGATCCACTCACGCTGCCCGCGGTCGGTCGCGAAGGTGGCGAGCACATAAAGCCCGTCGTCCGTCGTGCAGTTGGCCTGACGCAGTTCCTGCGCGTCGGTCTGGATGTTCGGCTTGCAGTGCGCCTTCGTGGCCAGCTGCTCCAGGCTGCCGGTCGCCGTCGGCGGGACGTGCGGCTTGTCGTCGCCGCCCCCGCCGCATGCCGCCAGGAGAACCAGTCCCGCAAGGACGACCGCCGCGGTCCTGCCCCCGGAACGACGCTCTCGTCGTATCTCCAGCTGCGCCACCATCCGGCCATCGTGCCCCTTCGCACTCCGTCGCGCGGCCGAACGGCCCGATCCGAGTCAACGGTTCGCGGGCCGGGGTGACCATCGCACGATTCGCTCGTTCAGCTGAATGTGCGCCTACTGCCAGAAGAACCGTCCGCCACCGCCCCGGTCGATGTGGAGCAGGCCGAGGCGGCGCTCGTCGAGCACTATCCGCGACTGGTCCGGCTCGGCTACCTCGTCCTGCCGTCCTCCCTCGGCCGCAACCGCCGAGTCCTGACGGCGCACTCCCTCGCCCAGCGGTCCCTGCCGCTGGGGCGCCGGACGGCGTTCACGGCCGACGACCGCGTCCCTCTCCCCCGCCGCCGCCCCGCCGATGGGACGGCGATCGACCCGGGCTATGCACACGTCCGGCAGCGGGTGGTGAGCACCGCCCTGGAGGCGGGCCGCCCGCTGCGTCGCCTGGCCTGGCCGCGCCGGTCGCAGCTTCCGCCGCTCCTCCCTCTGGTGTGGGGTCTGCGCCTGTTCCCGCACTCCGGAGGTGCGGACGAACTCGCCCTGGACCATGCTCTGTCGGCGCTCTCCGGGCCGGCGCGCGCGGCGCACGTCCTGCGCGGCCTGGAGGGCCTCGCGGATGGGGAGGTACGTCGAGTGCTCGCCGCCGCAGGGGTGGCGGACCCGCACGCGGCACTGACGGAGGCGGACGCGGTGGCCGCGCCCTACGCGCTCCTGGACTCCACGGAGTTCGACCCCTGTTCTCTGCAGGCCCGCCCGCCTGATCTGCTGCGCCGCCGCCGGCACGCGAAAGCGGCGCTCGCGGCGGTCGCCGCTCTCCTGGTGTGCGGGGCGCTGCTGGGTCTTCCGGGCAACGGCTGGGGCCGGGACCTGGCGTCCGCGCCGCTGTACTCCCGTAACCCGGCGGCCGAACAGGCCCTGGAACCCGCCGCGTTGGTAAGGGTGCCACCCTCGTACTGGCAGCGCTCGCCCCGGACCGACTTCACCGCCTGGCCCACCCGCGGCGACCGTACCGACGACACCCGGCTGCTGCGGCGCGCACTCGCCGTCTGGGCACGTCCGGGCCGCGCCGTCAGGTCGTCCACGACGCCCGGGACGCCGGTCGGGCCACCGATGGGGCCCCCGCAGCTGCTGTACGCGGGCGAGGTGGGCGCGGCCGCGGTGGTGTTGTTCTACGACGGGCTGCGCATCGTGCGGTACGCGGAGGCTCGCGACGCCGATCCGGCACAGGGCGCGGCGCTCGACTTCGCCCGTGTCGACAGTGCGGACGCGTCCTCCGCCGACGCTCTGATCGTCAGCCGTGGCGGCGGCACGGTCCGCTATCTGACGGCTCCCTGGGTGCGGCAGGCGTCCGTACGGGATCTGCTCGCCCCCGACCGGGCCGCCCGGCCGCTGCACCGCGACCGGAACGGCGTGACCGATGTGCTGGCAAGTCCGCAGACGACAGGGGACTGCCGGTCCTGGTCCGCCGTCGAAATGCGGGACGCCACGGCGACACGTCTGCTGACGGACCTCGGCGAACTCGCCCCGGCCCGGCTGACCTCCGGGCCGCCGTCGGCGCCGCACGACGTGTCCGGGCGGGCGGAGCGGGAGAGCTGGGCACGGACCGCCTGCCTGCTGACCACGGTGCGCTCGCGCGGCGTGCGCTCGGTGAACTCCTGGCCGTACGCGCGACAGTGGCTGCCAGAGGGCAATGGCTTCGCGCAGTGGCTGTGCACCCGGGCGGAGACCTGGCGCGGCTCGGGAAGCAGGGTCCTCGCTCAGTTCCAGGCCCCGTCGCCGCAGTCCGCCGCCGGTGGTGCGGTGCCGCCCGGGGCGGTGGCGGCGCGCGCGGAGGACTCGCCGGCCTGCGGGGAGCGGGATCCGCGGGTTCTGGCGGGCGTGCTGTGGAAGTCGCGCGGCGGCAGGTGGTACGTACTGGCGGCGGGCAGCGCGGAGTTCGCCTCGCTGACCACGTCGGGCGGGGTGGAGGGCCGGGCGCAGGGGCATCTGCTCGCGGTACGGGCACGGGCGGGCGATCGGGCGCGGTTGAACGGGCTATTGGCGGACGGGAGGCGGGTGGGCGCGCTGCGCTGACCATGCCGCCGTGCCGTATCCCGTGGCGCACGCCGTGATCCTCCGCCCGGCCGGTTCATGTGCCCGGCGGCGGACCCTCCGGCGTGCCCGCGGAATCAGGGCGCGCAGTCGCCGCCGGACGTGCGCGCCCCCGATACCTCGGTGGGGAACCTGCAGGTGGGAGGGGGTTCCGAGGGGTGGATGGCCACGGTCACGGGAGGGGACGGGGGGGAACGGATGGACGGTACACGAATTGCCTACAGGACTCGGTTCCATGATCGGCGGCATTGCAGCAGATCGGGTGTCTTGGAGCGCGTGGCGCGATCGTCGACGGTCCTCGGGGGGCGACGGTTGCGGTGTCCAATCCGAGCAGGCGCATCGGCGTCTGCTGCGACAGGAGATTTCTATGCATGTTTCCCGCTTCGCTGCCGCAGTCTGTGTGGCCGCCGTCGTCGTGCTGGGCGGCGGCGGCGCAGCTCAGGCCGCTGCCCCCGGCGCCGCCGGCGGTGCCCACTCCCTGCAGGCCAGTGACGGTCGGCACGGGGATGGCGACCGCTGGGACGACTGGCGCTGGGGCCACGACCGCCGCGACCACGGACGCTGGGGCCACCACCGCAAGCACGGACGCTGGGGCCACGACTACCGTGACCACGGGCGCTGGGGCCTCGACTACCGCGGGCGCTGGGGCCACGACCAGGACCGGTACCGGGAGTACCGTTCCCGCTGATCCGATCCGAACCGCAGTATGAACTGGGCCCGTGGCGCCCTCCGTCGAGGAGGACCGCCACGGGCCCGACACGTGCGCCCCGACTGGGCGCGGCCCGGAGCCAACTGACGGCAGTCGCTGGGCGACGATCTCGTCATGGATCGAGTGCGACCTGACCGAAGCAGGCGCTCGATCGTTGTCGGAAGCTCGCCGAACACGACGGACAGCGCCCTCCGTCACCACCGATCAGCGGCTGCAGGAATTCGCTGCACGCCCCTGTTCCCTCCGCGTACCCGTCAGTACATTGACAGTATGTCTAACACGCAGCCAGCGGCGGTCGCGTCGGAGCGAACCGAGCTGAAGGCCCGAAAGGTCTCGTTCGCCTGGGAGAGGACTCCTCTCCACTGGGTGCCGGGCGACCCCTTCAGCACGCACACGATGAATGTGCTCCATCTGCTGCTCCCGGCCGGGGAGCGCTGGTTCATCCACGTGTACCGGCAGGTGCTGCCGTACATCCATGACGAACAGCTGCGGCAGGACGTGATCGGGTTCATCGGCCAGGAAGCCGTGCACTCCCAGGCCCACGACGACGTCCTCCCCCATCTGAAGAAGCTCGGGCTCGACCCGACCCCGTACACCGCACAGGTCGACTGGTTCTTCGAGAAGCTGCTCGGCGACCGGACGCTGCCGCCGGGCCGCGCCCGCACGTGGTGGCTGATGGAGCGGGTGGCGATCATCGCGGCGATCGAGCACTACACGGCGTTCCTCGGCGACTGGATCCTGAACTCCGAGGCCCTGGACCGCAAGGGTGCCGACCCCACCATGCTGGACCTGCTGCGCTGGCACGGCGCCGAGGAGGTGGAACACCGCTCGGTGGCCTTCGAGGTCTTCATGCATGTCGACGGCGGCTACCGGCGCCGGGTTCGCACCTGGGGGATGGCCTTCTCCGCCCTGCTCTTCCTCTGGCAGCGCGGTGTCCGCTTCTTCATGGAGAACGACCCCAGCCTGCTCGACGGCAAGGCGTCGTTCAAAGCGTTCTACGACAGCGGCAAGCGCGGCACCCTGCCCTCCACTCCCGCCCTGCTGCGCTCCATCCCGCGCTACCTGAGTCACTCCTACCACCCTTCCCAGGAGGGCAGTACGGCGCAGGCCATCGACTATCTCGCCCACTCGCCCGCGGCACTGGCCGCCGAGGCCCGTATGACGGGATCCCACTGACCATGGCCCTGCCCCGCCCCCGCCTGCGCACCGTCCTGCTCGTCACCGGTGCCGCGCTGCTCACCAGGCGCGCCCTGCAGCGCCGCATCGAGAGGTCCCCGCTGTGGCCGCTGCCGGCCCTGGAGGAGCCGATCTCGGGACAGTCCGGCCGCCGTTCCACCACCACCCGTCGACTGCTGATCACCGAGCGCACCGCGCCGGCGGACGGCGTGGTCCAACTCCGCCTGGAGGGACCGGACCTGCCCGCCTGGCAGCCCGGCGCCCACCTGGACCTCGTACTCCCGTCGGGTCTGGTACGCCAGTACTCGCTCTGCGGCGACCCGGCCGACCCCGACACGTACACGGTCGCGACCCGCCTGGTCGAGGACGGTCGCGGAGGTTCGCGCGAGGTCCACACCCGGCTCCACGAGGGCGAGGAGATCGAGATCCGCGGCCCTCGCAACCGCTTCCCGCTCGTCACCGAAGCCCCCGCGTACGTCTTCGTCGCGGGCGGCATCGGCATCACACCGATCCTTCCGATGCTGCGGGCGGTTGCCGTCTCCGGCGCCGACTGGCGGCTGCTGTACGGAGGTCGTACGCGCGCCTCGATGCCGTTCCTGGACGAGATCGAGAAGCTCGGCGCGGAAGGCCGCCGCGTCACGCTCGTACCGGAGGACGAGTCGGGCCACCCGGACGCGGCGGCGGCCCTCACCGGCCTCGCGCCCGGCACCGCGGTCTACTGCTGCGGCCCGGAACCCCTGATGGACGCGGTCACCGCCGCTCTCCCGGCCGACTGCACCCTGCACCTGGAACGCTTCACGGCAGCGGCCGCATCACCGGCCGGCTCCGGCGCCTTCGAGGTGGAGCTGCACCGCACCGGGCGTACGGTCCAGGTCGCGGCGGACCAGTCGATCCTGGCCGCGGTCCGCGAAGAACTCCCTCATGTCTCGTACTCCTGCGAACAGGGTTTCTGCGGAACGTGCCAACAGCGCGTGCTGGAAGGCGAGATCGACCACCGCGACGAACTCCTGACGGACGCGGAGCGCGACGACTCCATGCTGATCTGTGTGTCGCGCTGCCGGGGGGAGCGACTGGTGCTGGACCTGTAGGGAGAGTTCGGGGCGTGGCCCGCCCGCATGCCGCGGGTCGATCCTTCGCCCGCCTCGCACTCGATCACGAGCACACCGACCCGTTGCTGTCGCGCGTGAGCACCGTGATCACAGAGCTCTCCCCTCCCTTGTATGCACGTTGGACTCCATGGTTGGCTCCAGCGAAACGTAACGGCTCAAGTGGTCTAATCCAATAGGTCGGACCTCTTGACAGTGAACTGAGTTTTACCAGTAGCCTTTTGAGGTCGTTGTGGTCTAGACCACCTTGGAGAGCTCCATGGGAAGACGCAGGATCGCCGTCAGCATGTTCGCAATAGCAAGCACTATGGTGCTCGGGGTGCTGCCACACGGCGCCAGCGCCCAGGCGGCCGGGGTCGCGGACGCGGCGGGCGCCGCCTCGGCCGGCGCCCGCCCCCTGCCGCCGGTCTCCCCGACCCCGCAGTCCATCTCTCGCTCCGGCGAGGACGCGACCGTCACCGGCCGGGTGTTCGTGGTCGCCGACGACCGCACGGACGCAGCCGCCCGTGACCGCCTGATCCGTGAGCTGAAGAGGCACGGCGCCGCGCGCGTTGACATCGTTTCCCCCGGCAATGTCCCGCCAGCGGGCGCGGGTTTGCTCACCGTGAGGCTGGGACCCGCAGAACGTCCGGACATCGCGAACGCGTTGGGCGACACCGCCGTGCCCGACCACGCCGAGGGATACGCCCTGCGGGTGTCGGGGCATCCCTCACATCCGCAGATCGCCCTCGGGGGCGTGGACGCGACGGGCCAGTTCTACGCGGTCCAGACCCTGCGTCAGCTCTTCCAACGCCAGGACGACGACTGGACGGTGGCGGGCGCACAGGCCGGCGACTTCCCCTCGATGCCTCTGCGCGGCACCATCGAGGGCTTCTACGGCAAGCCCTGGACCCATGCCGAACGACTCGACCAGATGGACTTCTACGGCGATGTCAAGGCCAACACCTATATCTACGCGCCGAAGGACGACCCCTACCACCGCGACAAGTGGCGCGACGCCTATCCCACCGACAAACTCGCCGAACTGGGCGAGCTGGTGAACCGGGCCACCGCGAACCACGTCCGCTTCACGTTCGCCGTCTCACCCGGCGGCTCGATCTGCTACTCCGACCCCGACGACCGCAAGGCCCTCAAGGCCAAGCTCCAGGCCCTCTACGACCTGGGCACCCGGTCCTTCTCCATCCCTCTGGACGACATCAGCTACACCAAGTGGAACTGCGCGGCCGACCAGGCGGCGTACGGCCAGCCGGGACGCACCGCGGCCGCGAAGGCGCAGGTGGATCTGCTCAACGACCTTCAGCGGAACTTCATCGCCACCCACGAGGACGCCCGCCCCCTCCAGATGGTGCCGACCGAGTACGGCGACCTGACCGACACCAGCTACAAGCAGACGATGCGGGCCACCCTCGACCCCGCGGTCGTGGTCATGTGGACCGGCACCGACGTCGTACCTCCGACGATCACCAACGACCAGGCCGACGGCGCATCCAAGCTCTTCGGCCGCAAGGTCTTCGTCTGGGACAACTATCCGGTCAACGACTACGGGAACACCAGCGGCCGACTGCTGCTCGCCCCCTACGACAAGCGCGAGGCGGGCCTGTCCGGCCACCTCTCCGGCATCGTCGCCAACCCGATGAACCAGCCGTACGCCAGCAAGGTCGCCGTCTTCGGCGCCGCGGACTTCACCTGGAACGACATCGCGTACGACGCGCGGACCAGCTGGCCGCGCGCCATGGCCTATCTCGCGGGCGGCGACCCGCAGGCCACCGAAGCCCTGCTCGTCTTCGGTGATCTGGAGCACATGGCGCCGACCTTCGGTGCCACCCCGTGGCAGCGGCAGGCCCCCGAACTCGCCCGCCGCATCGCCGCCTTCTGGGCGGACTGGAACGCCGGGCGGAGGACGGAGGCGTTGACGGACCTGCGTGCCTACGCCGAGCGCATCGAGCAGGCGCCCGCCGTCATCCGCGGCGGAGCAGTCGAGCAGGGCTTCACCACCGACGCCGCCTCCTGGCTGGACGCCACCGCGCTGTGGGGCAAGGCGATGGTGACCATGGTGGACGCACTGGGAGCCCAGGACGCCGGCCAGGCCCAGAAGCTGCTCGAGGAGTCGAAGAGCCTCCAGACCCAGGCCCGTGCCGTACGGGTGGTGCCGGCCCGCAACACCTGGGGAAGCGTGCGGCCCAAGGTGGGCGACGGGGTCCTCGACACCTTCCTCGCGGCGGCCTCGGCCGAGGTGGGGAAGGAGTAGGTAGCGGGAGCCGATGCCGCTCCGGTGTGCGGGGCCCTGCGGGTGGTGACGGACCACCTGCGGGGCCCCGCGCCCGCATGCTGCCCGGTCCCGGCCGATGCGGCGGAACGGCCTGAGGTGGGCCGGCGGGATCGGCCCGGTGCACCACCGAGCCCCGTCCAAGTCGCGGTCGGTACGCTGGTGCCATGACGACCGGGGTACGGCGCAGGATGGGCGTCGATGAGCGCAGGCAGCAGTTGATCGGTGTCGCGCTGGAGTTGTTCAGCCATCGCGCCCCCGACGACGTCTCCATCGATGAGATCGCTGCCGCCGCCGGGATCTCCCGGCCGCTCGTCTACCACTACTTCCCGGGGAAGCAGAGCCTGTACGAGGCGGCACTGCGGCGGGCAGCCGACGAGTTGGCGGGCCGGTTCCTGGAGCCGCGTGAAGGGCCCCTGGGAGCACGGCTGTTGCGCGTCATGGGGCGGTTCTTCGACTTCGTGGACGAGCACGGGCCCGGATTCTCCGCGCTGATGCGGGGCGGGCCCGCAGTCGGGTCGTCGACGGCGAACGCGATGATCGACGGGGTGCGGCAGGCGGCGTACGAGCAGATCCTCGCCCACCTGGGGGTGGAGGAGCCCCCGGCGCGGCTGGAGTTGGTCGTACGGTCGTGGGTGTCGCTGGCCGAGTCGACGGCGTTGATCTGGCTGGACGGCCGGCGGATTCCGCGCGCGGAGCTGGAGATGCAACTGGTGCACGACTTCGCGGCGCTGGCCGCGGTGAGTGCGGCATACGACGCGGAGATGGCGGGCATCGTGCTTCGGGTCCTCGCGGAGGAGCCGGCCGACGGGCCGTTCGGAGATCTGCTGGCGCGGCTCTCCGCCTTCTCGCCCGCTGTACCGGCTGTGCCGTCGCAGCGGTTGACGTAACGACCTGATCCACTCTCTGTCGTGCACCAGGCCGTAAGGGCCGGCGCGGTCAGCGCTTGCGGTAGGACGGGTCCAGGTCGCGGGTCTCGGCCGAGGTGTGGACCGTGAGGTCGTCGGCGGACTTGATGTGCGCGGCCAACAGCTCCAGTACGGACTCGGTGAGCTTCGCCTTGATCTCCTCGGTGCGGCCGGGCAGCATAGCGATCGAGACGTGCAGGATCGCGTCGCCGGTGGCGGCGTCGCCCACCACGGACTCGTCCACCCGGCGGAAGCGGGTCTTGCAGGCGGCGACCTTCGTGGTGACCGTCTCGGCGACCAGCGGGTGCAGGGCGAGCGCGAAGCCGCGGCGGTCGAAGGTGTCGTCGAGTTCGGCGGAGTAGTCGACGGTGATCTGCGGCATCTGGGGCTCCGGGGTGCGGTACGAACCGTTGTCAGAGCTCACCTTTACGGTGATCGCCATGACCGCACAAGGGAATTCGCTGCTCACCCTGCAGCTCCTTGTCTCGTCGGGAATGGTTCCCACCATGGTCACCGTCACTGTCCGGCACGCGGCACGATCCGATCCTTGCTCCGCCGGTGGAGCGCCGGGCGCCCTGCTCCTTGCGCGGTCGGCCGTGACGAACCGGTCCGGTCCCCTTTCCCGTACGGCGTACGCGCGTGGGAAAGGGGACCGGAACCGGCCGAGGTGGTGGGAGGGACGCGCCCGGGAGTGCGCGATGCGGCTCACTCCCCGGCGGCTGCCCTCAACGTGGTCCGGTACGGGTCACCGCAGGGAGAACACGGCCACCGTGCGTCCCGGGACGGTGAAGCTTCCCGAACTCCTCTCGTACGAGGCCTTCTTGACAGTGGGGTCCGCCCCCGCGGCCTGGACGGGGTGCAGGGCGTAGTCCTTCCCGGCCAGATCGGCGACCTGCTGGTGCTCGGTGCCGGGGGTCGCGTTGAGGACGATCACCAGCTTCCCGAGGCGCATGGTGATGACCCCGGGCGTCTCGTCCTTCCCGGAGAGCGGGAACGACAGGGCGGACTGCACCTGCTCGGTGGTGGAGAGGTCGAACTCCTTCTCCGTCGTGCGGATGCTGAGCAGGTCCTGGTACGCGGCGGACGCGCCGTCGATCTGTGCGCAGCCGGGGCTGAGCGCGGTGGCGGTCAGCAGCGGCTTGGCGTAGGACCACTTGGCCTTGTTGTCGGCCGCGAGCGGCAGTCCGCGGCCGAAGCCGTTGCCGTCCCGGCAGTCCCAGTGCAGTGCGTTGAACCAGTCGCCGCTGTCGTACGAGTTGCGGTCCAGCGACTTGGAGCGCAGCAGGTCCGTGCCCGCCTGGGAGAGCGACGGGCCCTGCGACAGAGTGGCGGTCGCCATCGCCAGGACCTGCATCCTGGCCCGGTCGGCGGCCGAGGTGCCCGCCGGGAGCTTGAAGGCGAGGGCGTCGTACAGCGTCTCGTTGTCGTGGGCGTCGGCGTAGGCGAGGGCGTCGCCGGGAACCGCTGCGTATCCGGCGGGGGCCCCGTTGTAGTCGACGCCGGAGCCCTTGACCGTACGGCCCGAGGAGTCGGTGAAGGTGTAGTCGGCGAGGTTGCCGGTCAGGCCGACCTTGATCAGATCCTGGTAGTGGAGCAGCCGGGCCTTCTGTTCGGCCGGGGTGCCGTTGGCGGTCGAGGAGTTGGGGTCGGTGTAGAGGCCGCTGGCGAAGCCCTGGACACCGGGGTCCTCGTCGAACGGGCTGCCGCCGCGGACGGCGTCCCGGGCCCGGTCGGAGAAGGTGGCGATGCCGGTGCCGGCCATGTTCTTCTGGGTGGCCTGGACGAAGCGGGCGTCGTCGGCGATCTCACCGAAGTTCCAGCCCTCCCCGTACAGGATGATCTTCTTCCCGTCGACGCCGTCCTCGGCCACGGTCAGCGCGTCGAGCGCCTTGCGGACGGCAAGGATGTTGGCCTTGGGGTGGTGGCCCATCAGGTCGAAGCGGAAGCCGTCGACCTTGTACTCCTTGGCCCACGTGACGACCGAGTCGACGACGAGCTTGCCCATCATGGTGTTCTCGGGCGCGGTGTTGGCGCAGCAGGTGGACGTGGCGACGGTGCCGTCGTCCATGAGCCGCTGGTAGTAGCCGGGCACGATCCGGTCGAGGACGGACTTGTCGTCCTGGCCGGAGGCGACGGTGTGGTTGTAGACGACGTCCATGACGGTCCGCAGTCCGGCGCCGTTCAGCCCCTGAACCATCTGACGGAACTCGACGGTGCGCCTGGTGCCGTTCGGATCGGAGGCGTACGAGCCCTCCGGGACGGTGTAGTGCAGCGGGTCGTAGCCCCAGTTGAACCCGTCGTTCGCGGCGGCCTTCGCCACGCAGGCCTGCTGCTCCTCGGAGTCGGGGGCGTACACGGACAGGTCGCAGGCGGGCTTCTGCTGGGCCGACTTCTTCTCGGGGATGGTGCCGATGTCGAAGGCGGGCAGCAGATGGACGTAGCTCGTGCCGGAGTCGGCGAGCTCCTTGAGGTGCTTCATCCCGTCGGAGCGGGTGTCGGTGAAGGCGAGGTATTCGCCGGGGTGCTGGGACGTCGGGTCCGCGATCGAGAAATCGCGGATCTGCAGCTCCTGGATCTGGGCGTCGCGAAGCGGGACGGCGGCGGGCTTCCTCAGCCCGGCCCAGCCCTTCGGTGCGAGCCCCGGGGCGTCGAGGTCGACGACGAGGCTGCGGGCGGAGTCGGTGGTCAGGGCGGTGGAGTACGGGTCGGTGACCTTGTTGGTGACGATCTTCTGGACGGTGGGCGCCCACACCTTCACCGCGAAGCGGTACGGCTTGCCGGTCCACTTCGCGGTGCCGGTGACCGACCAGACGCCGGTGCGGTCGTCGCGCCGCATCGGGACGGTCCTGCCGTCGAGTTCCAGGGCGACGGTCTGCGCGGTGGGGGCCCAGACGGAGAGCGTGGGCCTGCCGTGGTCGAAGACCGGGCCGAGCGCGGCGGTGCTCGCGTTCTTGCCGTACAGGTCGTCGAGCACACCCGCGCTCTGTACGCCGGTGGCGGCGAGCAGGGCGCCGTTGGCGGCGCGCTGGGTGGCGATCAGCTGGCCGCGCAGCGCCTCACGGACCCGGTCCCGGTCACGCGGGTCGACGGTGAAGGCCGGGTAGTCCTTGAGGTGGGGATACTTCGCCTTCTGGGCATCGGTCAGCGCGGACGGGCTGAGCCGCAGCCACTGCCCCTCGTCGGTGAGGGAGCCGTCGACGACGGAGATCCCGCCGTCCTTCGCGTAGACGAGCTGCTCGCTGGTGGCGTCGGTGGCCTTCACCTTCCAGACGACGGTGCCGGAGTCGATCCACTGCGCCTCGGCCTTGGTGAGGTCGGGGGTGGGCATACCGCCGGTCTGCGGCAGCAGGTAGCCGGGCTGTCCGGCGACCATCCACACCTCGTGGTCGTACGTGGCGAGGTCGAGGGACTGGTCGCTGGGGAGGTCCTTCTCGTCGCCCTTGTGGAGGATGTAGCTGAGCGAGGTGGCCCCGTCGGTGAGCGGGACCTCGAAGGTGACGCCGTAGGCGTCCTTCTTCACCGGCTGGAGCGGCTTCGCCCAGTCGGTGGGGTCCTTCGCGCCGGTCCAGGTGTGCAGTCCCCAGCCGTCGTAGTTGCCGTCGGCGCGGTGGTAGTGCAGGACGGCCTTCGTCCTGTCCTGCGCCGGGTAGGCGCCCTCGGGGGCCGTGTCCGACTGGCCGTCCTTGCCCTGCTCGATCCAGACCTGCCCGGCCTTCGCGAGCTCGACGGTGCGCTGCGGACCGTCGGCCGTGCCGTCCTTCTCGACCGTGTACGGGACGGAGGAGGTGCCCTCGTCGAGCTTGATCCAGGCGAAGGCGCCGTAGGCGTCGCGCCCGGTGAACTCGGCGGACTTGTCACCGGACTCGATCGTCCAGCCGTCGTAGTCGCCGTCCGCACGCTTGTAGTGGACGACGGCGTAGTCGCGCTCGACGGCGACGGGCTTCTCGGCCGCGGGGGCCCGGCCCGCGGTCGTCGAGGCGAGGGCGCTCGCGGTGCGTCCGGCACGGTCGACCACAACGGCCTTGTAGCGCAGCGGCGTTCCCGCCGCCACGGTGTCGTCCAGGTGCTGAGTGATCCTGTACGGGGCGTGGTCGGCGGATCCGAGGGTGACCCACCTGCCCTTGCCGGTCTGGGCGGCGAAGACGACCCGGTTCAGCGATCCGCCGTCGGTGTCCGCGGAGATGTCGACGGTACCGGTGGCTCCGGCGGCGGGCGCCTTCAGCGTGATCGAGGGCTTGGCGGCCGGGGCGCCCAGCGGCTTCTCGGCACGCAGCACGATGCTGGAGAGGGCGGGCACGGTGACGGTGATCGTCTTGTCGGCGTCGCTGCGGACCGTACCGGAACCTCCGTACAGCGTGCGGAAGTTCATCGCGGCCGACTCGGTGGACAGCTCGACGGTCTTCGCCTCGGTGCCGTTGTTGGTGGCGACGAGGTACTCGTCGGCGCGCTTGGGGTCCGTACGGGAGAACGCGTAGACGGAGCCTTCCGCGTACCGCTCGGTCTGGACTCCGTCACGCAGGGCCGGGTTCTCCTTGGTCAGCTCGGAGAGTGCGGCGATGTTCCGGTACAGCGGGTGGCCGGTGTCGTACGCGTCGGAGGCGTGCGTACGGTCGGTGCCCAGTTCGTCGTCGTCGAGGTAGTCGGCGGTCTTCGAGGCGAACATGGTCTGGCGGGCGTCCTTGTCGCCGCCCGCGCCGGTGAAGCCCTGCTCGTCGCCGTAGTAGATGACGGGGTTGCCGCGGCTGAGGAACATCAGCTCGTTGGCGAGGCGGGCCCGGTCGAGCAGCTCGGCGTCGTCGGCCTTCGGGTTGTCCTGCTTCAGGAACGCGCCGATGCGGCCCATGTCGTGGTTGCCGAGGAAGGTCACCTGCTCGTAGGCATTGGCCTTGTCGGTGGTGTAGCGGTAGTCGTCGCCGAAGACAGCGGCGAGCTTCGAGGCCGGAGCGCCCTGCGAGGCGTACTGCCGGGCCGCCTCCTGGAACGGGAAGTCGAGCGTCGCGTCGAGCCGTCCCCGGGTGACGTACGGGGAGGTGATGGCGGTGTCGGCGGAGTAGACCTCGCCGAACATGAAGAAGTCGTCACGTCCGTGCTGGGCGGCGTAGGCGTCGAGGGCGGTCGCCCACTGGGTCCAGAAGTCCAGGTCGACGTGTTTGACCGTGTCGATCCGGAACCCGTCGATGTCGAAGTCACGGACCCACTTCTCGTAGATCTTCTCCATGCCGGAGACGACCTCGGGCCGCTCGGTCCACAGGTCGTCGAGCCCGGAGAAGTCGCCGTACGTGGTGGACTCGCCTGCGTACGTCGAGTCGCCGCGGTTGTGGTACATCGTCGGGTCGTTGAGCCACGACGGGATCTTCGTGCCGGTGTTCTTCGGGGTGTACGGGAACGAGTCGGCGTCGACCTTCGCCAGGCCCTTGCTGTCGTCGAAGGGGCGGCCGTCCCTGTCGAGGTACGGGTAGGCGCCCTTCGGCCTGTAGCCGTACTTCTTCTCGGCGTAGTCGACGGTGTCCGCGGTGTGGTTGGTGATGACGTCGAAGAAGACCTTCATGCCCTTGGCGTGGGCCCTGTCGATCAGCTTCGACAGGTCGGCGTTGGTGCCGAAGTGCGGGTCGACCTGGGTGAAGTCGGTGATCCAGTAGCCGTGGTAGCCGGCCGAGGCGTCCTTTCCGGCGCCCTGGACCGGGCGGTTCTTGAAGATCGGGGCGAGCCAGATGGCGGTGGTGCCGAGGTCCTTGATGTAGTCGAGCCGGTTGGTCAGGCCCTTGAGGTCACCACCCTGGTAGAACCCCTTGTCCGTGGGGTCGTAACCGGTCGCCAGGCGCGAACCGGTGAGTCCGCCGCGGTCGTTGGAGGTGTCTCCATTGGCGAACCGGTCGGGCATGACGAAGTAGAACTGCTCGCGGGTCAGGTCGTGCCGGGCGGGCTCGGCGGCGAGCCGGGCGTCCGACGGCGGGCCCGGGGGGCTCGGCGCGGCGGTGGTGGCTGCCGCCGGGACGACGGGTATGAGCGCTGCGCACAGAGCGGCGACGGCTCCCCGTCTGAGGGAGGTACGGGACACGGGGCAGGGGCTCCTTGGTTGCGAGGGTTATGGGGTTCTCGGGATTCTCGGGGTTGACGGACTTGTTCGGGCGGGCCGGGGGGCGGGGGTCCACCAGGGCGTCTCCTCGGACGCCGCAGACTCCCCGACACCGCGGGGAAGCCGTGCACTTACTGCGCCGTCCTGCGGGGATCGCCCTGGTGCACCCCCGCCCCGGGGCGCCGTCCGAGGGCCTCCGACACCGGACGCCCACAGGGCGCCGTAGGCCTCCGTGCCGGGCGACCACGTCCTTGCCGGCCGGTGCGCCGGGAGGGGACGTATCGGGGCGATCCCCGCAGGGTGACGCAGTAATAGGACGTTTTCGCCGCGGTGTCGGGGAGTCTGCGGCACTCGAGGAGACGCCCCGATGCGGCACCGGCCCCCGGTTCAGCCCCCGGACCGGGACGACATGGTCAGCCGCCCCGGCCCGGGCGCCGGGTTCAGCTCCGCCAGACGTCGCTCGTCAGCGACACCTTGCCGGTCGACGGAACCGTCGCCGTGCGGTTGGCGCCGCTCTCCCAGGTGACGGCGCCGCTGGCGTCCTTGCGGATGTACTTGTACTCGAACGACGTCCCGGCGGGCATGCTCACGTCGAGCTTCCAGACCGGGTAGGTCGCCGGGTCCAGCTTGAGCGCGCTGTCGGTGTTCCAGTTGCCGAGCGCGGACTGGTTGCCGACGACGTAGATGTTCTGGCCGAGCTGGGTGGTGGCGTTGACGCCGAAGGAGGCTCCGGAGGTGCTGGTGCCCGGGTCCGTCGTACCGCCGCCCGTGCAGGTACGGGCGTTCACCTGGAGCGCGAGGGCCGTGTTGGCGCCGAGTGTCGCGGTGAACTGACCAAAGCCGTTGACGGTGACACCGTTGCCGGACTGGATGTCGCAGTAGTCACCGGCGGGCAGCGACGTCTGGAAGGTACGGGTCAGCGACGAGCTCTCGTGGTTGATGGCGACGTACGCCTTGGCGCCGCGACCGAACGCGATCTGGTCGCCGCCGTTGTCCCACCAGTTGGTGACGGCCTCACCGCGCGCGGTGTTGCGGAAGCCCACCATGGAAGAGATCTGCGGCCAGGCGTGCTGGCACTTCCAGCCGTCGCTGTAGCAGGCGTTGACCGTGCCGCCGTTGGGCGGCCCCGCGTCCTTGTCGGACCACTCGTAGCCGGAGTGGATGTCGGGCGAACCGTACGGCCAGGCCAGCATGAAGACGTTGGCGAGGGTGTAGTTGGCACCGTCCTTGTAGTTCAGCGTGTCGCCGCCGCGCTCGGTGTCGTGGTTGTCGACGAAGACCGCGGTCTTCGAGGACGCCATGAAGCCCCAGCCCTCACCGAAGTTCTTCAGGTAGGCGAGGTTCTCGTTGTTGAAGACCTGCTTGAGGCTGCGGGCGTAGCGGAACTCCTGGACGTCGCCGGTGCCGGCGTACTCGTCGGGCGAGACCGCTTCGCCCGCCCCGTAGATCGCCTCCTGCTTCCAGTAGGCGCCGGAGTCGGTCAGCCGCGACTTGATGTTGGCGAGGTCGTTCGCGGGGATGTGCTTGGCGGCGTCGATGCGGAAGCCGTCGACTCCGAGGGAGAGCAGGTCGTTGAGGTATCCGGCGATCTTGCCGCGGACGTAGTCCTCACCGGTGTCGAGGTCGGCGAGCCCGACGAGTTCGCAGTTCTGGACGTTGGCACGGTCCTGGTAGTTGCTGATCTGCGCGGTGCAGTCGTCCATGTCGTACGAGGAGTACAGGCCGGGGTAGTTGTACTTCGTGTACGAGGAACCGCCGGTGCCGGTGCCGGATCCTGCCGCCATGTGGTTGATGACGGAGTCGGCGACGACTTTGACGCCCGCGCTGTGGCAGGTGCTGACCATGTGGGCGAAGGCGGTGCGGTCGCCGAGCCGTCCTGCGATCTTGTAGCTGACGGGCTGGTACGAGGTCCACCACTGGCTGCCCTGGATGTGCTCCTGGGGCGGCGAGACCTGCACGTAGCCATAGCCGGCGGGACCGAGGGAGTCCGTGCACGCCTTCGCGACGGAGTCGAACTTCCACTCGAAAAGGACTGCGGTGACGTCCTTGTCGCCCGGCGTGGACGCCTGGGCGGTCGTGGTGGGGGCCACGAGAGCGGCGGCGCCTGCTATCAGGGCGAGCGCTGCAGACAGGTGTCTGCGTGCCATGTCTTTCCTCCTGCTGTGGGGGAAATGCGGGTGACGGTGCAGCCTCACGTGGCAACGCGCCCTGCCCTCAAGGCTCCTGAAGGTTCTTGCTGCAAGAATGCAAACCTTGCCGCGGGGAGACCGTACGAGCCCGTCAGGTTCCGGTCAACCCTTTGGACACCACCCGCTTACATCGGCGAAATGCTGCCGTTTTCTTCTTGCAAGGCCTTACGCAAAACATTGCAGCGCTGTTACGTTTCTCCCGACCCCGGTCCGGTCGGTCGGGGGTCCCGGTAGCCCGGGCCCCACGCGCCCGGCCGGCCGGGCCGGTCACGGACAAGAGAGGCACCCGGAGTCGCTCACTCCCCGCCGGCCCATTCAGGGCCGACTCCCGGTGCCTCTCCTGTACGTCGACCTGTCCTCGCACCCAGAGACGCAGAGGTCCTGGATCCCCCTCCGGATCCAGGACCTCTGCGCATGCCGCACGCGCCGTCAGGCGGTGCGGACCGCCGCGGTGGACCCCCGCACCACCAGCTCCGGCTGGAACACGTACTCCGTGCGCTGCACGGGGCTTCCGCCGATCTCCTCCAGCAGCGCCCCGACCGCGGCCGCCGCCATCGCCTGCACGGGCTGCCGCACCGTCGTCAGAGGCGGATCGGTGAACGCGATCAGCTGGGAATCGTCGAAGCCGACCACGGACACGTCGCGCGGCACGGCGAGCCCACGGTCCCGGGCGGCGCGCACCACGCCCAGCGCCATCAGGTCGCTGCCGCAGACGATGCCCGTGCACCCCTGGTCGAGCAGCGCCCCGGCCGCGACCTGGCCACCCTCGACGCTGAACAGCGTCGAGCAGACGAGGAGTTCGGCCTCGGCGCGGTCCAGTCCCAGCAGGTTCACCGCGGCGTCGAGGAAACCGTCCCGTTTGCGGCGGGACGGCACATAGCGCTGCGGTCCGATGGCCAGGCCGACCCTGCGGTGGCCGAGTTCGGCGAGATGACCGACGGCCATCCGGACGGCGGCGGTGTCGTCGGGCGAGACGAAGGGCGCGCTGATCCGTTCGTTGTAACCGTTGATCAGGACGAACGGGACGCCGCGGTCGGTGAGCGCGGCGTACCGGGCGGGGTCGGCCGACAGGTCGGCGTGCAGCCCTGAGAGGAAGACGATGCCGCCGACACCGCGTTCGACGAGCTGCTCGACGAGCTCGTCCTCGGTGGCGCCGCCGGGCAGCTGGGTGCAGAGCACCGGGGTGTAGCCGTGCCCGGCCAGGACCTGTTCGACGGACTGCGCGAACGCCGGGAAGATCGGGTTGGTGAGCTCGGGGGTCACCAGCCCGATCAGCCCGGCGCTGCGCTGCCGCAGCCGCACGGGACGCTCGTAGCCGAGGATGTCGAGCGCCGCGAGCACCCGCTGACGCGTGGTGTCCGCGACGCCCGGTTTGCCGTTGAGCACCCGGCTGACGGTCGCCTCGCTGACCGAGGCCTGACCGGCGATGTCCGAGAGCCTCGGCGCACCGCCCGCCCTGGGCAGGGGGACGGTCACACCGTCCACCACACCGTGGTGTCCGCGGGCAGCTCCATCTCCGCGCCGTCGGTGACGACGGGGCTGCTGGAGAGCAGCACCTGGCCGCGGACCGGGATGCGGACCGGCCGGCCGGTTGTGTTGACGGTGCAGACGAAGCCGGGGCGGGCGAAGGCCAGCAACCCTTCGGGGGCGTCCAGCCACTCCACGGCGGTCCCGGCGCCGAGCCCCCGGTGCACCCGGCGGGCGGCGAGCGCGGCCCGGTACATCTCCAGGGTGGAGCCCGCCGCGCCGGTCTGCGCCTCGACGCTCAGCTCGGCCCAGCTGTCGGGCTGGGGCAGCCAGCTGCCGCCGGTGCCGAAGCCGTACGAGCTGCCGTCGCGGGTCCACGGGATCGGCACCCGGCAGCCGTCGCGGAAGCCGTCCTGGCCGTCGGCGCGGAAGAACGACGGGTCCTGGCGGGCCTCGTCGGGCAGGTCGGTGACGTCGGGCAGGCCGAGTTCCTCACCCTGGTAGACGTACGCGGATCCGGGCAGCGCCAGCATCAGGAGGCTGGCGGCGCGGGCCCGGCGCAGGCCCGTCTCGCGGTCCCCGGCGGTGCGGATCTGGGTGCCGAGGCCGGGCGGGTTGGCGAACCGGGTGGCGTGCCGCGTGACGTCGTGGTTGGAGAGCACCCAGGTGGTGGGGGCGCCGACCGGGCGCATCGCGTCGAGCGAGCCGTCGATGACCTTGCGCAGCTCGGCGGCGTCCCAGGCGGTGGAGAGGTACTGGAAGTTGAACGCCTGGTGCATCTCGTCGTGGCGCACGTAGTTGGCGGTGCGCTCGACGGTCGGGGTCCATGCCTCGGCGACGGCGATACGGTCGCCGGGGTACTCGTCGAGGATGGTGCGCCAGGAGCGGTAGATCTCGTGCACCCCGTCCTGGTCGAAGAACGGCATGACATCGTTTCCGAGCAGCTTGAGCTGGTCGTGGGTGCCGAGGTCGGGCAGCCCCTCGGCCTTGACGAGGCCGTGGGCGACGTCGACGCGGAAGCCGTCGACGCCCATGTCGAGCCAGAACCGCAGGATGGAGCGGAACTCGTCGGCGACGGCCGGGTGTTCCCAGTTGAAGTCGGGCTGCTCCGGGGCGAACAGGTGGAGGTACCAGTCGCCGGGGGTGCCGTCCGGGTCGGTGGTCCGGGTCCAGGCGGGTCCGCCGAAGATGGACTCCCAGTCGTTGGGCGGCAGATCGCCGTCCGCGCCCTTGCCGGGGCGGAAGTGGTAGCGCTCGCGCAGCGCGGAGCCGGGGCCCTCGGCGAGGGCGCGCTTGAACCACTCGTGCTGGTCGGAGGAGTGGTTGGGCACCAGGTCGACGATGATCCGCAGGCCCAGGTCGTGGGCGTCCCGGATCAGCCCGTCGGCATCCAGCAGCGTGCCGAACATCGGATCGATGGCGCGGTAGTCGGAGACGTCGTACCCCGCATCCGCCTGCGGCGACGCGTAGAACGGGCTGAGCCAGACCGCATCGACGCCGAGATCCTTGAGGTACGGGAGTCTGCCGCGTACGCCTGCGAGATCGCCCATGCCGTCGCCGTTGCCGTCGGCGAAGCTCCGCGGATAGACCTGGTAGATCACCGCGTCCTGCCACCAGCCGGTGCGGTGGCCCGGAGCGTCGTCGGACGTGCCGGTGGAGGGGGCAGCGAGGTGCTGGGTCATGTCGTCCCTGGGGTGTCTGGGTGGGGGCGGCGCCGGGACCGGGTCGGGGATCCGGCGCCGCCGTGACTTGGTGCGTGCGGTCGTACGGTCGTGCTGCTGCGTACGTCAGCCCTTGACGGCTCCGGCGGACATGCCGGTCACCAGGTGGCGCTGGGCGAAGAGGAAGACCAGGGCCGCGGGTATCGCGATGAGCACGGACGCGGCGGTCATCGGCCCCCACTGGGCTCCGTACTGGTTGACGAACTTCTGCAGTCCGCCGGCGAGCGTGAGGTTCTCGTCGCCGACCATGAAGGCGGAGGCGTACGCCACCTCGCCCCAGGCGGTGATGAAGGAGTAGAACGCGGTGACGGCGAGGCCGGGCTTGGCGAGCGGCAGGATCAGCCGCCAGAACGTGCCGAACGGGGTGAGGCCGTCGACCTGCCCCGACTCGTCGATCTCGCGCGGGATGGTGTCGAAGAAGCCCTTCATCATCCAGGCGCAGAACGGCACCGCGATGGTGAGGTACGTGATGACGAGACCGGCGGGCTGGTTGAGCAGTCCCAGGCCCGACATGATGTTGTAGATCGGCACGATGAGGACGGCGACCGGGAACATCTGGGTGACCAGCAGCGTCCACATCAGCCCGCGCTTGCCCGGGAACCGGAAGCGGCTGACGGCGTAGCCGGTGGTGGCGGAGACGAAGACGCCGAGGACGGTGGTGAGCCCGGCGATGACCAGGGAGTTGCCGAACCAGGTCAGGAACTCGGTGTCCTTGATCAGGCCCGTGTAGTTCTCGAAGGTCGTGTCCTTGAAGAAGTCCGTCGTCGTCGCGTACGCGGCGGGCTTCAGCGAGGTCAGCAGGACCCACAGCACCGGGAACACGGCGATCACGGACGCCACGATCAGCGTGAGGTGCAGTCCGACGGAGGCGAGCGGCGAGCGCTCGCCGCGGAGCCGGACCTTGACCTTGCGCGCCGAGTGGTGCGCGGTGGGTGCGGGGGCGGTGGTCACCAGTTATCTCCCTGCGTGCGGAGGACTCGCCGGTAGACCGCGGCGAAGAGCATCAGGAGGACGAGGATCAGCACGCCCCATGTGGAGGACTGCGCGAAGTCGCGGGGGCTGATCTCGAAGGAGAACTTGTACGCCTGGGTGACCAGGATCTGGGTGGCCTCGCCGGGTCCTCCGCGGGTCAGCAGGAAGATCACCGGGAACATGTTGAAGGTCCAGATGGTCGACAGCAGGATCACCGTGGTGGAGACCGGCCGCAGACCCGGCAGCGTGATGTGGCGGAACCGCTGCCAGGCGGTGGCGCCGTCCATCTCGGCGGCCTCGTACTGCTCGCTGGGGATGGACTGCAGACCGCCGAGCAGGGCGACCATCATGAACGGCACGCCGAGCCAGACGTTGACGGCGATGACGGCGAACTTCGCCCAGGTCGGGTCGTTCAGCCACGGGACGCCGTCGATACCGGCACCGGAGAGGATCTTGTTGAGCAGCCCGCGGTCCTCGTTGTAGAGGAAGCGCCAGGCGAACACGGAGACGAATCCGGGAATGGCCCAGGGCAGGATCAGCGCCATCCGGTACGCGGAGCGGCCGGCGATCCGGCGGTTGAGGACATTGGCGAGAGCCATGCCGAGGACGAACGTGATGCTCACGCAGGAGACCGTCCACACCAGGGTCCACCCGAGCGTGCCGAGGAACTGGTTGCCCGTGAGTGCGTCGGCGTAGTTGTCCAGGCCGACGAACTTGTACGTCGCGGGCATGTGGTTGACACCGATGGACCGTGCGACGTTGCGCTCGTTGGCGTCGGTCAGCGACAGGTAGACGCCGCGGACGAGCGGGTAGCCGATGATCACGCCGATCACGACGACGACCGGGGCGACCATGGTCCAGGCGTACCAGTGGGTCGACAGCGCCCGACGGAGCCTGCTCGGTGGTGGAGGGTTACCAGTACCGCGGCTCCGGCCGCGGACGACGTCGTCGTCCGCGGCCTTCGCCACCGACTGGCTGGTGTGGACAGCCATCAGTCGGCCTGCCTTCCTGAGTTACTTCCAGCCCTTGAGGAGCTTGCGGTAGGAGTCACCGGTGGCCTTGGCGCCCTTCTCCGGCGTGGTCTGGCCGGTCAGGACCTTGGTGTACTCGGTGACGAGCGGGGCGAAGAGGCTGCCGGTCTCCGGGATCCAGGGGCGCTCGACAGCGGTCTCGACGACCGGCTTGAAGAAGCCGACGATCTCGTTGTCGACGACCTCTTCCTTCGCGTAGGCGGAGGTACGGGTCGGCAGGAGGTTCAGCTCCTTGGTGACCTGGGCCTGGGTGTCCGCGGACGTCATGTAGTCGACGAAGGCGTAGGAGGCGTCGAGGTTCTTGGAGCCCGCGTAGACGGCCAGGTTGTGACCGCCCTGCGGGGCACCCTGCGCGACGGAACCGGCCGGGACCGGGGCGACGCCCAGGTTGGCCTTGTCCTTGAACTCCTTGCCGGCGTAGGTGTCGGCGACGGCCCACGGGCCGTTGATCATCATGGCGACCTTGCCGTCCTTGAAGGACGACTGCATGTTCTCCCAGCCGTCCGTCGCGTCGGTCTTGGCCGCACCGGAGTCGACGAGGTCCTTGACGACCTTCATCGCCTTGACGCCGGCGGCGTTGTCGACGGTGACGGACTTGGTGGACGCGTCGACGAGGTCGCCGCCCTCGCCGTACAGGAAGGACAGGAACCAGTACGCGTCGTCGCCGCGCAGGTACATGCCGGTCTTGCCGGTCTTGTCCTTGATCTTCTTGGAGACGGTCTTCAGCTCGTCCACGGTGGTGGGAACCTCGACGCCGGCCTCCTTGAAGATCTTCTTGTTGTAGAAGATGCCCATGGAGTCGATGACCTGCGGCACCGCGTACGTCTTGCCGTTGTACTCGGTGGACGCCGCGGCCTGCTTCAGGAAGTCGTCCGCCTTCTGCAGGGCGGGGGTGCCGTCCAGCGGGGCGAGGTAGCCGAGGTCCGCGAACTCAGGGGTCCAGGCAACCTCGGAGCGGATCACGTCGGGGGCGCCGGAGCCGGACTGGGCAGCGTTCTTGAACTTGTTCTGCGCCTCACCGAAGGGCACGTTGACGTACTTGACGTCCACCTTCGGGTGCTTCTTCTCGAAGTCCTCGGCGATCTTCTTGAAGACCTTGTCCTCGCTGCCGACGGTGGAGGTGTCCCACCACGTCACAGTCCCGGAGAGCTCGCCCGAGCTCTTGCTGGTGCCGTCGGACTTGTCGTCGCTGCCGCAGGCGGTCGCCGCGAGCGCCAGGGCCGCGACCAGGGCGGTGGCCGTTATGCCACGTCGCATCTGTGAACTCCTTCAACTGCCGTACCGCTCCGTCGCGGCGCCGGGTCGACGTGAACGTAACAAGGATGAAAGAACGCCGAAAGGTCTTGCGGAAGATTTCTGCAAGCTTCGACGATCGTTACATTCGCGTGTCCTCAAGGTTGCCGTCAAGCCTCTTGACGAGAACGTCCCAGCCCTGGCAGAAGAAGGCACGGGTGGCCGATTCCGCAGTGCGACGATCCGACTGCGGGCAGCGTGATGCCTTCGCAAGTCCTTGCAAGATGTTGCGGCAGCCCTGTCCACGACAGCGCTCCGGGGCGCGGCCGCTCACCGGCGCACGCGGTTGCCGCACCTGGCCGTACGGGTCCGGTCGCCCGATTCCTGCGCATGGTGGGCAATCCGACATACGCCCGGTACAGTCCACTTCCATGACCGCACGGCTTGCCGATATCGCAACTCAGGCGGGGGTCAGCGAAGCTACGGTCAGCCGTGTACTGAACGGCAAACCCGGTGTTGCTGCAGCCACCCGCGAATCCGTACTCGCCGCGCTCGACGTCCTCGGCTACGAACGGCCGGTACGGCTGCGCAGGCGCAGCGCGGGGCTGGTCGGGCTGATCACGCCCGAGCTGGAGAACCCCATCTTCCCGGCGCTCGCCCAGGTGATCGGCCAGGCGCTGACCCGGCAGGGCTACACCCCGGTGCTGGCCACGCAGACGCCCGGCGGTTCCACCGAGGACGAGCTCACCGAGATGCTCGTCGACCGGGGCGTCTCCGGCATCATCTTCGTCTCGGGCCTGCACGCCGACACCTCGGCCGATATGCAGCGGTACGAGCAACTGCGCGCCCAGGGCGTCCCTTTCGTCCTGGTCAACGGATTCTCGCCGAAAGTCCAGGCACCCTTCATCTCGCCCGACGACCGGGCGGCGATGCGGCTCGCGGTGACGCATCTGGTGTCGCTCGGCCATCAGCGGATCGGTCTTGCGGTCGGGCCCAAGCGTTTCGTTCCCGTACTCCGGAAGATCGAGGGCTTCCGCGCCACCGTGCAGGAGCAGTTGAACCTCACCTCGGACGAGGTGGAGGTGCTGATCCAGCACTCGCTGTTCACGCTGGAGGGTGGCCAGGCGGCCGCCTCCGCGCTGATAGAGCGCGGGTGCACGGCGGTGGTGTGCGCGAGCGACATGATGGCGCTCGGAGCGATCCGGGCCGCGCGCAGGCTGTCGATGGAGGTGCCGCGCGACCTGTCGGTCGTCGGCTACGACGATTCGCCGCTCATAGCGTTCACCGATCCGCCGCTGACGACGATCCGGCAGCCGGTCACGGCGATGGGTCAGGCCGCGGTCCGCACCCTGCTCGAGGAGATCGGTGGCACGCCGGCTCCGCACAGCGAGTTCGTCTTCATGCCGGAACTGGTCGTACGGGGTTCAACTGCCGCGGGTCCCGGCCCGGATCCGGCTTCCGCTTCCGGACCGGCCCCAGGGGCGCACGCCCGCCCGTAGGGTGCATCATGTGCAGCCGGAACCCGACCGGAGGATGATCGGGCAGAGAGACGTATCTGACAGAATCGATGCCTATGGGTGAATCGAGCGTGAAGTCACAGGAAGGCCGCACGGCGGCCCCCGCGTCACCCATCGTGGACGAGGCGGCCCTCGAGGCGAGGCGGAACGACAGGCTCGCGAGACTGCGCTCGCTGCGGTCTCCCGGTAGGCCGCGCATCTGGTTCGAAGTCACGCTGATCGCGGTCAGTTACTGGCTGTACTCGCTGGTGCGCAACGCCGTCCCCGAGCAGAAGGCCGCGGCCCTGGCGAATGCCGACCGGCTCTGGTCGGTGGAGAAGTTCCTGGGCATCGCCGTCGAACAGACGGTCAACCACGCGATGAATTCCGTGACATGGCTGATCGTCTCGATGAACTACTACTACGCGACACTGCACTTCATCGTCACCATCGGTGTGCTGGTGTGGCTGTTCCGCTTCCATCCCGGCCGTTACGCGGCAGCCCGTCTGGTGCTGTTCGCAACGACGGGTGTCGCACTGCTCGGTTACTACCTGTTTCCCCTCGCGCCGCCGCGTCTGATGAACGGCGGACACTTCATCGACACCGTGCTGGTGCACCACACCTGGGGTTCGATGGCCTCGGGCAACTTCAAGAACATGTCGAACCAGTACGCGGCGATGCCGTCGATGCACATCGGCTGGTCGCTGTGGTGCGGGCTGACCGTCTTCGCGCTGGCGTCCGCGCCCTGGGCGCGGATCCTGGGCCTGTTGTACCCGGCGGTCACCCTGGTCGTGATCGTGTCGACGGCCAACCATTTCTGGCTCGACGCGGTGGGCGGGATGGCTTGCCTGACGTTCGGTTTCGCGGTGTCGTACGCCTGGTACGGGGCGCTGCCGCACCACCTCACGAAGCGGGTGCAGACGCCGCGGGGGCGGGCACGCCCGGCAGGGCTGAGCGCGGGGACGCCGATCCGGGCGGGCCACCCGGCCACGGAGGCACCGGTGCGCCGGTGAACGCCTCCGGTCTCCCTCGCAGGACGGGCTCGAATGTGCCGGCCGGGCCGGCCGTACGAGCCCGTCCGGCAAGTGGAGGACGTCTTCCGCCCCGTCCCCTCACGCCCCGTAGAACCGCTCCTCCACCACCGCGCGCGCCCGCCGGGTGATCCGCCGGTAGTCGTCCAGCATGTCCCCCACGTGCCCCGGCTCGTACCCCAGGTACCGCCCCACCGCCGTCAGCTCCCGCGGCCCCGAAGGGAACGTGTCCGCCGGGCGTCCGCGCACCAGCATCACCGCGTTGCGGACCCGGGTCGCCAGTACCCATGCCTCGTCCAGCGTCTGTGCGTCCTCGCCGGAGATCAGTTCCGCCGCGCACGCCGCGGCCAGCGCCTCGCGCGTGCGGGTGGTGCGCAGCCCCGGTTCCACCCAGCCGTGCTGCATCTGCAACAGCTGGACCGTCCACTCGACGTCACTCAGCCCACCCCTGCCCAGCTTCGTGTGGAGCGTCGGGTCGGCGCCGCGCGGCATCCGTTCGGACTCCATCCGGGCCTTGAGGCGACGGATCTCGCGGACCGCGTCCTCCCCCAGCCCCTCCATCGGGTAGCGCAGGGGATCGATCAGTTCGATGAAGGCGCGGCCGAGGTCCGCGTCACCCGCCATGGGTTCGGCGCGCAGCAGGGCCTGGCTCTCCCAGACCAGTGACCAGCGCCGGTAGTACGCGTCGTACGACTTCAATGTGCGCACCAGTGGTCCGCTCTTGCCCTCCGGCCGCAGATCCGCGTCGATGATCAGCGGCGGGTCGGCGGTGGGCAGCTGCAGCAGTCTGCGCATTTCGGCGACGACGGTGCTGGCGGCCCGGGCCGCCTCCTGCTCGTCGACGCCCTCGCGCGGTGTGTGCACGAACAGGACGTCGGCATCGGATCCGTAACCGAGTTCATGACCGCCGAAGCGGCCCATGCCGATGACGGCGAACCTGGTGGGAAGGGTGTCGCCCCACTGTTCGCGTACGACGGCGCGCAGCGCGCCCGCGATGGTGACCGCGTTCAGGTCCGTGACCGCGTTGCCGACCCGGTCGACGAGTGCGCCGTGGTCGGGTTCCGCGGGGTTCTCCTCCGTGCCGTACGAGCCGATGAGGTCCGCCGCCGTCGTACGGAACAGTTCGCGCCGCCGCACACCGCGGACCACCGCGACCGCGGACTCGGCGTCCTCGGCCCGCCCCACCGCGGCCAGCACCTCCTGCTCCAGGTGATTGCGGCTGCGCGGCTTCAGCCCCTGCGGGTCGCCGAGGATCGCCACCGCCTCGGGCGCCCGCAGCAGCAGGTCGGGGGCGAGCCGGCCGGCCGACAGGACGCGGGCGAGGTTCTCCGCCGCCGCGCCCTCGTCGCGCAGCAGCCGCAGATACCAGGGGGTCTTGCCGAGCGCGTCGGACACCTTGCGGAAGCCGAGGAGCCCGGCATCCGGGTCGGCGGAGTCCGCGAACCAGCCGAGCAGCACCGGCAGCAGGGTCCGCTGGATCGCCGCCTTGCGGGACACCCCGGAGGACAGCGCCTCCAGGTGCCGGAGCGCGGCAGTCGGATCGGCGTATCCGAGCGCTTCGAGCCGGACCTCGGCAGCCTTCGCGCTGAGCCGGATCTCGCCCGGTGCGAGCTGGGCGACGGCGTCCAGCAGCGGCCGGTAGAACAGTTTCTCGTGCAGCCGCCGCACCACGGACGCATGCCGCTTCCACGCCTGGTTGATCTCGGCGATGGGGTCCGTACGCATCCCGAGGGAGCGCCCGAGCCGCCGCAGATCCGATTCGTCCTCGGGCACGAGGTGGGTGCGGCGCAGCCGGTAGAGCTGGATGCGGTGCTCCATGGCACGCAGGAAGCGGTACGCGTCGTCGAACTGCGCGGCGTCCACCCGGCCGACGTAGCCGCCCTCGGCGAGCGCCCGCAGGGCGTCCAGGGTCGAGCCGCTGTGCAGGGACGCGTCGCTGCGGCCGTGTACGAGCTGCAGCAGCTGTACGGCGAACTCGACGTCCCGCAGCCCGCCGGGCCCGAGCTTGATCTCGCGGTCGACACGGTCCGCGGGGATGTTGTCGACGACGCGGCGGCGCATCTTCTGTACGTCGCCGACGAAGTTCTCCCGGTCCGCTGCCTGCCAGACCATCGGCGAGACGGCTTCGACGTACTCCGCACCCAGTTCGGGGTCTCCGGCCACCGGCCGGGCCTTGAGCAGCGCCTGGAACTCCCAGGTCTTGGCCCAGCGCTGGTAGTACGCGAGATGTGAGGAGAGCGTCCGTACCAGCGGTCCGTTGCGGCCCTCGGGACGGAGGTTGGCGTCGACCGGCCAGATGGTGCCCTCGACGGTCGTCTCGGAGCAGATCCGCATCATGTGCGCGGCCAGCCGGGTGGCGGCCTGGATGGCCTTGCTCTCCTCCGAGCTGTCGACCGGTTCCGCCACGAAGATGACGTCGACGTCGGAGACGTAGTTCAGTTCGTGCCCGCCGCACTTGCCCATCGCGATGACCGCCAGCCGGCACAGGGCGGCGTCGGCGGGTGCGGCCGTCCGGGCGATGGCGAGCGCGGCCCGCAGGGTCGCGGTCGCCAGGTCGGCGAGTTCGGCGGCGGTCTCGGCGACGTCCGTCGTACCGCACACGTCCCGGGCCGCTATGGCCAGCAGGCATCGGCGGTAGGCGATGCGCAGCGTGTCCGGGTCGTGGGCGCCCCCGAGCTCGTGCTCGAATTCGGCGACCCCGGGATGCAGGTCCGCCGCCTCGTACATGACGAGCGCCTGCCAGTGGCGGGGGTGCCGGGCCAGATGGTCGCCGAGCGCCTCGGACGCCCCGAGCACCCCGAGCAGCCGGTCCCGCAGCGGCTTGGCGGAGACGAGCGTGTCCAGCAGCATCTGCCGCTCGGCGGCGTCCTCCGCCTCCACCAGCCGGACGAGTCCGCGCAGCGCCAGATCGGGGTCGGCGGTCGCCCCGAGCGCGTCGAGCAGCACCGGATCGGAGCGCACGGACGCCAGGGCGGGCAGGTCGAGCAGCCGCTCGGCGGCGGCGGCGTCGGTGAAACCGTGCCGCAGCAGTCGGGTGAACGTACTGCTTCTACGCCCCGGCACCGTCGTCATTCCGTGCTCTCCTGCTCGCCGCCCGTTCCCGTCCCAGCATTCCGAGCCTAGCCCGGCGCCGATGAATTCGTAGCGGGTGCGCGGTCCGTACTTCGCAGGCACGATCGCTTGCAGGACCTGTATCAGGAGGGCGCCATGTCCGGACCCGAACCCGTCGCCGAGCTGCAACAGGAGTACAGCGACAGGAGAGCCACTGCCCGCCCGTGGTCGGAAGCCGTGGGGGTGCTGACGCGGGCGGGGGTGTTCTGGCTGTCCACGGTCCGCCCGGACGGTCGCCCGCATGTCACTCCGCTGATCGGGCTGTGGACGGACGGCGCGCTGCACTTCTGCACGGGGCCGACGGAGCGCAAGGCCCGGAACCTGGCGGAGAACCCGGAGGTCGTGCTGACGACCGGCACCAACACGCTGTCCCGGGGCTTCGACGTGGTGGTCGAGGGCCGGGCGGTCCCGGTGACGGACGAGACCCGGCTGACCCGGCTGGCGAAGCTCTGGGAGGACAAGTACGGCGCGGACTGGCACTTCGAGGTCCACGCGGGCGCGTTCGCGAACGGTGCGGGCGGCCGTGCCGACGTGTTCGGGGTGACCCCGCGCAAGGCATTCGGCTTCGGCAAGGGCGAGCCGTACAGCCAGACGCGCTGGCTCTTCGGCTGACAGGCGTCCCGTGCCGCGTTCCGGTCCCGTACCACTGCCGGGCCCGGTGAAGCCTGCCGTCGCCGGCGCGCACGGCGGCTGAGCGGGAGCCGCTCAGCCGCCCCGGGGCGGGCTACCTGCCGTCCCCGGTGCCGGGTCTGGTACCGATGACGACGGTCGCGTACAGCTCGTCGGAAGTGACCACCCGCGCAGTCAGCCCGCTCCGTGCGACGGTCTCCTCGGCGCGCGCCGCCTGCCGTTCGCTCGTCTCGACCAGCAGATGGCCGCCCGGCGCCAGCCACTGCGGCGCTTCGGCGGTCACCCTGCGCAGCACATCGAGCCCGTCGCCCCCACCGTCGAGCGCCACTCTCGGTTCATGGACCCGGGCCTCCGCGGGCAGGAGTTCGACGTCCTCGCTGGGTACGTACGGCACATTGGCGAGCAGAATCCCGACGCGGCCGCGCAGCGAGGCGGGCAGCGGTTCGAAGAGGTCGCCCTCGTACACCTCCCCCGTACCGGCGACATTGCGGCGCGCGCACCGCACCGCGGCGGGTTCGACATCGCTGGAGTGCAGCTCGACCCGGTCCAGGGCCGCGGCGAGCGCGGCGCCCAGCGCGCCCGAACCGCAGCACAGATCGACGACGACGGCGGGCCCGTCCGCGGGACGGACAAGACCGATGGCCTGGTCGACGAGGAATTCGGTACGGCGCCGAGGGACGAAGACGCCGGGGTCCACGGCGATCCGCAGGCCGCGGAACTCGGCCCAGCCAAGGACGTGTTCGAGGGGAAGTCCGGCTGCCCGCCGGTCGACCATGGCCGCGAGTTCGGCCGCGTTCGCGGCCGTGGAGAGGATCAACTCCGCCTCGTCCTCGGCGAATACACAACCGGCGGCGCGAAGTCTCGTGACGATGACGGAGTAAGGGAGCGGTGTTGAGGAGAGCGACATGGAGCGGAGCCTTTCGGGATGCCGATGGGTGCTCCGCAGTCCGCCCAGGACCTAGACCGGTCCGGTCACGCAGTCGCGAGAGGTGAGCACCCAGCCTGATACAGCGGTAATGGGTCTCACCTCCTCGGTATGTCCCCGTGCTGGGATCCGCAACACTACCCGAATCGAGCCGGCGTGTCGGCCACTGCCCGGGACGGCCGGTGGCGATGCCGGCGAGTCAGCGACGGCGTCCTCCACCGCCGTCGAAGAGCCGGTTGTGGACGGCCACCGAGGTGTTGTTGGCGCGGGTGTGCCGGATCGCCTCGCGATGCTGCCGCTCGATCTGCTGGCCCTCGAAGTTCTCGGTCCTGCGCCGCGACTTCAGCTGCAGTTTGACGACGAGCACGACGATCAGCGCCAGCAGCCCGCCGAGCAGCGCCAACACGCTTGCCATGAAACCCCCGTGTCCGGACCGTGTGCTGTCCGCCGATTGTCCCCCGTGGGACACGTCGCGTCCAGGCTCCCGGACCGGCCCCGCCCGCTCCTGCGGCAGGGGTCCGTACGCGAGTGCGCCCCGTGCCCGACCGGCAGGGGGCGCACTCGCGTACGGGGGACCGGCTACAGGTCCACGCTGTCGCGCAGCTTCGTCGGCGTCAGGAACAGCGCCGCGATCACACCGACCACCGCGATCCCCGCCGAGATCAGGAAGATGCTGCCCGTTGCGTCACCGTACGCGGCCCGCACCACTTCCTGGATCTGCGGCGGCATCGCCGCCACGTTCAGGGTGGAGCCGCCGGAGGCCGAGGCCGCCGGGTCGACGCCGAGTTCGGCCAGGCCGTGGGTGATCTTCGTGGCGACCCGGTTGGCGAGCACCGCGCCGAGCACCGAGACACCGATCGTGCCGCCGAGCGAGCGGAAGAACGTGATCGCACCGCTGGCGGCGCCGAGTTCGCTGAGCGGGACCGTGTTCTGGAGGACCAGGACGAGGTTCTGCATCGACATGCCGACGCCCGCGCCGACCGCGAGCATCCCGACGGAGACGAGGACCAGCGACGTCTCGTGGTCGATCGTGGACAGCCCGAGGAAGCCGAGGGTGAGGACGACGACGCCGGTGATGATGTACGGCTTCACCTTTCCGGTCTTCGAGACCAGCCGTCCGGCGACGGTCGAGGAGACCAGGACGCCGAGCATCAACGGAATGGTGAGCAGGCCCGCTTCGGTCGGCGAGTAGCCGCGGCCGATCTGGAAGTACTGACCGAGGAAGACCGCACCGCCGAACATCGCCATGCCCACCGCGAGGCTCGCGACGATGGCGAGGGCGGGGTCCCGGCGACGTACGACGTGGAGCGGAACGACCGGCTCCTGGACCCGGGATTCGACCAGGACGGCGGCGAGGAGGATCAGGGCACTGGCGGCGACCATGACGAGGGTCTGCCAGGAGAGCCAGTCGAAGTCGTTCCCGACGAACGTGACCCACAGGAGCAGCAGGCTGACGCCGGCGGCGATCAGTGCGGCACCCAGGTAGTCGACCTTCACGTCCGTGCGGCGGACCTCGGCGAGGTGCAGGGTGCGGGTGAGCATCACGAACGCGAGCAGCGTGAACGGTACGGCGATGAAGAAGCACCAGCGCCAGCCGAGCCACGAGGTGTCGGTGATGAAGCCGCCGAGGAGCGGCCCGCCGACGGTGGCGACGGCCATGACGCCGCCGAGGTATCCGTTGTAGCGCCCGCGCTCCTTGGGGCTGATCATCGCGGCGATGATGACCTGGACGAGCACCTGGAGTGCGCCCATGCCGAGCCCCTGGACGGCCCGGAAGGTGATCAGCTGGCCGGTGCTCTGGGCGAATCCGCAGGCGATCGACGAGATGACGAAGATGCCGATGGATATCTGCAGCAGCAGCTTCTTGCTGAACATGTCGGCGAGCTTGCCCCAGATCGGGGTGGACGCCGTCGACGCCAGCAGGCTCGCGGTGACGACCCAGGTGTACTGCGACTGGGTGCCGTTGAGCGAGCCGATGATCTGCGGGAGCGCGACCGAGACGACGGTGCTGCTGATCATGGCCACGAACAGCACGATGAGCAGTCCGCTCAGTGCCCGCAGTACATGACGATGGTCCATCGGCGCGACTTCGGTCGGCGCGGCCGTCTGTGCGCTCACGCGCAACCTCCGGAGGGTTCGAACAGGGTGGGTACGAAATACCGGGTCACCTTACATGCCCAGTGGGCAATTTTACCCATTGGGCAATAATCGTGAGGCAGGGAGATAATGAGTCCATGGAGAGCTCTGTGGGATTGCGGGAACGCAAGAAGGAAGCCACCCGGCAGGCCGTGCACGAAGCGACGCTGCGGCTGACCGTCGAGCACGGCTTCGACCACGTCACCGTGGAGGCCGTCGCGGACGCGGCCGGGATCTCCCGCAGAACGTTCTCCAACTACTTCACGGGCAAGGAGGACGCCCTCCTCTACGGGGAGGAGCAGCAGATGAGGGACCTCGTCAGGACCGTGCGCGAGCGCCCCGCGGACGAGCCCGCCTGGCCGGCGCTGCGGGCGGCCGTCGCGGAGTTCGGGAAGCGGGTCGCGCCGCCGGAGCGCGAATGGGCGATCCGCACCCGGCTGGCCATGCGGCATCCCTCCCTGCTGGCCCGGCAGCTCGCCAACCACGCCACCCTGGAACGGGACTTGGCGGAGGCGGTGGCGTCCCGTCAGAGCCCGGCGGAGAACGCGGTACGACCGCTGGTCCTCGCGGCGGCGTTTCTTTCATCGCTGCGGATCGCGATGCGTATGTGGATCGAGGAGGACCTGGCGCGGGAGCCGTCCCAGGTGATCGGCGAGATCCTCGACGAGATGGCCCGCAGCTTCGAGTGAGCGCGGGCCCGGGCCGCGAGAAGGGCGGGCCCCGGGCCGCTTCGGGAAACGGCTCGCCTCAGGAAACGGTGCGCGCACGGACGGCGAGGTTGTTGCGCGCTTCGAGGTGGCGGGCCTGTCCGGTCCGCGGTGCCGTACGGGGCGTGACTGGGTACCGTGGTCGGACGCGTCGAACCGGATACCAGGAGCGGACGGACGGGGGATTTCCGCTCCCACCCCGAGGGAGGTCGGATGCTTTCGGACACGTCACGTCCCGTTGTCGCCGCGACGCTGCCGGTCGTCGGCGACCACATCGGTGAGATCGCCCAGCGCTTCTACAGGCATCTCTTCGACGAGCATCCCGAGCTCATGGACGGTGTCTTCAACCGGGGCAATCAGGTGCACGGCCACCAGCAGCAGGCGCTGGCCGGGTCGGTGGCCGCGTTCGCGACGACGCTGCTGGAGACGCCGGAGCGGGTGCCGGAGCAGCTGCTGCGCCGGATCGCCCACAAGCACGCCTCGCTCGGCATCCGTCCGGACCAGTACCAGGTCGTCCACGACAACCTGATGTGGGCGATCGGTGACGTCCTGGGGGACGCGGTCACCCCGGAGGTCGCCGCGGCCTGGGACGAGGTCTACTGGCTGATGGCCAACGCCCTGATCAACCAGGAGCGCGGTCTGTACAGCGCCCGCGGGGTCCGGTCGGAGACGGTGTGGCGGGACTGGCAGGTGGTGCGGAAGATCCAGGAGACCGACGATGTGGTGACCTTCGTGGTCAAACGGATCGACGACCGCCTGGTGAAGACCTCACTGCCCGGCCAGTACGTCACCCTGCGGATGCGGATGCCCGACGGCAAGCTCCAGCCCCGCCAGTACAGCTTGACCCGGGCCGACGACGGAGAGCACCGCCAGTTCTCGGTCAAGCGGGAACGCGGCGAGGGCGGCGCCCCCGACGGCGAGATGTCGACGCTGCTGCACGAGACGGTGGGAGTGGGCGACACCCTGACGCTGTCCCTGCCGTACGGCGACGTGGTCCTCGACGACTCGGGGCGCCCGGTGGTGTTCGCCAGCGCGGGCATCGGCATCTCTCCCATGGCCGGGATGCTCTCCCACCTGGTGGCGGCCGATTCCGGGCTGCCGATCACCGTGCTGCACGCCGATCTCGACGAGGCGTCCTTCCCGCTGCGCCGGCAGGTGGTCAACGACGTGCTGGCACTGAAGAACGCCCGGATGTACCTCTGGTACGAAAAGCGCGCGCAGAGCCTGGAGCCCGTGGACGGCGTCCTCGAAGGGCTGATGGACCCCACCGCCGTCGACATCCCCGGTGACGCCCTGTACTACCTGTGCGGCCCGCTGCCGTTCATGAAGGCGGTGCGCAGCCGGCTGATCGAGCACGGGGTGGCCCCGCGCGACATCCAGTACGAGGTCTTCGGGCCGGACCTGTGGCAGGCCGACCTGGACTGACCACGTGCGGCGACGGCGCCACGTGAAACAGCTTCGGGCCGACGGTACGAAACCGTCGGCCCGAAGCCGTGCACACCGCTCTCACAGCGTTGACCTGCGATTACAGCACCGGCAGCAGTGCCTTCAGCTCGAAGGCCGTGACCTCGCTGCGGTACTCCTCCCACTCCTGCTTCTTGTTGCGCAGGAAGTTGCGGGGGCTGGCAGCACCCTCGGCCGATCTCCATGGCAGCAGCATGGAGCGCAGTTGAAGGGGTCGTCAACGGTCGTCGATGGTCACCATCGGCCGCCCTCCGACGGCCCAGGGACGGCCCGGTAGGGGGAGGACTGCTGCTTTGTAAGCCTGGCGCCGACCATAGGACGGTCTTGGCTGGTCAGCCGCCGTACAGCAGGGCCAAGCCGGTCAGGGCGTGTCCCCACCGCCTTACACCCCCAATTGACCGTGGCTGACTGCTCGATCCGGCACGGATCTGGCACGCGCGCCGCCAGTACGTGCCTTGTAAGTTCGCTCGGACCCCGACTCGGCCCGGGTGCAGATCCGACGGGCCTCCGCGGTAGCGATCCATGACGATTGGCGAAGGTGTGGTCTGCCGCGCTTTATGGCGCTGCTCAGCCGCCGAGCGAGCCACCGATCAAGCCGCCGATCAAGCCGATGCTGATGGTGGGGCTGGGGCTGGGGGTGGAGGTGGGGCTGGGGCTGGAGGTGGGAGAGGGATCCCAGGGCGAAGGAACGTTTTCCCCCTCGGTCGGCTCGCTGCTGGTGGTTCCACCGCTGGTGAGGTCTGCGGGCGTAGTGGGGGGCCGCGAGGAGGTGGAGGTCGGCGTGGTCATCTTGGGGGTGTCAGGGATGTTGACGGGGGTGCCCCAAAGGTCGGAGACCGGCTCTTGAGCCGGTCTGGTCGGCAACGTATTTGTGCCGGGCCAGGTGGTAGGGCTGGCCGGGACGGTGGCCCCGTGTTGGCCGGAGGGCTTCTCGCGCCGGGGCATGGTCTGCACCACCGTGAGGGCCACCACGCCCAGGACCACAGTCAGCATGGCCGCCGTCACCGCAAGGACTTTCTTGCGGTTGGAGTGGCCCGGCTCGGGTGGCACCGTCGGGGTTGCGGACGGTGAGAGCAGGGCATCGGCGGAGGTAGCAGATGGCCCAGCGGCCCCGTCGCCGGCGGTCTCGCCATCGTCATGCCCCTGGTCCTGGCGCCGGAGCTGAGGGGACGGGGCGTGGGTGAGGAGGCTCCGCGCTACCGCATCGGGGAGCCAGTCGGCCTCGGCAAGGACCTGGGTGGCAGTGATGTGCCCATCCCTCTCGCCCAGCGCTCGGACGCATGCTGCCACAAGGTCGGGAACGGTGGGCCGCTGGCCGGGGTCCTTGGCCAGGCACTGGCCGATCACGTCCAGGCCGGGCGGCAACCCGCCGAGGTCAGGCTCCTCGTACACGGCACGGAAGTTCACCGCGTGCGCAGAGCCGGCCCCGAAGGGGCCGACTCCGGTGGCTGCGAAAGCCAGTACCGCGCCCAAGGAAAACACGTCACTGGCCGGACCAACCGTTTTCCCCGTCATCTGCTCGGGCGACATGAACCCGGGAGTCCCGACCATCATCCCGGTCTCGGTCAGGACACTCGCCCCGGCTACGGCTGAAATTCCGAAGTCGATCAGCCGTGGGCCATCAGCGGACAGCAGCACGTTCGACGGCTTCAGGTCCCGGTGCACGAGCCCGGCCCCGTGGATGGCCTCCAGCGCCTCGGCCAACCCCGCCCCCAGGGCCAGCACCGAACCCTGCGACCACGCCCCGTGGGTGCGCACCGCCCCCTCCAGCGACATCCCCGGCACATACGCGGTGGCCAACCAGGCCGGGGATCCCTCGAGATCGGCATCCACCACCGCCGCAGTGAAGAACCCGGTCACCCGCCGGGCCGCCTCGACCTCCCTGGCGAACCGCCGCCGAAACCCCGTGTCCTCCGCCAGCTCCGCCCGCACCACCTTCACGGCCACGGCCCGTCCGCTCGCGGAGCGCCCCAGGTACACCCGGCCCATCCCACCCGCTCCCAGGCGCGCGACGATCCGGTACCGCCCTACCCGTCGCGGGTCCCCTGTCCTCAGCGCTTCCAACGCTCCTCCAAGTCCAAGAGCCCCCACAGGGCCATCTGGCGACGATTACACACCCAACCGCCCCTCTTTGAGGGGATTTCCAGAGATCCTCCCTTCACGCCGAGGCGATGCGCGGCCGCGACCTGGCCCGCCGCATGCCGGCGGCCCTGGAGGACGACGCCCGCGCGGCCGGCCGCATCCGGATGGTCCTGGAGACGGGCACGAAGCAGCCGGAGGCGATCGCCCTCTACACGTCCAGCAGCTACGAGCCGTGCGTGAAATTCGGCTACTACCGCGAGTACGAGGACAGCCGCTGCTACGCCAAGCCCCTGCGGCCCGGGACCGCACAGTAATTCACATCACAGCGGCCGGCCCCCCGAGGGTCGGCCGGCGTCATTTCGGAGCCGAAGCCGGGCGAGCGGCACCGGGCGGCACGCGAGCACGGGATGCACGCACTGCGGCACTTCTACGCGTCCGTGCTGCTGGACGCGGGCGAAAACATCAAGGCGTTGAGCCAGTACCTCGGGCACAGCGATCCAGGGTTCACGCTGCGGGTCTACACGCACCTCATGCCGAGCAGCGAAGGCCGCACCCGGAGGGCCGTGGACAGCATGTACGAAGCCGCCGATTCGGAGCCGGACGGCCCACAGACGGCCCAGGGCGGGTGAAACGGCTTCGGGCCGACGGCACGAAACCGTCGGCCCGAAGCCCCTTACATTCGCTCAGATGGCGCTGACCTGCGATTACAGCACCGGAAGCAGGGCCTTCAGCTCGAAGGCCGTGACCTCGCTGCGGTACTCCTCCCACTCCTGCTTCTTGTTGCGCAGGAAGAAGTCGAAGACGTGCTCGCCGAGCGTCTCGGCGACCAGTTCGCTCTTCTCCATCAGCGAGATCGCCTCGCCCAGGTTCTGCGGCAGCGGCTCGATGCCCATCGCGCGGCGCTCGGCGTCGGACAGCGCCCACACGTCGTCGTCGGCGCCCGGCGGGAGTTCGTACCCCTCCTCGATGCCCTTGAGGCCCGCGGCGAGCAGCACCGCGTACGTCAGATAGGGGTTGGCGCCGGAGTCGATGGAGCGGACCTCGACGCGGGCCGAACCGGTCTTGCCGGGCTTGTACATCGGGACGCGGATCAGCGCGGAGCGGTTGTTGTGGCCCCAGCAGATGTACGAGGGGGCTTCGCCGCCGGCGCCCGCGGCGCGGGAGGAGCCGCCCCAGATGCGCTTGTACGAGTTGACCCACTGGTTCGTCACAGCGGAGATCTCCGCGGCGTGCTTGAGCAGGCCCGCGATGAAGGAGCGGCCGACCTTGGAGAGCTGGTACTCGGCGCCCGACTCGTAGAACGCATTGCGGTCGCCCTCGAAGAGGGAGAGGTGGGTGTGCATGCCGGAGCCGGGGTGTTCCGAGAACGGCTTCGGCATGAACGTCGCCTGGACGCCCTGCTCCAGCGCCACCTGCTTCATGACGAGCCGGAAGGTCATGATGTTGTCTGCGGTCGAGAGCGCGTCCGCATACCGCAGGTCGATCTCCTGCTGGCCGGGGGCGCCCTCGTGGTGGCTGAACTCGACGGAGATGCCCATGGATTCGAGCATGGTGATCGCCTGGCGGCGGAAGTCCATGCCGACGTTCTGCGGGGTGTGGTCGAAGTAGCCGGAGCTGTCGGCGGGGGTCGGGCGGCGGCCGTCGACCGGCTTGTCCTTCAACAGGAAGAACTCGATCTCCGGGTGGGTGTAGAAGGTGAAACCCAGGTCGGAGGTCTTGGCGAGGATGCGCTTGAGCACATAGCGCGGGTCGGCGAAGGACGGCGAACCGTCGGGCATCAGGATGTCGCAGAACATCCGCGCGGTGCCGGGGGCCTCCGCGCGCCAGGGCAGGATCTGGAAGGTGCCCGGATCCGGCTTGGCAATCATGTCGGACTCGTACACCCGGGCGAAGCCCTCGATGGCCGAACCGTCGAAGCCGATTCCCTCGTCAAACGCCTGTTCCAGCTCGGCAGGGGCCACGGCAACGGACTTGAGATACCCGAGCACATCGGTGAACCACAGGCGCACGAAGCGGATGTCGCGCTCCTCAAGTGTCCTGAGGACGAATTCCTGCTGCTTGTCCATAGCCACATCCTTGCAGTTCAGACGGTCTGTGCACCACCGCCCGGGATAGGGGAGAGACTCCAGTATCACGACCCGGGATTTCACCCAGATTACGCACTCGACGTGAGATGGAGCACTCGGCCACCCACTACGATCGGCGGCCATGGTGTGCGGGGCCTCCGAAGGAGAAGTCCCGGGGCAAAGCGGCGTCGCGACTGCCCCGTGCACGCCGGTTTCCCGACCCGTTCCTGTCCCTCCCCGCCCGTTCGCAGAAGGACCGAAGGACCAGACGACATGAGCTTCGACCGCAGGACCCGCATAGAGCAGATGCGCAACGCCGACCGTGCACGCGACCGTCGCAACCGTGCCCTCGCCATAGGGCTGAGCGCCCTTGTCGTCGCTGGTCTGGTCGCTTTCGGTTCCTACGCGCTGCTGGACAGGTCCGAGGCCGCGGACAAGGGGGACGCCGTCGCGGCCGATGAAGCGACGGCTTCCGCGGCGGAGAAGAAGGAGCCGGCGGCCGAGCCGATCGAGGGGCTCAAGACGTGGGACGCGAAGAAGCTGACCCGCAACCACGTCACCGAGACGGTCACGTACCCGATGAAGCCTCCGGTCGGCGGTGACCACAGCCCCGTCTGGATGAATTGCGACGGCGAGGTATACAAAAAGGCGATCCCCGACATGAACGCCGTGCACTCGCTGGAGCACGGGTCGGTGTGGGTGACGTACACGGACAAGGCGTCGGCCGCCGACGTGGCCCAGCTCGCGGCCCTGGTCGGGAAGACGCCGTACTCGCTGATGAGCCCGTACAAGGACCAGGCCGGCACGATCATGCTGAGCGCCTGGGGCAAGCAGGTCACCGTGGACAGCGCCGATGACCCGCGGGTCGGCCGGTTCTTCGCCGAGTTCGTGCAGGGGGAACAGACCCCGGAGCCGGGTGCGGCGTGCACGGGCGGGCTGGGGTCTCAGTGACCGGTACGAAACAGTGGGTGGCCGGTTCCGCCGTCGCCCTTGCGCTGCTCCTCGCGGGGGTGGCGACGGTCGCCTCGGCGCGGGACGACACGGCCGACGGGAAGCAGCCCGGAGCGGCCCCCGCGACCGTCCGGGTGCCCGGCCCGGACTCGGCGGACGCCGGCTTCGCCCGCGACATGGCGGTCCACCATCAGCAGGCCGTGGAGATGTCCTTCATCGTGCGTGACCGCACGCAGGACGAGGAGGTACGCCGTTTCGCGTACGACATCGCCAATACCCAGGCCAATCAGCGGGGCATGCTGCTCGGCTGGCTGGATCTGTGGGAGCTGCCGAAGGTGGCCGCCGGGCAGGAGCCGATGGCGTGGATGACGACCCACGGTGGACACGGCGCGCACGGTGATCACGGCGCGGACGACATGGACGGCATGGACGGCATGGAGGACGCGGGCGGGCCGGACGGCGCCTTCACCGCCCATGACGGCGCCCTCATGCCCGGCATGGCCACCCGCACCGAACTCGACCGGCTCAGGAAGGCGAGCGGCAAGCAGGCCGAGGTCCTGTTCCTGCAGCTGATGACCGACCACCACACGGGCGGCGTCGCCATGGCGCGCGGATGCGCCGAGCTCTGTACGGTGAAGGCGGAGAAGCGCCTCGCCCAGGGCATGGTCGAGGCCCAGCGGTCCGAGCTGGACGCGATGGCGAAGATGCTGGCGGCGCGCGGGGCGAAGTCCAGGCCCTGAGGCATTCCGCCGTTCCCGAAGCGGCATGAATGCACCCGAATGGGTGATAGCGGTCGCGCACCCCGAACGGGCCCATGACGATGGGTTCGCTCGGGGTCGGACCGCAGTGCCCATCGGCACCAGGAGGAATCCCCCATGACCACCGCC
The DNA here is from genome assembly GCF_042801455.1 of Streptomyces sp. NPDC057565. Taxonomy (NCBI): domain Bacteria; kingdom Bacillati; phylum Actinomycetota; class Actinomycetes; order Kitasatosporales; family Streptomycetaceae; genus Streptomyces; species Streptomyces sp. NPDC057565. Next base: position 169,587 of record NZ_JBHVFU010000003.1, on the reverse strand, counting down.
AAGGACATCATGCATACCGGGGCCCAGTGGATCCCCGCGCACGAGACGCTCGACCGCGCCGCCCAGATGATGCGCGAACACAACGTCGGCGCACTGCCGATCTCGGCCAACGGTGAACAGGACCGGATGGTCGGCATCCTCACGGACCGCGACATCGTGGTCGGCTGTGTGGCGATGGGCCACGATCCGTCGAAGGTGACCGCGGGTGAGCTCGCCCAGGGAACACCGCGCTGGATCGATGCGAACGCAGAAATAAACGAGGTTCTGGAGGAGATGCAGAACCACCGGATCCGCCGGCTCCCGGTGGTCGAGAACAAGATGCTGATCGGCATGATCAGCGAGGCCGACCTCGCCCAGCACCTCTCCGAGGACCAGATCGCGGGGTGGGCGGAGAAGGTCTACGCCCGCAGTTGACCGGCCTTCGACAGCGCACCACCGCGGGCCCGGCACCCATGACAACGGGGGGTGCCGGGCCCGCGTGCGAGGTATACCCAGCGGGGGTAGGGTGCCTGACATGAGCCCGAAATGTAGTGCGATGTACGGATATTTGTTGCTGTTTGCCGCGCTGCTGTTCGGGCTCTTCACCATGCACACTGTCGGGTATCCGGCGGAACACGGCGGCCATGAGGCCGTGGTGACGATGGACCACCTGCGGGACCAGGAAGCTCAGGGGGTACAGCCGGCGAGCTCCACGACGGAGCCCTCGGCGAAGCACTCCTCCGTCCCGCCGACGCCGATGGGCGACGGCATGAACCCGATGGCGGTCTGTCTCGCCGTACTGGGCGCCTGGGGTCTCGCCCTGCTCGCCGGCCGGCTGATGGCACGCCGGGCCGCGGAGCATCTCCTCGTGGCCGCGGGAGCGCTGTTGTCGCGTGCGCTGTGGTCCGGCCCCCCGCCCGCGATGACGGCTCCCGCCCGGTTGTCGGCGCTTCGGATATAGGAGCGGGCCGCTCCGCACCCCTCCTTCAGCCCGCACCGACAGCATCAGAGGTGTTCCAGCCATGCCTACTCAACCCACTCGACGCGCCGTGCTCGGCGCCGGAATCGCCGTGGCCGGCACGGGAGTTCTGGCCGCCTGCTCCAGTGGTACGGCCCCGGAACGGCACGCGGCGAACCCCGGCCCCACGCATCACGACGCCATGGGCCACGGCGCGTCGCCCGTGTCGAAGAGCCGCGGGGAGTACATCTCTCCCGGCGACGCGGAGATCGCGGCGGCCGAGGCGAAGCGAGGCTCCGGCCCCGTACGGAAGATCAACCTCACCGCCACCCCGACCCGCCTCGATCTGGGCGGCGGGCTCACCGTCAGCTCCTGGGCCTTCGGGGACCGGCTGCCCGGCAAGGAAGTCCGGATCACCGCGGGCGACACCCTGGCAGTCACCCTCGCCAACCACCTGCCGACGTCGACCACTGTGCACTGGCACGGCCTCCACGTACGCAACGACATGGACGGTGTTCCCCAGCTGACCCAGCAGGGCATCAAACCGGGCGCGGAGTTCACGTACCGCTTCGCGGTGCCGCAGTCGGGGACGTACTGGTTCCATCCGCACCAGGGCGTCCAGCAGGACCGCGGCCTGTACGCACCACTGATCATCGACGACCCGAAGGAGCCCCTGTCGTACGACAAGGAGTGGGTCGTCGTCCTCGACGACTGGGTCGACGGGGTGCAGGGTTCCACTCCGGAGGCGGTGCTCGCCGAGCTCAGCCACGGCATGGGTGGCATGGATCACGGGTCTTCCGGGGCCGATGACAAGCCCCGCTCCGGGTCCGGGTCCGGACCTTCGCGGGTGCTGAGGGGCGCCCCGAGCGAGCTGCTCGGCGGTGACGCGGGCGATGTCGACTACCCGTACTACCTGATCAACGGCCGCATCCCGAAGGACCCCACCACGTTCACCGCGAAGCCCGGCGACCGGATCCGGATGCGCATCATCAACGGGGGCGGCGACACCCCCTTCCGCGTCGCGCTCGGCGGCCACCGGATGACCATCACCCACGCGGACGGCTTCCCGGTCCGCCACACCACGACGGACACGCTGCTGCTGGGCATGGGCGAGCGGTACGACGTGCTGGTCACCGCCGGGGACGGGGTGTTCCCGCTGACGGCGGTCGCCGAGGGCAAGAAGGCGTCGGCGCTGGCCCTGCTCCGTACCGGCGGCGGCGCGGCGCCGACCGCCTCCGTGCGGCCCAAGGAGCTGACCGGGCAGCTGGTGTCGGCCTTCGAACTGCAGGCGGACAGCTCCGTGGTGCTGGCTGCCCGCCGGCCCGACCGGACGATCCGGATCAAGATGACCGGCAGCATGAGGGCGTTCGACTGGGCCTTCGACTACAGGAAATACGACCCCGCTTGGCGCCATCCGATCCAGGCGGGCGAGCGTGTCCGGCTGGAGTTCTACAACATCACGGAGATGTGGCACCCGATCCATCTGCACGGGCACACGTTCGGCCTCGCGGGACGTGCGGGAAAGTGGTCGGTGCTGGGCAGGGCCCCCGGGGCGCGCAAGGACACCGCGATCGTCCTGCCCAACAGGTCGGTGGCCGTGGAGTTCGACGCGGACAACCCGGGGCTGTGGATGCTCCACTGCCACAACGTCTACCACTCGAACATGAACATGATGACGGTCCTCGGCTACCGCCGCTGACCCGGCGCCGGCGGGCGGCGTCGGCCGCGGCAGCGGAAGTGCGGCCCGCCAGGACATCGCGTCAGAAAGACGATTACACTGAGGCGCGTGCCTCAACTACGCCTCGCACTGAATCAGATCGACTCGACCGTCGGTGACCTCGCCGGCAACGCCGAGGCGATCGTCCACTGGACCCGGCACTCCGCCGAACAGGGCGCCCACCTGGTGGCGTTCCCTGAGATGGTGCTGACCGGATACCCCGTCGAGGACCTGGCCCTGAGGTCGTCCTTCGTCGAGGCGTCGCGGAACGCGCTGCGTGCGCTCGCCGCCCGCCTCGACGCGGAGGGCTTCGGGGAGCTGCCGGTCGTCGTCGGTTATCTCGACCGTTCCGAGACGGCCCAGCCGCGCTACGGCCAGCCTGCCGGTTCTCCGCAGAACGCCGCCGCGGTGCTGCACCGCGGGCGGGTCGCGCTGTCCTTCGCCAAGCACCACCTGCCCAACTACGGGGTCTTCGACGAGTTCCGGTACTTCGTGCCGGGCGATTCGATGCCCGTCGTGCGGGTCCATGGTGTCGATGTGGCGCTCGCGATCTGCGAGGACCTCTGGCAGGACGGCGGCCGGGTGCCGGCCGCGCGCGCCGCCGGGGCCGGGCTGCTGCTGTCGATCAATGCCTCGCCGTACGAGCGGGACAAGGACGACACCCGGCTGGAACTGGTCCGCAAGCGGGCCCAGGAGGCCGGCTGCACCACCGCTTATCTGGCAATGATCGGCGGGCAGGACGAGCTGGTCTTCGACGGCGACTCGATCGTCGTCGACAGGGACGGCGACGTGATCGCCCGTGCCCCGCAGTTCGCCGAGGGCTGCGTCGTCCTCGATCTGGAGCTGCCCGCCGCGGCGCCCGAGGCGCCGTCCGGGGTGGTGAACGACGGACTGCGGATCGACCATGTGGTCCTCTCCGACAAGCCTGTCCCTGCGTACGAGGCGGAGCTGACCGGCGGCTACGCCGAGCGGCTCGACGACGACGAGGAGCTGTACTCGGCGCTGGTCGTGGGTCTGCGTGCGTACGCCGCGAAGAACGGTTTCAGCAGTGTGCTGATCGGGCTCTCCGGCGGGATCGACTCGGCCCTCGTCGCGGCCATCGCGTGCGATGCGCTGGGCGCGCAGAACGTGTACGGCATCTCGATGCCGTCGAAGTACTCCTCGGACCACTCCAAGGGCGACGCGGCGGAGCTGGCGCGGCGCACCGGACTGAACTTCCGCACCGTACCGATCGAGCCGATGTTCGACGCGTACATGGAGTCGCTGGGCCTCACCGGTCTCGCCGAGGAGAACCTCCAGTCGCGACTGCGCGGCACGATGCTGATGGCCGTCTCCAACCAGGAGGGCCAGATCGTCCTCGCGCCGGGCAACAAGTCGGAGCTGGCGGTCGGCTACTCGACGCTGTACGGGGACTCCGTCGGCGCGTACGGGCCGATCAAGGACGTCTACAAGACGTCGATCTTCCGGCTGGCGAAGTGGCGCAACCGGGCCGCGGAGGAACGCGGCCAGACGCCGCCGATCCCGGAGGCGTCCATCACCAAGCCGCCCAGCGCCGAGCTGCGGCCCGACCAGGTCGACACGGACTCGCTGCCGGACTACGACGTGCTGGACCGGATCCTGGAGATGTACGTCGACCAGGACCTGGGGCTGGAGTCGATCGTGGCGGCCGGGTTCGACGAGACGCTGGTGACGAGGACGCTGCGGATGGTGGACACGGCCGAGTACAAGCGGCGGCAGTACCCGCCGGGGACGAAGATCTCGGCCAAGGGGTTCGGGAAGGACCGGCGGCTGCCCATCACCAATCGGTGGCGCGAGTCGGTGTGACGCGACGGGGCGGGCCGGCCCGACGGGAGCCGGCCCGCCCCGGCAGCCGTTCCGTCCTCAACCGCCGGGCGGACCCGATGTGCCCGGCCGCCATCGTCATGGTCGGCGGCGCAGGACCGGGGGGATCAGGCCCGGCGGGAGCGACCCCGTCCGGCGCTCGGGGAGGAGCACCTCCCCCGGCGCGCGGCAGTGTTCAGCACACGTCCGCGTGGGACTTCGGCGTCGTGGACGCCCCCGTGCCCGCCACCACCCGGGACTCACCCGGCCTCCCACGGTCCAGCACCCCCGCCGTCGCCGCCACCGCCAGACCCACCACGGCCAGCCCCGCGCCCACCGGTGCCGGGGACGTCCAGCCCCAGCCCGCCGCGATCGCGGCCCCGCCCAGCCAGGCGCCGCCCGCGTTGGCGAGGTTGAAGGCCGAGTGATTGGACGCGGACGCCAGCGTCGGGGCGTCCTTGGCCTTGTTCATGACGAGCATCTGCAGCGGCGTCGTGGTCATGAAGCCGATCCCGCCGAGCAGGACGACCATGACCAGCGCCGCCCACTTCACGTGCACGGCGAACGGGAAGACGACCAGGACCACCGCGAGCGCGCTCAGCGAGCCGTACAGGGTGGGGCGCAACGCCCGGTCCGTGAGCGGTCCCGCCGCGAGCGCGCCCAGGGTCATGCCGATACCGAACAGCGCCAGGACCGGTGTCACCGAGGACTCTCCGAAGCCCATCACCTCGGTCGTCATCGCCGACAGGTACGAGTAGACGGCGAAGACACCGGCGAAGCCGAAGACTGCGGTGAGCAGGCCGAGCAGCACCTGCCGGTTGCCGAGGGCGCGGAGTTCGCGGCCGAGACCCTGGTGCGCGTCGGCCGGCGCCCACGGGACGAGCCGGGCGAGCGCGGCCATCGAGCACAGTCCGATCGCGGCGACGACCAGGAACGTCGCGCGCCAGCCGAGGTGCTGGCCGAGGAGCGTGGCCGCGGGTACGCCGACGATGTTGGCGACCGTGAGGCCGAGGAACATCGTCGCCACCGCGCGCGCCTGCCGCCCCTCGGCGACCAGGCGCGCGGCGACGACCGCGCCGACGCCGAAGAACGCTCCGTGCGGCAGCCCGGCGAGGAACCGGCCCGCGAGCAGCCAGCCGAAACCGGGGGCGAGCGCGGAAGCGAGGTTGCCGACGGTGAACAGGGCCATGAGCAGCAGGAGCATCCGCTTGCGCGGGACCCGGGAGCCGACGGCGGTGAGCAGCGGGGCGCCGAGGACGACCCCGATCGCGTACGCGGACACGAGATAGCCGGCGGTGGGTACCGACGTACCCAGGTCGTCCGCGACATCGGGCAGCAGGCCCATCATCACGAACTCGGCGGTTCCGATGCCAAATGCGCTGATGGCGAGCGCGAGAAGAGCCAGTGGCATGGCGGGAGAGACCTTTCCGCAGGGAGCTCGGCCCGCCGCGTCCGGGCATGGCTGACCGGCCGCCGGGTGGGGGCGAGGGCGTGGGGGCGGCGGGCTCGGGCGGCGCGGCGCACCCGGCCCGAAGGCCGGGTCGCACCGCGGTCACCGGCTCCGTCGCCGGTCGGCTCGCGTTCCCCGAAGGAACAAATACTCTCAGACGGTTTATGCCAGGAGGTAAACGGACCGTTGCCTCAGAGCTCGACGCAGGCGGCGATCGGGAGATGGTCGCTGCCCGTGGCCGGGAGCGTCCATGACGACATCGGTTCGATGCCCTTGACCATGATCTGGTCGATCCGGGCCATCGGGAACGACGCCGGCCAGCTGAAGCCGAAGCCGTTGCCCGCGGCGCCCTGCGTGGACCGCATCTGGGAGGTGACCGCGTTCAGCGAGCGGTCGTTCATCGTGCCGTTGAGGTCGCCCAGCAGGATCACCTTGCCGAGCTGTTCGTCGGCGATGGCCTCACCGAGCGCGTCCGCGCTCGCGTCGCGCTGGGTCGCGGTGAATCCGGCGTTCAGCTTGACCCGCACGGACGGCATGTGGGCGACATAGACGGCGACCTTGCCCTTCGGTGTCGTCACCGTGGAGCGCATGGCCCGGGTCCAGCCCATCTTGATGTCCACGGGGCGAGTGCCGCTCATCGGGTACTTGCTCCACAGACCGACGGTCCCCTGCACCGAGTGGTACGGATAGCGGTCGGCGAGCGCCGATTCGTACGCGGCTACCTGGCCGGACGGCAGCTCCTGCAGGGCGATGACGTCCGCGCCGGAGCCCGCGACCTGCTTGGCGGTACCCGCGGGGTCGGGGTTGCCCGCGTTGACGTTGTGGGTGGCGACGGTCAGGTCGCCGCCGCTGCCCGACTTGTCGGTGAGCAGCCCGCCGAAGAGATTGAGCCAGACCACGGCCGGCAGCAGCAGCGCGATCAGTGCGGTCGCGGAGCGGCGCACCAGGCCCAGGACGAGCAGCACCGGGACGAACACGCCGAACCACGGCAGGAACGTCTCGGAGAGGCTGCCCAGGTTGCCGATCCTGTTCGGGATCTCCGCGTGGAAGAACATCACAAGGGTCAGCAGGACCGCGCAGACGGCGAGGACGATGCCGCGCCGCCACATGCCCTTGCCGCTGGTCCATCTGTCGCGCAGGTTCCGGAAGCGGGACCCGGTGCGCTGCGGTTCCGCGCTGCCGTTCCCGGTGTCCGCCCTGTACGCCTGCACCATCGCGCTGTCCTCACTGCTTCGCCGTACCCATCGCCGCGCTCCCCGACCCTAGGCGATGAGCAACGCCTTTCCTGCCGTCCACGACGGCCGTACTGCCACGAGGACGAAGGGCGTGGTGCGGCGGGTTCCGGCCGGACGGATCTTGTGGAGCGTTGTGACACAACGCTCACACTCGGGCGGGGGCCGGACGTGTCAGTCCTGGCCTGCGCTTTTGCCGGACGGACGGGTGGCGGGCGCGGCTGCCCGGGCGGGGACCGGGGTGGTGTCGGGAGCTGTCGGGCGCGGCGCCAGGCCCTCGACCAGCGTCCGGATGATGCGATCGGCAAGGTCTTCCGGGAGTGGCGCGTCGGGCCGGTGAATGGTCCGTACGAGCATGGGGCCGATGAACAGGTCGTCCATCAGCTCCACGTCCAGGTCCGCCCGGAGTTCGCCCGCTTCGACCGCCCGCCGCACGGCCGCCGTCATCGCGACCCGGCGCGGTGCTATCACCGTGCACTGGTACTCGGCCCACAGTTTGGGGTGGCTCTTCATCTGCGCGAAGACGTTGTGGAGGAGGACCGAGGAGCGCTGGGCGAGTCCGCGCCTGCGCAGCGACTCCAGCATCACGCGGAGGTCGCTGAGCCCGGCGGTGCCGGAGATCTTCGGTTCCGGGGGTTCGATGTGGCGCAGCACATCGACGAAGAGCTCTTCCTTGCCGCTCCAGCGCCGGTAGATGGTGGCCTTGCCGACGCCTGCGGTCCGGGCGATGCGCTCGATGGACAGCCCGGCGAGCGGTTCGCCGGTCTCCAGGAGGTCGACGACGGCGTCCAGGATCGCCCGCTCCGCCGCCGCACTGCGCGGTCGGCCGCGCCGCGGTTCCCGGCCCTCGTCCTGCGCCTGCACCTGCGCCTGCACCTGGCTCCACCTCTCGCCGCGCCCGTCGGGTCCCTGTCCCGATTCTCACCGACCGGGGCGGTGTCCTGCTTCCCGCCCCGGTCGGCCCGGTGTGTCCGGGGGTGACCGGGGCGGGGCTTTTCAGCCGTCCGGGCCCGTGGCCGTCATGGCGTCACCGGCGGGCGCCCGCGGGCACGGCCCGGTCGTCGTTGCCGTGTCCGGTCCGCTGCCCGGCGGGCGGCCTGCCCGGCAGGAAGATTCCGACCACGAGGGCTCCGATCAGGGCGACGCACGCGGAGCCGAGGGCGGTGACGTGCATGGCGCTGATGAACGCGTCGTTGGCCGCGCCGACCAGCGGGGCGCCCGCCGGACCGAGCTTCTCCGCGATGCCGAGGGTCGCCTCGATCGACTCCCCCGCCGCGTCCCTGGCCGCGGCCGGGAGAGCTCCGAGGTGGCCCTCGATGTCACCGCGGTAGACGGTGGACAGCACCGAGCCCAGGACAGCGATCCCGAGCGCCCCGCCGACCTGCCGGAACGTGTTGTTGATGGCCGATCCGGAACCGGCTTTCTCGCGCGGCAGCGCCTGCATCACGGCCACGGTGACGGGCGGCATGACGTGCGCCATGCCGGTGCCCTGGACGAAGAAGACCAGACACATCACCCAGATGGGTGTACTGGCGTCGAACAGCGCGAACGCCGACAGTCCGACCGCGACCAGCAGCATGCCGGCGGTGCACACCGCACGGGAGCCGAACCGCTCGACGACCAGCCGGGCGCGCGGCGCGAAGATCATCTGCGCGGCGGCCAGCGGCACGATCAGGAGTCCGGACTGCAGGGCGCTGTAGCCGCGCACGCTCTGCAGGTAGAAGGCGGAGAAGAAGGTCACGCCCATCAGCGCGAAGAAGACCAGCGCCACAGCGGCGACGGCGGCGGAGAACGCGCCGTTCTTGAAGTACGTGATGTCGATGGCCGGGTGGCTGCTGCGCTTCTCGTGCCAGACGAATCCGGCCAGGACGACGAGACCGCCGATGATCGAGAGGAGCACGACGGCGTCGCCGAAGTCGGCGAGCTCGCCGCCGCGGATGATGCCGAACACCAGCAGGACCAGACCGACGATGGAGAGGACGACCCCGAGCGGGTCGATCCGGCCCGGCTTCGGGTCCCGGGAATCCGGCACCAGCACCGCCATCGCGATCAGCGCGATGACCACGACGGGCACGTTGACCAGGAAGATCGAGCCCCACCAGAAGTGTTCGAGCAGCAGTCCGCCGGTGATCGGGCCGATGGCGATGCCCAGGCCGACGCCGCCGGCCCAAATGCCGATCGCCTTGGGCTGCTCGTCACGCTCGAAGACGTTCATCAGGATCGCGAGTGTCGCGGGCATCACGAACGCGGCGCCGAAGCCCATCACGGCGCGCCAGGTGATGAGTTCGCCGGGCGAACCGGACATCGCGGCGAGCGCCGAGCCGATACCGAACAGCAGGATGCCGAAGAGCAGGACCTTCTTGCGGCCGATGCGGTCGCCGAGCAGACCGGCGGTGAAGAGGAGTCCGGCGAAGACCAGCGTGTACGAGTTGATCGCCCACTCCAGCTCGCTCTGGGTGGCTCCGAGCCCGGTGGGCGACGGGCTCGCGATGGTCTTGACCGCGACGTTCAGGATCGAGTTGTCCAGCACCACGATGAGCAGGCTGAACATCAGAACGGTGAGGATCACCCAACGGCGACGGTGGATCGCCTCGGGAACACGGGGCACGGCGGCCGGAGGGCCGGACGGTATCGACATGACGGCGAGCGTATCCCATTTCGATACGAGACCGTCTCGTATTGGAAAGTCTTTGCCCAGTCGTGTCCACTTCCCGCGGACGGCCCCGGGATGCCACCATGGACGCGATCCGGGGACGCCGTCAGGGCGCCTCGAGATGACGAAGGAGCCGTTGGCAATGACGCTTCAGGCTGCACAGAACCAGCCCGCAACCCCCGCGGGGGCCCCCACCGACAGCAGCAAGGCGCTGTACGGAGGCAAGAGCACCCGCCGCATCACCGTCCACGACATCGCCGCCGCCACCGAGCGCGGCGAGAAGTGGCCCATGCTCACCGCCTACGACGCGATGACCGCGTCCGTCTTCGACGAGGCCGGCATCCCGGTCATGCTCGTCGGCGACTCCATGGGCAACTGTCACCTCGGCTACGAGACCACCGTGCCCGTCACGATGGACGAGATCGCCATCCTCTCCGCCGCCGTCGTACGGGGCACCAAGCGCGCCCTCATCGTCGGCGACCTGCCCTTCGGGGCCTACCAGGAAGGGCCGGTCCAGGCCCTGCGCAACGCCACCCGGCTGGTCAAGGAGTCCGGCGTCGGGGCGGTCAAGCTGGAGGGCGGCGAGCGTTCCCTCCCCCAGACCGAGCTGCTCGTCTCGGCCGGCATCCCGGTCATGTCGCACCTCGGCCTGACCCCGCAGTCCGTGAACACCATGGGCTACCGGGTGCAGGGCCGCAGCGACGAGGCCGCCCACCGGCTGATCCGGGACGCCAAGGCGGCGCAGGACGCGGGGGCGTTCGCCGTCGTCCTGGAGCTCGTACCGGCCGAGGTCGCCGCCGAGATCACCCGCAGTCTGCACATCCCGACCATCGGCATCGGCGCCGGTCCTGACACCGACGCCCAGGTGCTGGTCTACACCGACATGGTGGGGCTGACCGGCGGCAAGGTGCCGCGCTTCACCAAGCAGTACGCGAACATGCGCAAGGTGCTCGGTGACGCGGCGAAGGAGTTCGCCGACGAGGTCGTCGGTGGCACGTTCCCGCAGCCGGAGCACACCTTCCACTAGATGATCGATTCCAAGGGATCGCCTGCGCGCATAGAAGGAGGGAGTCCAACGTCAGTGTGTGAAGACAGAGTTGGACTCCCTCGCGACCGCACTCTATGTGAAGACCGACGACCTGTTGAAGGATTCGCCGCAGTTTGCCCCGTGGCGGCCGGCTGTGGGCATTGCGCCGCAGCTCAGCGATGCCGAGCTGGTGACTTTGGCGATGATGCAGGCCATGCTCGGCTTCACCTCCGAGGCCCGGTGGCTGCGGCACGCCCGCGCCCACCTGCGGCACCTGTTCCCCTACCTGCCCCAGCAGCCCGGCTACAACAAGCGGCTGCGCAAGGCCGCCGAGCTCATCCGGTACGTCACCCGCGCGCTGGCGGTCGACACCACGTTGTGGACCGACGATGTGTGGGTGGTGGACTCCACGCCCGTCGAGTGCGGACGCTCCCGCGAGACCGTCAAACGCTCCGACCTGGCCGGATGGGCCCAGTACGGCTACTGCGCCAGCCACAGCCGGTTCTTTTGGGGACTACGGCTGCACCTGGTGTGCACCCTGCACGGCTTGCCCGTCGCCTTCGCCCTGACCGGCGCCAAGGCCGACGAACGCGAGACCCTGCTGGACCTGCTCACCGTCGAGCCGCAGCTCATCGACGAGCGTCCCGGCCAGACACTGATCGGCGACAAGAACTACTTCGGCCGCGAGTTCGAGCAGCAGCTGGCCGAGCTGGACATCCGGCTGCTGCGGCCAGCCCGCAAGGGCGAAGCCGAGCGGGCCGGATCACAGCTGTTCAAGCCGCTGCGGCAAGTCATCGAGTCGATCAACGAGACCTTCAAGGGGCAACTCGACCTCGAACGCCACCGCGGTCGCACACCCGCAGGCGTGGCCGTCCGCGTCCTGCAGCGCATACTCGCGCTCACGGCCGCCATCTGGCACAACGACCACACAGGCCAGCCGATCATGCGCGCACTGACCGCATACGACCACTAAAGCCCTTGGAATCGATCATCTAGTGACCGGTCCCCTCAGGGGGATCACTGGCCACTGCCCGCACAACGACAGCCCGCCGACTTCCCCCATCGGCGGGCTGTCGGCGTGTGCCGACGGCTGCAGGCGTTCTGCAGGCACCCTGTCGGCGGGATGTCGGTGGGCTGTCGGTGGCGGCTGGTCCCATGGTGGACATGACGCGAATCGACAAGAACCCCAGGAGCGGCGGCAACGCCGTCGAGGTGCGGGGGCTGGTCAAGCACTACGGCTCGACCAAGGCTCTGGACGGCGTGGACCTCGATGTGCGCGAGGGCACCGTCCTCGGTGTGCTCGGCCCCAACGGCGCCGGTAAGACCACCCTCGTACGCTGCCTGTCCACGCTGATCGTTCCCGATGCAGGGCACGCCACCGTCGCAGGCTACGACGTGGTGAAGCAGCCGCGGCAGCTGCGCCGCATCATCGGCCTGACCGGCCAGTACGCCTCGGTCGACGAGAAGCTCTCCGGCTGGGAGAACCTCTACATGATCGGGCGCCTCCTCGACCTGCCCCGCAGGACCGCGCGGGCCCGGGCCGACGAGCTGCTGGAGCGGTTCTCGCTCACCGAAGCCGCCAAGCGGCCCGCGATGAACTACTCCGGTGGCATGCGGCGCCGGCTCGACCTGGCCGCCTCGATGATCGGCAACCCGGCCGTGCTGTATCTGGACGAGCCGACGACGGGGCTCGACCCCCGGACCCGCAACGAGGTCTGGGACGAGGTGCAGCGGATGGTCGCGGAGGGGGCGACCGTGCTGCTCACCACCCAGTACATGGAAGAGGCCGAGCAGCTCGCCGACGAGCTCACCGTCACCGACAAGGGCAGGATCATCGCCAGCGGCGGGGTCGACGAGCTCAAGGCGAAGGTCGGCGGCCGCACCCTGCAGATCCGGCCCACGGACCCGGGCCAGCTGCCCGCCATGGCCCGGGCACTCGCCGAGGCCGGTCTCGACGGGGTCGCTGGTTCACAGGCCGTCCCCGACGAGGGCATGTTGTACGTACCGATCCTCAGTGACAACCAACTGACCGCCGTCATCGGCCTGTTCGCCGGCCGTGGTCTCTCCATCGCGCACATCGCCACCGCGCTGCCCAGCCTGGACGAGGTGTTCCTGGCCATCACCGGCGAGAAGACCGCGCCGTCCGTGACCGACACGATTCCCGAGGAGGTCGCGGCATGAGCACGGCGACTCTGACACCCGACGCCCCGACCGGCTCCGCACCGGCGAAGGTCCTCCCCGACGAGGGCCGGATCGGACTGCGCGGCAATCTGCGGCACATCGGCGCGCTGGTGCGGCGCAATCTGCTCCAGATCAAGCAGGACCCGGAGTCGATGTTCGACGCGCTCCTGATGCCGATCATCTTCACGCTGCTGTTCGTGTACGTCTTCGGCGGCTCGGTCGGCGGGAGCCTGGGCGGTGGGCGGCAGGAGTACATCAACTATCTGGTCCCCGGTCTGATGGCGATGATGGGCATGAACATCGCTTCAGCGGTCGGCACCGGGGTCAATGACGACTTCCGCAAGGGTGTCATGGACCGGTTCCGGACCATGCCGATCGCCCGTTCGTCGGTACTCGTCGCAAAGATCGTGGTCGAGCTCGGCCGGATGATGGTCGCCACCGTGATCCTGCTGGCCATGGGTTTCGCCCTGGGCTTGGAGATCAAGACTTCGGTGGTCGGCCTGCTCGGGGCGGTCGCACTGTCGGCGGTGTTCGGCGCCGCCATCATGTGGATCTTCATCCTGCTCGGGCTGTCCCTCAAGACGTCCCAGTCGGTTCAGGCAATGGGGTTCCTCGTGCTGATGCCACTGCAGTTCGGTTCATCGATCTTCGCCCCGCCGGCCACGATGCCCGGCTGGCTCCAGGCCTTCACCGACTACAACCCGCTGTCCAATCTCGCGGACGCGGCACGCGGGCTGATGCTCGGCGGTCCGGTGGCGCACTCGGTGTGGCTGACGCTCGGCTGGGCCGCGGCCATCACCCTGGTGACGGCGCCGCTCGCGGTCGCCAAGTTCCGCAAGAGGACCTGAGGACGGGACGTCCGGGGTCAGTCCCGATACGCGTCCACGAGGGCGGCGGCCTCCGCCAGTGTGAGGCCGCCGCCCTCGGCGTACGCGGCGGCGTAGGAGGCCTCCCCGAGGACGGCGCGGACCAGTTCCACCGCCCGGGCATGGTTGTCGCGCTCCAGCGAAGCCTCGACATGACCGGTCGGCAGCAGACCCTCCCGGGCACCCAGCAGCCGAGCCGCGTCCGCCGCCCGGCGCTCGCCACCGAGTCCGCCGAGGGCCCAGGCCACGGTGACGAGATGAAGGGCGGACATCTGGGGTGCCACCATCTGCGACAGCGGGTCCTGGGACCGGACCAGAGCCTGCCGGCCCCGGTCGAGGGCGTCGGCGTACAGACCGTCCTCGTTGTCCAGCCACGCCATGCCGCCCAGCACGAACCCGTCGAAGATCGCCACCGTCTCGGACCGGAACTCCTCGCGCAGCTCGATGAGTTGCTCCCGCGCCTCGGCCGTACGCCCGGAGCGTCCCAGCCAGATGGCGAGATGGAGCCGGGCGGCCGGCATCGCCTCGTGCCCCGCCTGACGGCCCTCGGTGAGCACCTCACGAAGGATCGTCTCGGCCTCGGCGCCGCGGTCGAGCTCGGTCAGCACGGAGGCGTACCGGGTGCGCAGAAGCGACACCTGGGAGCGGGCCCCCAGCTGCTCGGCCCAGCCGATCGCAGCGAGGAAGTCGTCCGCCGCGCTGGTGTATTCGCCCTTCTTCTCATGGGCCTCGCCCCGGCAGGAGAGCGCTTCCGCGGCACCCCAGGCATCGCCGAGCCGGTTGAAGATCTCCAGGCTCTCGTCGGCGTCCGCTCGGGCCTCGCCCGCCCAGTCGGGGCGATTGGCCAGCACATTGGCGCGCATCTGGAGAGCGGCGGCGAGCTCCCATTCGTAGCCGAACTCCCGGCAGGAGCGGACCGTTTCGTCCAGCAGCTCGCGCAGCCGGCCCACGTCCCCGGTGAGCAGGACCGCGAAGAACCAGAGCGACGCCGGGGCGCGGCAGGTCTGTGGCTGACCCACCCGGTAGGTGCCCGCGATGACGCGCAGCCGCTCCATGCTCTGCTCGGTGGTCCACTCGTCCATCGCATGGTCCATGCTGACCAGCTGGATCAGCCGCACCCCGCGCCGCGCCTCTTCGAGCAGCTCGGACGACATGGGCGGCGGCGCGTCGGTGCACCGCTCATGGAGCGAGGGCGCGGGCCGGGCGGGCGGGGCGAACGGGTCGGGGCCGAGCTCGGCGGCCGCGTCGGACCACTGGCGCGCATCGGTCCGCAGGTCACGCATCTGCCAGTACCAGGCGAGGGAGAGGACCAGGCAGAGCACCTCCTGCTCGTCGCGGGCGGCGACGGCGCGCCGCAGGGCCGTGCGCAGGTTCTCGTACTCGCGCTCCAGGAGCTCGATGGCGGCCCGCTGTCCCGCGCCCCTGAGCTCGGGGTCGGTGGTACGGGCCAACTCCCGGTAGAAGACCAGGTGTTTCCGCTCGACGACGGTTCGCTCCCCTGCCTCGTCGAGCCGTCCTGCGGCGTACTCGCCCACGGTCTCCAGGAGCCGGTAGCGCATCTCGCCGTCGTCGGCGGGCGCGGCGACGACCAGGGACTTGTCGACGAGCGAGCCGAGCAGAGCGGCGACCTCGCGCGTGTCCTGCGGCCGGTCCGCGCAGACCGCTTCGGCCGCGGTGAGCGTGCAGCCACCGGCGAAGACCGACAGCCTGCGCAGGACGGCACGTTCGGACGGGTCGAGGAGATCCCAGGACCAGTCGACGACGGCACGCAGCGTCTGCTGGCGCGGCAGCACGGTACGGGCCCCGCTGGTCAGCAGGCGGAACCGGTCGTCGAGCCGGTCGGCGATCTGGCGCGGGCTGAGCATGCGCAGCCGGGCGGCGGCGAGTTCGATGGCGAGCGGCAGTCCGTCGAGCCGGCGGCAGATCTCGGCGGCGGCCGCCGCGGTCTCCTCGTCGGCATCGGTCCGGAACCCCGGCTTCGCGGCGGCGCCGCGGTCGGCCAGCAGGCGCAGCGCCATCGGGTCGGGCAGCGGGTCGACGGGGCGGACGAACTCGCCGGGTACGCCGAGGGGTTCGCGGCTGGTCGCCAGGACGGTGAGGTCCGGGCAGTGGGCGAGCAGATGGTCGGCGAGCGCGGCGGCAGCCTCGATGACGTGCTCGCAGTTGTCGAGCAGGAGGAGCATGCGGCGCCGGGAGCAGTGCTCGGTGAGCCGGACGAGCGGGTCGCCCGCGCCGCGCTCGGCGGCCCGGAGCTCTTCGGCACCGGCGCCGCGCAGCACGGTCTCGCGGGCACCGAGGGCGGTCAGTACGGCTTCGGGCACGGTCTCCGGGTCGTCGACGGGGGCGAGCTCGGCCAGCCAGACACCGTCGGGCCACGCGGGCGCGACGGATTCGGCCGCCTCCTGGGAGAGCCGGGTCTTGCCCGCGCCGCCGGGCCCGAGAAGGGTGACGAGCCGGGCCTGCGCGAGGTCGTCACGGAGGGCGTCGATGTCGTCCTCGCGCCCGACGAAGCTGGTGAGCCTCGCGCGCAGGTTACCGAGGGCGTGGGAGGCGGGGATGCGGGCCGGTTCCGTCACCGGGGCCTCTGCAACCGCCCGGCCCGGGGCAGGCGTCCGGCCCTCGGCATGGGCCGGCTCCTGTCCCGGCGTCCGGTTCGACGGTCTGCGCACCGGCTCCTGATGAAGCAACTCCGCGTGCAGTGCGCGCAGTTCGGGGCCCGGGTCGGTGCCGAGGCGGTCGGCGAGCACGGTGCGCACCTCTTCGTACGCCGCCAGCGCCTGCGCCGTACGTCCGGCATCCCGCAGCGCCCGCAGCCGCAGCGCCTGAAGGGGTTCGTCCATCGGGTGGTCCGCGCAGAGCGCGACCAGCTCGGGCAGGACCTCATCGGCCCGGCCCAGCGCCAGCGCCGCGGTCAGCCTGGCGCGGCGGGCGTCCAGGCGGCGGGCCGTCCAGCGGGCGGCGACGGCGCCCCGGTCCGGCAGATCGGCGAGAACCGGTCCGCGCCAGAGTGCGAGGGCGTCGTCGAGGACCGCCACGGCCTTCGCCGGGTCGCCCTCCTCCAGTGCGCGCGTACCGTCGCCGGCGAGCCGCCCGAAGCGGTGCAGGTCGACCGCGTCCGCGTCGGCGGCGAGCCGGTAGCCGCTCTCCGCCGAGGTGATCGCCTCATGGCCGAGGACCCGGCGGAGCCGGCCGACGAGCGCCTGCAGGGCACCGACCGCGTCGGCGGGCGGATCGCCGTCCCACACCTCGTCGACGAGCACGGTGGCCGGGACCGTACGGCCGGGACGCAGTGCGAGAACGGTCAGCAGGGCGCGCAGCCGCGCCCCACCGATGACGACGGCCGTGCCGTCGTCATGGAGTGCCTGTGTGGTGCCGAGGATGCTGTAGCGCACGCGCCCATTCTCCTTGACCGCTCTCCTCCCCGGAGAGGGGATTACGTCGCGTCATGGGACCTGCGGAAATTTCTCGCTCACGCTGCCTGTCGGGCCTGCGGCCCGTCAGGTCTTCCGCGATCAGCACCAGCCGGGTTCGGACCGTCCCGGACGGGCAGCATGCGGGCGGAGTTCCTGCTCTCTCGGGGAAACAGCTCCGCACGGGGTACGGGCGCAGGTCCGGAACCACCGCGTCGGCGCGAGACGTTTCCTCCGTGCCACCGGTACGGTCGGGGTTCGTGCCCGCCCCGACGCACTCCCCCGCACCCAGCCACCTGGAGTCCGTTGATGACCACTGCAACAGCCCGGAGCGACCGGCGGATCAGCCCGGTCTTCCTCGGGATCGTCGCCGTCATGGCGGTATCGGGCTGGGCGGTGTGGACGGCCTTCGGGTCTCCCCCGGGGCTCGCGGTCTTCCTCTTCGTCACGGCGGCGTGGGTCGTCTCCCTCTGTCTGCACGAGTACGCGCACGCCCGCACCGCGCTGCACAGCGGGGACATCTCGATCGGGGAGAAGGGTTACCTCACGCTCAACCCGCTCGCCTACACGCACGCGCTGCTGAGCATCGTGCTGCCGGTGCTGTTCGTGATCATGGGTGGGATCGGTCTGCCCGGTGGCGCGGTCTTCATCGAGCGGGGCCGGATCAGCGGCCGCTGGAAGCACAGCCTGATCTCGGCGGCGGGCCCGCTGATGAACGTACTGTTCGCGCTCGTCTGCACGGCGCCGTTCTGGCTGCACGCCCTGGACGGGGTCCCGAGGGAGTTCCGGTACGCGCTGGCGTTCCTGGCACTGCTCCAGGTCACCGCGGCGATCCTGAACTTCCTGCCCGTCCCCGGCCTGGACGGGTACGGGGTGATCGAGCCCTGGTTGTCGTACCGGATCCGCCGCCAGGTGGAGCCGTTCGCACAGTTCGGACTGATCGCGGTCTTCGGCGTGCTGTGGATCCCGGAGATCAACCACGTGTTCTTCGACGCGATCCACAGCCTGCTGCAGTCACTGGGCGTGAGTGAATTCAGGACGTACTGCGGACGCGATGCCTACCAGTTCTGGAGCACGGCGAACCCGGCCTGTGCCGTCGACAGGCCCTGAGGGCTGTCCCCCGAGGACAGTCCTCAGCCCTCGGTCCCGGCACGCTGCTTGCGCAGGTAGTACCACGCCATGTTGGACGAGAGCCCGGCCATCAGTACCCAGACGATCCCGAGCCAGCTGCCCTGGACGAAGGAGGCCACGGCCGCACCGACGGCGAGGACGCAGACGGCGAGGGCGTAGAGAGCGAGGCGGGGCATGGGGGGCAGCTCCTGTCCGGGGGCGGTGCACGGTCCCGTCCAGTGTCCCTCATGCCCCGTTCCGCTCTCCGCAGGGTGCGGCCGTCGGCGCCCGTCCGCTCACACGTCGGTGGTACGCAGGCCCGCGTGCGCCTTGTAGCGGCGGTTGACCGAGATCAGGTTGGCGACGAGCGATTCGACCTGGTGGGCGCCTCGCAGCCGGCCCGCGAAGATGCCGCGCATGCCGGGGATCCGGCCGGCGAGCGCCTGGACGAGGTCGGTGTCGGCGCGGGCCTCGCCCAGCACCAGCACATCGGTGTCGATCTCCTCGATCGCCTCGTCCTGGAGCAGCACCGCCGAGAGGTGGTGGAAGGCGGCGGTGACCCGGGAATCGGGCAGCAGGGCGGCGGCCTGCTCGGCGGCGCTGCCCTCCTCGGGCTTCAGGGCGTACGCGCCCTGCTTGTCGAAGCCCAGCGGGTTGACGCAGTCGATGACGAGCTTCCCGGCAAGCTCCTCGCGCAGCGACTCCAGTGTCTTGGCGTGGCCGTCCCACGGCACGGCGACGATCACGACGTCGCTGCGCCGGGCGCAGTCGGCGTTGTCCGCGCCCTCGACGCCGAGGCCCAGCTCGTCGGCGGCGGCCTGGGCGCGCTCGGCGGCGCGCGAGCCGATGATCACCTTCTGCCCGGCGCGGGCGAACCGGTAGGCGAGCCCGCGGCCCTGCGGACCGGTGCCGCCGAGCACACCGACGGTCAGCCCGGATACGTCGGGAAGGTCCCAGGGATCCTTGGCGGGGGGCTTGGGCGCGCTGCCACTGTCGTTCGTAGTCATGGCGCCGACATTACTGCCCACCCTGGAAGGGAAAGCCAGGTCGGCCTCCTGCGACATCCGTCACGCAGGCCCCCGTTCGGTTGGTTCGGTGCCGTTCGCCGGTGCCGGGGACGGGGTCTGCGGCATGATGCCGGGCCATGGATGCCGTACGCGTCGCCCTGCTCCGAGAAGTGCTCGCCGGGACCGAGTGGCCCGCGGCAGCCCGGCGTTTCGCGGGGACGCTGCGCTCGTCCGTCGTTCCGCACGGCGGCGGGCTGCTGCTGGTGGGGACGGCGGCGTACGAGCCGTGGCACCTCGCGGCCCATCTCGTGGACGAGTCCACCTGGTCCGGGCGGCCGGAGCTGACTCCCACGCTCGTACGGCACCGGGTGGAACCGGGCGACCCGGCCCACCTGGCCGTCGGTCTGGGCCGGATCGAGGCGGCCGGGCGGGGCGAGACGCTGCTCCTGGTGGCCCCGCAGCGGCCCGGGGCCGGGCTGCTGGAGCGGGTGCACGATGCGCGCCGGGCCGGGGCGACGGTGCTGTCGCTGGACGACGGCGACCCGGAGGTGGGTGGGCTGGCCCATGAGACGCTCGCGGTGACCGGCACCGACGATGTGGACCTGGACACCGTGCAGCATCTGGTGAGCGCCGCGGCCGGCGAGAACAGCGCCCCGGCGCCGCGCGGTCGGCGCAGCTTCCGGGACCGACTCTCCCGGCTCGCCGACCAGCTGACCGCGCCACCGCCACCGAGGTGGTGAATGGCCGCGCACCGCGGCCAAAACCGGTTGCACGCGGCACGTACAGCACCGGACCATGACCCCTCGTGACCTCCGCCCTGCCCGCCCGGCTCGCCGCGCTGCTGCCCGACCTCTCGCCCTTGCGGTCCTCGGCCGACTTCCGGCTGCTGTGGGGCCAGGGCCTGATCACCTATTTCGGCAGCTTCATGGCGCTGATCGCGCTGCCGCTCCAGATCAAGGAGATCACCGGTTCGCCGCTCGCCGTCGGCGCGATGGGTGCGGTCGAGCTGGTACCGCTGGTCGTCTTCGGTCTGTACGGCGGGGCGCTCGCCGACTCCGCGGACCGCCGCAAGGTGATCCTGGGCACCGAGGCGGGGCTGGGGCTGCTCGCCGTCGTCCTTCTGGCCAATGCCGCGCTGCCCGACCCTGCGCTCTGGCCGCTCTATCTCGTCGCGGGCGGCGTCTCCGCGCTCGCCGGGCTGCAGCGGCCCGCGCTGGACTCGCTGATGGCCAGGATCGTGCCGCACGACCAGCTCACCGCGGCCGCCGCGCTGAACTCGCTGCGCTGGCAGTTCGGCGCGATCACGGGCCCGGCGGTGGCCGGTCTGGTGGTGGCCTATGCCGGGCACGCGACGGCGTACGCGGTCACGGTGGTCACGTTCACCGTCTCCGTACTGCTGTGTCTGCGGCTGGCGCCCGCACCGCCCGCCGCGCACGCGCGGAAGCCGTCGCTGCGTGGGATCGCGGAGGGCGCGCGGTACGCGTGGAGCCGGCCGGTGCTGCTGGGGACATACGCGATCGATCTGGCCGCGATGTTCTTCGCCTTCCCGAACACGATCTTCCCGTTCCTCGCGGACGAGCTGCACGCCGAGTGGTCGCTGGGGCTGATGTACGCGGCGGGGTCGGCCGGGTCCCTGGTGCTGGGGCTGACGAGCGGCTGGACCTCACGGGTGCGACGGCACGGGCTGTTCGTGGTCTTCGGCGCGGCCGCCTGGGGGCTGGCGATCGCTGCGGCGGGATGGTTCAGCAATGTGTGGCTGGTGCTGGGCTGCCTGGCGGCGGCGGGCGCGGGCGACATGCTCAGCGGGCTCGGCCGCTCGACGATCTGGAACCAGACCATCCCGGAGGAGTTGCGCGGACGGCTGGCGGGCATCGAGGTGCTGTCGTACAGCGTCGGGCCGCAGCTGGGTCAGGTGCGGGCGGGCGCGATGGCGGGCTGGACGGGCACCCGCTCGGCGATCTGGTCGGGCGGGGTGGCGTGCGTGGCCTCGGTCGCGCTGCTGGCGGCGGCGCTGCCGAAGCTGTTCACGTACGACTCCGGGACGGACGAGGACGCCGAACGACGGCGGCAGGCGAAAGCATCCGGTCTCCCGGCGTCCGGGCAGTCCAGCCCCTCCGGCGTGTGAGGAACGGCGTCCGGGGCGGAGCCCCGGGGCCGGGTCTACGCGTCGGTCTCAGGAGGCGTGGAACGGTCGTGCCATTTGGGGTCGTTCTCCCACTCCAGGTTCCGCTCCTGCGCCGTCTCCATGGCGTGCCGGGCCTCCTCGGGCGTGGTGTACGGCCCGAACCGGTCCTTCGCCGGGCACTCCGGACCTTCCTCGACCTTCTTGTGCTCCAGGCAGTAGTACCATTCGCCCGGCTTGCCGACCGTGCGCTTCTTGAACAGGGCCATCATCGGCTCCTTTCCTCGGGGCCATGCTGCCCCAAGCACGCTGGTTAGACTCGCTGACATGTCTGGCCAGTCGCTCCTCGTACCAGGGGAGATCACTCCCATCCGTTCCGTACCCGGAAACATCCGGCGCCCCGAGTATGTGGGCAAGCCCGCCCCCACGCCGTACACCGGCCCGGAGATCCAGGACGCCGACACCGTCGAGCGCATGCGCATCGCGGGGCGGATCGCCGCGCAGGCGATGGCGGAGGCCGCGAAGCACATCGCCCCGGGTGTGACGACGGACGAACTCGACCGGGTCGCCCACGAGTTCATGTGCGATCACGGCGCCTACCCGTCGACGCTCGGCTACCGCGGCTTCCCCAAGTCGCTCTGCTCGTCGCTCAACGAGGTCATCTGCCACGGCATCCCGGACTCCACGGTGCTGCGCGACGGCGACATCGTGAACCTCGACGTCACCGCGTACATCAACGGTGTGCACGGCGACAACAACGCCACCTATCTCTGCGGCAACGTGGACGAGGAGTCCCGGCTGCTCGTGGAGCGCACCGAGGAGTCCCTGAACCGCGCCATCAAGGCGGTCCGCCCCGGGCGCCAGATCAATGTGATCGGACGGGTCATCGAGTCGTACGCCAAGCGCTTCGGGTACGGCGTGGTCCGGGACTTCACCGGGCACGGGATCAATTCCTCGTTCCACTCCGGCCTGATCATTCCGCACTACGACAGCCCGCACGCGACCACCGTGATGCAGCCCGGCATGACCTTCACCATCGAGCCGATGCTGACGCTCGGAACGCACCAGTACGACATGTGGGACGACGGCTGGACCGTGGTGACGAAGGACCGCAAGCGCACCGCCCAGTTCGAGCACACGCTGGTGGTGACGGAGACGGGCGCGGAGATCCTTACCCTTCCGTAGCCCTCGTACGCGATCTTTCCCACCGGGCACAGGAGCGGAATCCGGCGTATCGTTTTTACCGACAGGCCGTCGGGAAGTTGTCGACTCAGGCATGCCTGAATATCGGGATCGGGGCTGTCGACAGGCACCGCTGCGCGCAGTTGCCGTCGACATCCTCTCTTTCCGAACCTTCCGTCCCCTCGGTCCCCGGAGGCCCCCCTTGGACGCCACCGCCACCGCCACGCCCTTCTCGACACTCATCCGCACGGCGTCGCACGAGCAGCACACCCGGGCGGAGACCTCGACCTTCATGAGCGACCTGCTGGGCGGGCGGCTCGGAGTGGATGCGTACGCGCGCTACACCGAGCAGCTGTGGTTCGTCTACCGGGCACTGGAGGACGACGCGGAGGCGCTGCGCTCCGACCCGGTCGCGGGTCCGTTCATACGGTCGGAGCTGATGCGCACCGCCGAACTGGAGCGCGACCTGACCCATCTGCGAGGCGCGGACTGGCGCGAGGGTCTGGAACCGCTGCCCACGACGGCCCTGTACGCCGACCGGGTCGCCGAGTGCGCGCGCACCTGGCCCGCCGGGTACGTCGCGCACCACTACACCCGTTACCTCGGAGACCTCTCCGGGGGTCAGATCGTCCGCGACAGGGCGGAGAAGATCTGGGGGTTCACGCGCAAGGGCGACGGGGTGCGGTTCTATGTCTTCGAGGAGATCGCCAACCCCGCCTCGTTCAAGCGGGGTTACCGCGAACTGCTGGATGCGGTGAACGCCGACGACCGGGAGAAGCAGCGGATCGTCGACGAGTGCAAGCGGGCGTTCTCGCTGAACACGGCGGTGCTCCAGGAGCTGGGAGAGGTCTTCCCGCTGAGCGCGTAGGGCCCCGGCGGTACGGGGGTCGGGGTGACCGGCTCTCGGCGGTGGACCCGGTCCGCCGTGGACATCGCGGCGCCGGCGACACGCTTGAGTTCATCCGTCGGGCGTCACAGTGTCGGCGGCACGCCTGGATTGCCCCGACGGACGTCACAGTGCCGGTGACAGGACTGCGTCCGCCATCAGGATGCGGCCTCCGATTTCCACGGTGCCGTCCGGTGCGGGTGCGGTGAGGATCTGGGAGCCCCGCCCCTGTGTGATGTTGAGCGCACGGCCCAGTTGCGCGCTGAGCAGCAGCGCCGCCGCCCCCGTCGCCTCGTCCTCGACGATTCCCCCGGTGCGAGCCCCGGCTCCACCGGAGCGGCTGACGCCGCGCTCATCGACGCGCCGCGGGAAGGCCCGCGCCCTCACTCGACCCGCCGCCTCGTCCTCCCACGCCCAGACGTAGAGCCAGCCCTCCCCGGGCGGTGGTCCGTTCAGCGCCTCGACCTCGGCGACGGATGCATACCGCTCCAGTGTGCGCGGCGGCGCCCACTCGGGGCGCGCGGTGATCCAGGTGAACTCGCCGTCCTGGCGGGCGAAGACATCCCCGACCGGCAGTTCCAGAATCTCCAGATCGAGCAGCCAGGCGACGCCCACGAGCGGATGCCCGGCGAAGGGCAGCCGAAGCCCCGGCGTGTAGATGTCGACGTGACCGCGCTCGGGATCGTCGACGAACACGGTCTCGCTGAAGCCGAGTTGCCGGGCAAGCGCGTGCCGGGACGCCTCGTCGGGGTACGCGCGCCCGTCGCGTACGACTCCGAGGGCGTTGCCCTGCCGGCCGTCGGGGCCGCAGAACACCCGCAATACGTCGATGCCCGCGGGTACGTCGAAGTCATTCACGTGCGCATTCAAGCATCGCGTGGGCGTCGGTCGCGCCGCAGGGCCGGAGCGGCGGGCCACCGGTCGGCCGTACCTGCGCCGGTCGTGGCGGAGCCACCCGAGACGCCCAGGAGCCCGAAGCGTCTGCGCAACCCGGGAGTTCGTCGCACGAACAGGAACCCGCCCATTTGACTATTGATTGACCTTCCCTTGGGTTTCCCATGGGCTACCCGTGATCACCCCGTTCCCCCGCCCCCCAGGTGAGAGCTGAATCACTGCACGGGTGGGTATCGGTCAGGTAAGCCTCGGTTAAGTTAGGTTCGCCTCACCCGCCTTTGTCCAGCCCCATTTCTTCCTCTCTTCAGCCTGTGTGGAGCCCGTATGCGAGCCGTTCGTTTCTCCGTAGTCACCGCTGTCGCCACCGCGGCGGCACTGACCGCCGTCACGGGCTGCGCCGAGAAGAGCGACGGCAAGGGCGACGGCGCGGTGAAGGTCACCGCGAAGGACGACTCCTGCGCGGTGTCGAAGAAGACCCTCCCGGCCGGTCACGTCGCACTGGCCGTGGAGAACAAGGGATCCAAGGTCACCGAGGTCTACGTCCTCTTCCCGGACGACCGCATCGTCGCCGAGCGCGAGAACATCGGCCCCGGCACCAAGGCCACCATCACCGCCGAGGTCAAGGCCGGTTCGTACGACGTCGTCTGCAAGCCGGGCATGAAGGGCGCCGGCTTCCGGCAGAAGATCGAGGTCACCGGCGGCACCGCGGTCAAGCGCAGCCCCGAGATGGACAAGGCCGTCGCCGGCTACCGCACCTATGTGCAGGCGCAGGCCGACGAGACGCTGCCGAAGGTCAAGGTCTTCACGGACGCCGTTGCCGCGGGTGACATCGAGGCCGCGAAGAAGGCGTACGCCGACTCCCGCATCGGCTGGGAGCGCACCGAGCCGGTCGCCGAGTCCTTCGGTGACATCGACCCGAAGGTCGACGTCCGCGAGGACGGCCTGGAGGACGGCCAGAAGTGGACCGGCTGGCACCGCCTGGAGAAGGCGCTGTGGCAGGACAAGAAGCTCGGCGCCGAGGAGAAGGCCCTCGCCCCGGTCCTCTACAAGGACCTGGTCGACTGGCAGGAGCGGGTCGGCACAGCGGAGATCACCCCGACCTCGATGGCCAACGGCGCCAAGGAGCTCCTCGACGAGGTCGCCACCGGCAAGGTCACCGGTGAGGAGGAGCGCTACAGCCACACCGACCTGATCGACTTCAAGGGCAATGTCGAGGGCGCGCAGAAGTCGTTCGAGCTGCTGAAGCCGATCGCCTCGAAGAACGACGCGGCGCTGACCGCCACCCTGGACAAGCAGTTCGCGGCGCTGAACACGCTGCTGGACAAGTACCGCAAGGACAAGAGCTCCTACGAGTTCACCTCGTACGAGAAGGTCGGCAAGACGGACCGCAAGGAGCTGTCGGATGCCGTCAACGCACTGGCCGAGCCGCTGTCGCAGCTCGCCGCCGCGGTGACGAAGTAGCGGACGGGGAGGCATCAGGCATGTCCGAGAAGACCCAGAACACCGCCGGGACGGACGCCGTCGGCGCGGACACCACCGAGGGGGCTGTCTCCGGCACCCACGACCGCGCCCCGTCGCGCCGCGCGCTGCTCGGCTGGGGCGGTGCCGGGCTGGCGCTCGGCGCGGTCGCGGCCGGTGGCGCGGTCGCCGCGGTGCGCACGGAGAGCGATGCCGTGCCGGCCGCGGACAGCGGCGCCGCGGTGCCGTTCCACGGTGTGCACCAGGCCGGTATAGCCACCGCCGTCCAGGACAGGCTGCACTTCGCCGCGTTCGACGTGACGACGAAGGACCGGGCCGAGCTGATCGCCCTGCTCAAGGAGTGGACGCGGGCGGCCGAGCGGATGACGGCCGGTCATGCGGTCGGCGACGGGGCGTACGGCGGTCTCGCCGAAGCACCGCCGGACGACACGGGCGAGGCGCTGGGCCTCAAGCCGTCCCGGCTCACCCTCACCATCGGCTTCGGTCCCTCGCTGTTCGCCAAGGGGCGGTTCGGTCTTGAGGACCGGCGCCCGGAGGCGCTCGTCGATCTGCCGAAGTTCCCCGGTGACAATCTCGATGCGGCCCGCAGCGGCGGCGACCTGTGCATCCAGGCGTGCGCGGACGACCCGCAGGTCGCGGTGCACGCCATCCGTAACCTCGCCAGGATCGGCATGGGCCGCACCGCGATCCGCTGGTCCCAGCTGGGCTTCGGCAAGACGTCGTCGACGACGCCCGACGCCCAGACCCCGCGCAACATGATGGGCTTCAAGGACGGCACCCGGAACATCTCCGGCACCGACACCGCGGCCCTGGACAAGCATGTGTGGGTCGGCGAGAAGGACAAGGCGGGCTGGATGACCGGGGGTTCGTACCTGGTGGCCCGGCGCATCCGCATGCACATCGAGACCTGGGACCGGACCGGACTCCAGGAGCAGGAGGACGTCTTCGGCCGGGACAAGGGCGAGGGCGCCCCGGTGGGCAAGGCGAAGGAGCGCGACGAGCCGTTCCTCAAGGCGATGCTGCCGACCGCCCATGTGCGACTCGCCCACCCGGACAGCAACGACGGTGCGACGATCCTGCGCCGCGGCTACTCCTTCACGGACGGCACGGACGGTCTGGGCCGGCTCGACGCCGGGCTGTTCTTCCTCGCCTACCAGCGCGATGTCCGTAAGGCGTTCATCCCGCTGCAACGCCGCCTCGCGGCACACGACGCACTCAACGAGTACATCCAGCATGTGGGTTCGGCGCACTTCGCCGTCCCGCCGGGCGTCCGCGACAAGGACGACTGGTGGGGCCGGGCGCTGTTCTCGTAACGGGACTCGAAGCGGAAAAGGAGAACCGAAACGTGTTCAGCAACTTCCTGATCGGCCTGCGCGAAGGTCTTGAGGCGAGCCTGGTCGTCTGCATCCTCATCGCCTATCTGGTGAAAACCGGCAACAAGAGCAAACTGCTGCCGATCTGGATCGGTGTCGGCATCGCGGTCGTCGTCAGCCTGGCGTTCGGCGCCGGTCTCGAATTCGGTTCGCAGGAGATGACGTTCAAGGCGCAGGAGGCGCTCGGCGGTTCGCTGTCGATCATCTCCGTGGGCCTGGTCACCTGGATGGTGTTCTGGATGCGGCGCACCGCGCGGCATCTGAAGAAGGAGCTGCACGGCAAGCTGGACGCGGCGCTCGCGATGGGCACCGGGGCGCTCGTCGCGACGGCGCTGCTCGCGGTCGGCCGGGAGGGGCTCGAGACCTCGCTGTTCGTCTGGCGCGCGGTGCACGCGGCGGACGACGGCTGGCATCCGATGATCGGCGCGTTCCTCGGGATCGCCTCCGCCGTGGTGCTGGGCTGGCTGTTCTACCGAGGTGCGCTGAAGATCAACCTGGCGAAGTTCTTCACCTGGACCGGCGGCATGCTGGTGGTCGTCGCGGCGGGTGTCCTCGCATACGGCGTCCACGACCTGCAGGAGGCCGAGTTCCTGGGCGGTATCCACAACCGGGCGTTCGACATCAGCGCCACGATTCCGCCGGACAGCTGGTACGGCACGCTGCTGAAGGGCACCTTCAACTTCCAGCCCGACCCGACCGTTCTTCAGATCACGGTGTGGGCGCTGTATCTGATCCCCACGCTCGCACTGTTCCTTGCCCCGGTAGGGTTCGGACGGTCAGTGGGGGCGACGGATCAGAAGGCGCAGAAAGCAACGGATGAGAAGCCTGAGGCCGATTCGGCTGGCGACGGGGCTCGCGGCAGCGACAGTGCTGAGCATGACGGCGAGCGGGTGCGTGACGGTGCACGGCGAGCTGGAAGTCGTACCGGCGGCGACGAAGTCTGAGGCCGCGAAGGCCCTCGCGGACTTCACCACCGCGTACAACGCGGCGGACAAGGCCTACGATCCCGCGCTCGACGCGGACCGGGTGACCGGTTCGCTCGGCGCGATCAACCAGGCCGGTCTGAAGGCGCGGCAGAAGAACAACCCCGGCGGCAATGCCAACCACAGGCCGTTGGAGCTGACCGACGCCACCTATGTCATCCCGAAGAAGGCAGGCTGGCCGCGCTGGTTCGTCGCGGACACCGACTCCAACCGCGACCAGGACAGCGGGAAGCAGGACACCCGCTGGCTGATCGTCTTCCTGCGGTCCGGGCCCGACTCCGGGTGGCGGGCCGCCTATCTGTCGGTCGTGGCGCCCGCCGCGGTGCCCGCCTTCGCGAAGGACAGCGACGGGCGGGCCCGACCGGTGGCCACGGACAGCAGTGAACTCTCCGTGGCGCCCGAGGACTTGGGCACCCAGTACACGGAGTATCTGCAGAAGGGCGCGCCGGACGTGTTCGCCCCCGGGGTCGCCACCTCGGGCTGGCGGGACGCGCGCAGGACCACCCGCCAGGCGGGCTTCTCGTACCAGTACATCGACCAGCCGCTGGACAGCGGTACGTTCGGTCCGCTCGGACTGGAGACCGAGGACGGCGGGGCGCTGGTCTTCTTCAGCAGCAAGCACTTCGAGCAACAGACCGCGGCGAAGGGACTGCGTCCGCCCGTCAACGCGGATGTGCAGGCGCTGCTGACCGGTGAGGTGAAGACCACCCTCACCAAGGAGCGCGTCTCCAGCCAACTGGTGTACGTCCCGAAGAAGGGCGCTGCGAACGGCGCCAAGGTGATCATGCTGAACCGACTGCCGGGGCTCACGGCGGCGAAGGGCTCATGACGCCGTGGCCCCGGGAGCGGTGACCCGCGATCCGGTGGCCGTGATGTGGGAGACGGGGGGCGCAGGGCTCGTGAGGCCCCGCGCTCCGGCTTCAGCGGCTGAGCGGCCAGGCCACCGATCCGTGGTCGAGATCGCTCTGGTCCGCCGTGTCGGCGTACTGCGCGCAGGCGTCGGTGAGCGTCTCCAGCAGCGTCAGCGGGTCCGGCAGCGGGTTCTCCGGCCCGCGGACCCAGTGCACGTCCAGCTCACCGGGGAGCAGGGCGGGCGGCAGGAGCACGTAGCTGCCGCGGCAGTGCCAGCGCAGTCCTGGATGTTCGTCCATGGTCTCGGGGTGGCAGTCCAGCTCGCAGGGCCACCACTCGTCCTCGTCCTCGGGGGTGCCGCGGGTGGCGGTGAAGAAGAGCATCCGGTCCTCGCCGGACACGGCCACCGGGCCGACGTCGACATCCGCGGCGAGGAGCCGCTCCAGTGCCTGACTGCCCGCGGTCAACGGCACGTCGAGGACGTCATGGATCATGCCGGTCGCGGTGATGAAGTTGGCCTGTGGCTGGCTGCGGGCCCAGCGCTCGATCTGGGCGCGGTCGGTGGTGGACTGCGTCTGCCAGGCGAAGGAGACGGGGTGCCTGGCGGGAGTGGGACAGCCGATGCGTTCGCACGAACATCGGTAGCCGATCGGGTGGGCGGCGGGCGCGATCGGCATTCCGGCCTCGGCGACGGCCAGGAGCAGCGCCTCCCGGGCGGTGTCGTCGACCGCGCGCTGCTGCGGTTTGGGTCGCCGGCGCAGCCATTGGGAAAACTTGCTCTCTGTGCCGCGAGAACGGCCGAAATCGGCGCCCATCAATCCCCTTACCTCAGCGTTGCCCCTGCCCTATGGTCCCACCATCCTGCGCCCCGGGTGGCCAGAGTCCTGAAGCGGGGGCGCCGACCGATGCATTGATCAGGGCTCTTTTCAATCTTTTGTCCGGAAATGACAGGCGTGGCTATGACTGGCCGGTGCTGCGACCGGAAAGGTCGGCCGGGAGGCTCGCGTCGTCCGGTGCGGTGCATCGCAAGGCGGAGGATCGTCCTCGTACCGGACGGGCTCGGGTGAGGCGACAACGCGGCGAGGTACGGCGCCGGGCTTCGCGAGCCGGTGAACCTTTCCGGGAGGGGCACCAGGTGTGACTGTGTGGCACGGTGTGACTCAGCGAGCGGCCAGACCGTGCAGGGCGTAGTCGACGAGCGCGTCCGCGTACGCGTGGGTGAGCGGCCGGGTCCGCAGCAGCCAGCGATGGGTGAGCGGGGCGACGAGGAGCTCGAGGGCGATCCTCGGATCGATGTCGGCGCGCACGTCGCCCGCCTCCTGGGCGGCGCGCAGCCTGGTGACGTAGAGCTGCAGCTGCGGTTCGAGCAGCTTCTCGACGAATTCGGCGCCGAGCGCGGCGTCGACGATCCCCTCGGCGGCCAGCGCCCGGGTGGGCGCCTCGGTCACCGGGTCGTTCAGCTCGTCGACGGTGGCCCGCAGAACAGTCCTCAGGTCGGCCGCCAGGTCGCCGGTGTCCGGGATGGCGTACGCCGCCTCCCCGGCCTGCTCGGCGGCCCGGTTGCCGAGGTCGATGAAGGCCTCCATCAGGACGGCGGCCTTGGAGGGCCACCAGCGGTAGATCGTCTGCTTGCCGACACCGGCGCGGGCGGCGATGGCCTCGATCGTCGTCCTCGGGTAGCCGGCCTCGCCGACGAGGCCGAGTGCCGCGTCGTAGATCGCCCGGCGGGAGCGCTCGCTGCGGCGGCCGGGGTCGGGCGGCCTGTTCTCTGCCATGCCCGTCACGGTAGCAGCGGAGCGAGGCGAGACGTATCGTCTCCGCATCTCTCCGTAGACGTCACGGAGCATCCCGCAGAACCACCCGATCGGTTCACTGCGCGGTAGCTCCGAACGGCGCACCATGAGCTCACGCACAGACCCGTGCGAGCCCCGGCACCCCGCAGGCAACCCCTGCCGTCCGTGAGGAGCCCTCATTGCCTCGTGAAGCCACACCCTCATCGCTTCGTGAAGCCGCCGTCCCTTCGCCCCGCGAAACCACTGCTCCGGCGTCCCGCGAAGCCACCCCGCGCCGCTACCTGATGTGCGCCCCCGCCCACTTCAAGGTCACCTACTCCATCAACCCGTGGATGGACCCGACCAAGCCGGTCGATCTGCCTCTGGCGCAGGCCCAGTGGGAGGACCTGCGCGACCGCTACCGCGCGCTCGGCCACACCGTCGAGCTGCTCACCCCGCGCCCCGAGCTGCCCGACATGGTCTTCGCCGCGAATGGCGCCACCGTCGTCGACGGGCGGGTGCTGGGCGCCCGGTTCGCGTACCAGGAGCGGTACGCGGAGGCGGAGGCGCACCGGGACTGGTTCCGGGACCACGGCTTCACCGAGATCCATGAGCCGGACCACGTCAACGAGGGCGAGGGCGACTTCGCGGTCACCTCCTCGTATCTCCTGGCCGGGCGCGGCTTCCGGTCCAGTCCGCTCTCGCACGACGAGGCGCAGGAGTTCTTCGGCCGGCCGGTGATCGGCCTCGATCTGGTGGACCCGCGCTACTACCACCTGGACACGGCCCTCTGCGTGCTCGACGAGAGGGGCGACGAGATCATGTACTACCCGGGCGCGTTCTCGCCGGGCAGCCGGTCGGTGCTGCGTCGGCTCTTCCCCGACGCACTGATCGCCGAGGAGGCGGACGCCGCCGCGTTCGGTCTGAACTCGGTCAGCGACGGGCTCCACGTGCTGGTGCCGCAGGGCGCCGCGGGCCTCTTCGACCCGCTCCGGGCGCGCGGCTTCGAACCGGTCCCGATGGACCTGAGCGAGCTGCTCAAGGGCGGCGGCAGCGTGAAGTGCTGCACCCAGGAGCTGCGGAGCCAGGGGGGCACCCCCTAGCGTGTGTCGGAAGTCCCGCCGGCCGCCCGAAGGGTGGGCCCGGCGGCGTCCGGCGCCTTGCGATCGCACGCACCGGACGCCGCGAGCTGATCGGACTCCCATTCTGTGAGCTCCTCTAAGGGCTGTCCTCGTCGTGGGGCGGCGGCCAGGCGTCGCCCCACGCGATGTCCCGGGCGGCCCGGTACAGCTCGCCGTGCCGCTTGGTGACCGTGGAGCGCTGGAGGGCCTCGTCGCGCGTGCACAGGTCCAGCAGCACCTGCCCCTTGCGGATCTGCGGCTTGCGGGTGACCCGGGCGCGCACCGGTTCGGTGGCGAAGCGGGTCGCCACGACATAGCTGAACTTCTCGTCCTCGTACGGCAGAGAGCCGCCCTTCACCTGCCGGTGCAGCGAGGAGCGGCTGACCCGGGCCGAGAAGTGGCACCAGTCGGTGCCCGGCTCGATGGGGCACGCGTCGCTGTGCGGGCACGGGGCGGCAACCGTCAGTCCGGCGGCGATCAGCCGGTCGCGGGCCTCGATGACGCGGGCATAGCCGTCGGGGGTGCCGGGCTCGACGATCACGACGGCCTGTGCGGCGGCCGCCGCGGTGTCGACCAGCCCGGTGCGTGCCTGCGCCGTCAGTTCCTTGAGTACGTAGCTGATGGTCACCAGGTCCGTGGGGTCGAGCTCCAGTCCCGCGCCGATCCGGGCCCGCTTCCACTCGGCGGCGCGCAGGGCCTCGATGCCGGAGGCCTCGGCGAGCTCGCGGCCGAGGGTGAGCGCGGGCTCGGCCCAGTCCAGGACGGTGGTCCGCTGGCCTTCCCAGGCCCCGGCGACGGCCCAGCTCGCCGCACCCGTGCCGCCGCCGATGTCGGTGTGCGTGGCGGGCGTCCACTCCGGAGCGGCCTCACGGAGGGCGGCGAGGGCGGACCGCACCGCTTCGAAGGTCGCGGGCATGCGGTACGCGGCGTACGCGGCGACGTCCGAGCGGTCGCGGAGCACCGGGGCATCGGTGGGGGTGGCCCCCCGGTAGTTGGCGATGAGCCGGTCGACAGCCTGCGCGGCCTGCTTGGGCGGCAGCCCGTCGAGGAGTCCGGCCAGCGCCCTGCGCAGGGCTTCCGCGGTGGAGAGGGTGACGTTCACCGACGAATTGTAGGCGGATACGACCGGTTGTTCCCCGGCCGGCGCCTGCCCCGTCCCGCGCCCCGTCGTCCGGGACGGGACCTTCGCGGAACAGCGCCGGATCCGAACTCCTGGTAAACCCCGGCCAGTTGCTACGCTGACCGGCGCGACGCCAGGATTGCTCATCGGAGGGGACCATGAGACAGAAGATCGTGCGCCTGACTCTGGTCGCCGGTGTGCTCGTACTCGCCCTGCTGCTTCTGCTGGCCACGTGCGGTGCCGGGGGCAGCCAGGACACGAAGGACGCCGACAAGCCGGCGAAACCGGTGCCGACGCCCACGGGTCCGGGCCCGGCGACGCAGCTCACGGTTCCTCCCGCGTACACCACACAGAGCGGCTGGGAGCTCGTCAACACCTCTCCCGACTACGCGATCTCCCGGACGACGGGGCGCCTCGGCTATCTGCTGCGGGTCGCCGACAACCAGTACCGGCTGGAGACCATCGACTCGGAGACCGGGAAGGCGGGCTGGAAGGGCGAGAACTGGCGGCCGCCGGCCTCGAAGCACTCCCCGAAGCTGCTCCTGGTCACCAAGAACGACGTGGAGTACTTCGTCACCTGGACGTACGGAAAGGTCGGCGTGAACGCGCTGACCCCGGCCGACACGATCGTCTCCCTCGATGTGTACGACGTGAAGGACGGCGCCCGGCGGCGCATCGAGGTGCCGTGGTCCTCCGCCCCGAGCGTCATCGCCTCCGGCCCCGACATCCTGATCAGCGACGGTCGGACGACCAGTGTCGTGGTCGACCCGGCGACCGGGCGGATCTCGAAGATCGCTCCCTCGGCGCTGAAGTACCCGAAGGACTGCCCGTCCTGCAAGCAGCTCACCGAGGTGTTCGGACTGACGAAGAAGGGCCTGCTGGTGAGCGGGGCCCGGGAGTTCTGGGTACAGGGCGGCTGGTTCAGCCGGAACGTCGCCCCGAAGAACGCCGACCGCACCAGCGGGATCCCGACGACCGTGGCCCCCGGCTGGGTGCTGGCCAAGTGGCAGCTCGCCAAGGGGCAGAAGCCGGCGAAGACCCATGACCTGTGGGCGGTGCACGACGCGGAGACGGGGAAACCGGTGGCCACGGTGGAGTGCAACAAGGTGGCCATCAAGCCGGGCCAGTACCCGCAGGCCGTCATGTCGCCCTCGGGGGGCTATCTGGTGGCCGGGAACCTCGCCTTCGACCTGACGGCCAAGAAGGGTTTCTGCCTGGAGGCGCCGGACGGTTCGAAGCGACTGACGCTGGCCTCCGTCACGGACGAGGGCATCGCGTACGGCGCGACGAGCGTGCGCAACGCGACGGACGCCCTGAACGGTGGCGGCCGCCCGGTCGCCGTCGAGGTCGTCACCGGGACCCCGGAGGGACTGCCGTCCAATGTGCGGCTGCCGGGCGCGGAGGCGGAGGCAGGCGTCGGCGTGTTCCGGTGGACGGACGAGCGGGACCGGCTGCATCTGCTCGGCTACCCGCGCGCGCCCCACTGAGCTCCTCCAAGGGCTGTCCTGGTGGGGACGAGAACGTGGGGAGTGCCTGGCGTCGCGGTCCCGGCCGTGATCCGCCGGACACTCCCGGGTCGTTCCCGAGCTTCTACGACTGCCGTTGCCAGGGTCGGCACAGGCCCAGGAAGCAGACCATCGCGCCGACCGCGCACACGACCTGGACGACCGCCATCGGGACGGCCGTCTCCTCCCCCGCGATCCCGACGAGCGGTGAGGCGACAGCTCCGATCAGGAACGACGACGTACCGAGCAGCGCCGACGCGGAACCCGCTGCGTGCTTGGTGCGCATGAGCGCCTGGGCATTGGTGTTCGGCATCGCGAGCCCCATCGCGGACATCAGGACGAAGAGCCCGGCGGCGACCGGCACCAGACCGACCTCGCCGAAGACCCCGGACGTCATCAGCAGCAGCGCGACCGCCGCGAGGACGATGACGCCGAGCCCGAAGCCGAGCGCCTTGTCCAGGCTGATCCGGCCCACCAGCAGCCTGCCGTTGATCTGGCCGACGGTGATCAGACCGATGGAGTTGATGCCGAAGAGCAGGCTGAAGGTCTGCGGCGAGGCACCGTAGATCTCCTGGACCACGAACGGCGAGGCGCTCACGTAGGCGAAGAGCGCGGCGAAGGCGAGGCTGCCCGCGATCATGTAACCGGTGAAGACCCGGTCGCCGAGGAGCCCGCGCATGGTGCGCAGTGCCTCGCCGATCCCGCCGGTGTGCCGTTCCTCCGGCGGCAGCGTCTCGTGCAGCCACTTCCAGACGACGAGGGTGAGCACGACGCCGACGACGGTGAGAACGGCGAAGATGCCCCGCCAGTCGGTGAACCGCAGCACCTGTCCGCCGATCAGTGGCGCGACGATCGGTGCGACGCCGGAGATCAGCATCAGGGTGGAGAAGAACTTCGCCATCTCCACGCCGTCGTACATGTCACGGACGACGGCCCGGGCGATGACGATGCCGGCCGCGCCCGCCAGGCCCTGCAGGAGGCGGAAGCCGATGAGGAGTTCCGCGGTGGGCGCGAAGACACAGATCGCGGTGGCGAGCACGTAGACCGCCATGCCGAGCAGCAGCGGCCGGCGCCTGCCCCAGCGGTCGCTCATCGGTCCGACGACGACCTGGCCGAGCGCCATTCCGGCGAGGCAGGCGGTGAGGGTGAGCTGGACGGTGGCGGCGGGGGCGTGCAGGGCGTCGGTGACTGCCGGCAGCGCCGGCAGGTACATGTCCATGGAGAGCGGCGGAAGAGCGGTGAGACCGCCGAGGACGAGGGTGACGAGGAGTGCGGTGCGGCGGGCCGCGGCGGTGGCGGGCCCGGCACCGGTGCTCGCGGCGGTGCCGGGCCCGGCTGTGGCGTTCGATATGTCTGCGTGCTGGGCTCGGCTCACGCCGGTCTCCGGCATTCTCATCTCCAAATAGTTGAATCCGCCTCTATGCTCTCAGCTCAACCGGAGTGGTCGAGACCTTTTCTTGGGAGCAGGCATGAGCAGGACCGTGCGTTGGGGCGTGCTGGCTACGGGTGGCATCGCCGCGACCTTCACCGCTGACCTGCAGGCGATGCCCGACACGGAAGTGGTCGCCGTGGCTTCCCGTACGGACACGTCGGCGAAGGCGTTCGCCGAACGGTTCGGCATACCGAAGGCGTACGGCAGCTGGGCCGAGCTCGCCGCCGACGACGAGGTCGACGTGGTGTACGTGGCCACGCCGCACTCCGCGCACCGGGAGGCCACCGCGCTCTGCCTGGAGGCCGGAAAGCACGTGCTGTGCGAGAAGGCGTTCACACTCAATTCCCGGGAGGCGGAGGAGCTCGTGGCGCTCGCCCGGGACCGTGGCCTCTTCCTCATGGAGGCGATGTGGACGTACTGCAACCCGGTCGTCCGGCGGCTGACCGCACTGATCGCCGACGGCGCCATCGGCGACATCCGGACCGTGCAGGCCGACTTCGGGATCGCGGGTCCGTTCGGCCCGGACCACCGGCTGCGGGACCGGGCGCTCGGCGGCGGCGCGCTGCTGGACCTCGGGGTGTACCCCGTGTCGTTCGCTCATCTGCTGCTGGGTGAGCCGGACCGTGTCCAGGCCGATGCGCTGCTGTCCCCCGAGGGCGTCGACCTGAACACCGGCATGCTGCTGGGCTGGGAGTCGGGCGCCACGGCGCTGCTCAGTTGCTCGGTCACCGCCGACACCCCGCAGACCGCGTCGGTCACGGGCACCAGGGGGCGGATCGACTTCCCGCGCGGTTTCTTCTACCCGGAGCGGTTCGTGCTGCACCGGGAGGGTCACGACCCGGAGGAGTTCACCGCAGGGCCCGCGGGCGACGGGCTCAGCGGGATGCAGTTCGAACAGGCGGAGGTCCTGCGCGCGCTGCGGGCCGGTGAGACGGAGTCGCCGCTGGTGCCGCTGGACGGATCGCTGTCGGTGATGCGGACGCTCGATGCGGTACGTCACCGCATCGGCGTCCGCTACCCGGCGGACGACATCGGCTGACCCGGACGGAGGCAGGGCTTCACGCAGGCGTGAGGCCCTGGTTCCCCACCTCCGTGACGAACGATCCGCGGGATGAAGTGCGCATATGCGCGAATGCCGTGATGGTCACCAGCCGGCCCGGAGCTGCCGGAACCGGCGAGGAACGATCGAGGAATCACTCCGCGGAGCCGAACCGGCCGCCCGGCGGCGACTCTTGAGGCGAGAGGCGTACGCTGCGTCGTCATGAGCAACAAAGTGTTGAACCCCGACGTGAGGACGGCCGTCGTCACGGGCGCGGGCTCCGGGATCGGCCGCGCGGTGGCTCTCGCCCTGACGGGCGCCGGTTGGTCGGTGGCGCTCGCGGGCCGCCGCCCCGAACCCCTCGCCGAGACCGTGGAACTGGCCGGGCCGGACGCTCGGGCGATCACCGTCCCCGCCGACGTCTCCCGCCCCGAGGACGTGGACGCACTCTTCTCCTCCGTACGGGAATGGACCGGCCGGGTCGACCTGCTGTTCAACAACGCGGGCACGTTCGGCCCGCGCTCCGTCCCGGTCGAGGAGCTCTCCTACGAGGACTGGCGCACGGTCGTCGATGTGAACCTGACAGGGGCCTTCCTGTGCGCGCAGGCCGCGTACCGGCAGATGAAGGAGCAGCGCCCACAGGGTGGCCGGATCATCAACAACGGCTCGATCTCCGCACATGCGCCGCGCCCCCACTCGGTGGCGTACACGGCGACCAAGCACGCGATGACCGGGCTGACGAAGTCGCTGTCGCTGGACGGCCGCCCGTACCGGATCGCCTGCGGGCAGATCGACATCGGGAACGCGGCCACGGAGATGACGGAGCGGATGCAGACCGGCATCCTCCAGGCCAACGGCGAACTGGCGGTGGAGCCGGTGATGGCAGCGGCGGACGTGGCCCGGACGGTGGTGCACATGGCGGAGCTGCCGCTGGAAGCGAACGTGCAGTTCGCGACGGTCCTGGCGACGACGATGCCGTATGTGGGCCGGGGCTGACGATTCCCTGCGCGCCGCCGGGCGGCACTCCCGGACTCCTGCTCCTGGGCGAAGCGGGCACCGGCGTCAGGAACCGCCACCGCGCCCGTGGGTCGCGTCCGGGGCGCCGGCCCGCCCCGGGCGGGAATGCCCTGGGCCGGGGGAGAGTTGAGCAGCGTCATGAGTGAGATTTCAGGAACCGAGGTCCTGCGCTACACCGCCTTCTCCGCCGACCCGCAGGGCGGCAATCCGGCGGGGGTCGTCCTCGACGCGTCCCGCCTCGACGACGCGGCGATGCTCGCGATCGCGGCGGAACTCGGCTACAGCGAGTCGGCATTCCTGACCGGACCGGGCACTTCGGGTGAATCGGGCGGTCGCGGCTACACGATCCGCTACTTCAGCCCGAAGGCCGAAGTCCCGTTCTGCGGCCATGCCACCGTCGCGACAGCCATCGCACTCGCCGAGCGCAACGGCCCGGGTGACCTCGTGTTCACCACTCAGGCGGGTACGGTCCCGGTCACCGTCGCCCAGGAGGGCACCGAACTCCGCGCCACCCTCACCAGCGTCGAACCGCATGTCACGGATGTCGCCC
Organism: Streptomyces sp. NPDC057565; assembly: GCF_042801455.1. Taxonomy (NCBI): domain Bacteria; kingdom Bacillati; phylum Actinomycetota; class Actinomycetes; order Kitasatosporales; family Streptomycetaceae; genus Streptomyces; species Streptomyces sp. NPDC057565. The sequence continues at coordinate 130,849 of NZ_JBHVFU010000003.1, read as the reverse complement.
CGGACGACCTGGCCGAGGCGCTGGCCGCCCTGGACTGGCCGGCCGGCGACCTGGACCCGGCCCTGCCGCCACGCATCGCCTATGCGGGCGCCCGTCATCTGGTGCTGGCCGCCGGAAGCCGGGAGCGCCTCGCCGACCTCGACTACGACTTCGCCCGTCTCGAAGCGCTGATGCACCGGCTCGACCTGACCACGGTCCAGCTGGTGTGGCGCGAGTCGGCGACCGTCTTCCACGTCCGCGACCCGTTCCCGGTCGGCGGCGTGGTCGAGGACCCGGCGACGGGTGCGGCGGCGGCCGCCTTCGGCGCGTACCTGCGCGAGCTGGCGCTCGTCCCGGACGCCGCGGTCCTCACCCTCCACCAGGGTCAGGACATGGGCCGCCCCGGCACGCTCGCGGTCGAACTGCGCGCGGGCGACGCGCGGGTGCGGGTGAGCGGCACGGGAACGCGTATCCCCGCGGCGCAGTGAGCAACCGGCCGAGGCCGGACCGCCGATGTCACCGAGGGGCGTGCCGGGCGTGGACGGTGCCGAAGCCCGTGCCCGGCCCGCGGTCGACGCGCGAGGGGCCGGGCGCCGTGTGAGGGAAGGCGGATCAAGACGTCCTCCCGGCGGATCCACCCCGGGACAGCCCTTAGGAGGCCGACCACCCCAGCAGTAGGATGCGTCAGTCCGGTTTCCCCTTTCAGTCAGACCCCTGTGGCGCCGACCACGCCACGACTAGAGAGACTCGTAGCTGATGGCCCAGCAGGCGCGCGCGATCCAGACTCGACGGTCGATCCTGGTGGCGGCCGCCGCCGTGTTCGACGAGCGTGGCTACAGCAGCGCCACCATCAGCGAGATCCTCGCCCGGGCGGGGGTGACCAAGGGCGCGCTGTACTTCCACTTCAACTCGAAGGAAGAACTGGCGCTCGGCGTGATGGACGTCCAGCTGGACAGTTTTCCGCTGCCGCCGCAGCCGACGAAGCTTCAGGAGCTGGTGGACCAGGGAATGATTCTCGCCCACCGGCTCCGCCACGAACCCCTGGTGAGGGCAAGTGTCGGGCTGGCGATGGACCAGGCGGTCGAGGGTCTCGACCGGGGTACCCCCTTCCGGGCCTGGATCGACCGGCTCGAGCATCTGCTGAGCGCCGCAAGGAGCCAGGGCGAGCTGCTGCCGCACGTGCATCCGCGTGAGACCGCCGAACTGCTGGCGGGCGCCTTCTCCGGAATCCAGGTGATGTCCCAGGTCCTGTGCGGGCGTGAGGACTTGGGGCGCCGGATCTCCGTACTGCTGCATTACGTCCTGCCGAGCATCTCGACGCCCGCCGTGCTGGCCACGCTCGACATGGCCGAGGATCGCGGCGGGCGGCTGCTCTCGCGGCTCGAATCCGTGCCGAGCCAGGCCGACGCCACCGGCTGAGTGCCCGGAGCCGCACCGTCCGGCCCGGAATCGTACCCGGCGGTCTGCGAGGCTCCCCCGGTTCTCCACCCTCGGACCGCCAATCGGGCAAAATTCATGCCACCGGCCCGGTGATTCCGGGCGGCGACGGAAGTCCTACCTCTGATCGCACGAGAGGGAGAGGGTGGACCGATGACGGCCGAGCTGCGAGACATTCTGGAAGCGCACGTGAGCAAGGGGCAGGTTCCGGGCGCGGTGGGCCTGGTGGCCCGTGGTGACCGGATCGAGGTGCGGACGGCCGGCTCGGTGGACGCCGAGGGCACCGCCCCGATGGCCCGGGACTCGATCTTCCGTATCGCCTCGCTGACCAAACCGATCACCGCCGCGGCGGTCATGCTGCTGGTCGAGGACGGCCGGATCGCGCTGGACGACCCGGTGGACCGATGGCTGCCGGAGCTGGCCTCGCCGAAGGTCCTCCGTACGCCTTCCGCTCCGCTGGACGACGTGGTCCCGGCGACCGGGCCGATCACCGTGCTCGACCTGCAGACCTTCCGCGCCGGGTACGGATTTCCGTCCGACTTCTCGCTGCCGGGGGTCGCCCCGCTGTTCAGTGAGCTGAAGCAGGGACCGGAACCGAAGTGCGTCCCGGCGCCGGACGAGTGGATGGCGACGCTGGCCCGGATCCCGTTGCTGCACCAGCCGGGCGAGGCCTGGTTGTACAACACCTGCTCCGACATCCTCGGTGTGCTGGTCGCCCGGGTCACCGGCCGTCCGCTGCCCGAGTTCCTCGCCGAGCGGATCTTCGAACCGCTGGCCATGATGGACACCGGCTTCGCGGTACCGCCGACGAAGCTCGACCGGTTCACCAGTTACTACCGCATCGATCCGGACGGCGGCACGCAGCTGGTGGACGCCCCCGACGGGCAGTGGAGCAGCGTGCCCCCGTTCCCGTCCGGCGCGGGCGGACTGGTGTCCACGGTCGACGACTGGTTCGCGTTCGCCCGCATGCTGCTCGCCGACGGCGACGGGCTGCTGTCGCCCGCATCGGTGCGGCAGATGACCACCGACCAGCTGACACCGGCTCAGCGCGCAGCAAGTGCCCTGTTCATCGAGGGGCAGGGCTGGGGCTTCGGCGGTTCGGTCGATGTCGAGACCGTCGATCAGTGGAACGTGCCGGGCCGCTACGGCTGGGTCGGCGGCACGGGAACGACGGCCCACCTCACTCCGTCCACCGGCACGGTCTCCATCATGCTCAGCCAGTTGGAGATGACCGGACCGACCCCGCCCGCCCTGATGCGGGACTTCTGGCGGTACGCGGCGGGCGCCTGAGGCCATGGGCGGCCCGGATCGGTCCGGACGGATCCCCGCTACGCCAGCAGCGCGCCGATCTCCGCCACCTGCTCGTCCCGCAGCGGCCCGTGGGCCATCGCCCCGGCATTCTCCTCGGCCTGGGCGACCGTCCGGAAACCGGGGATCGGCACGGTGTGCGGGCTGCGCGCCCAGAGCCAGCCGAGGGCGCCCTGCGCAAGGGTGCGGCCGTCCGCGGTCAGGATCTCGCGTACGGCGTCGACCCGCGCGGCCCACTCCGGTGCCGCGGCCCCGCCCGCCCCGAACCACTGCAGCCAGGCGGGCGGGGTGGCCCGGATGTCCCCCGCACCCCCGCGCCGGCCGGGGCCGTACGCGCCGGTGAGAAGCCCCATCGCGAGCGGGCTGCGGTTGATGCTCGCGAGCCCCTGATCCGCACAGAGCGCAAGCATCTCCGGCGCATCCTGAAGCACATTGCAGGCGTGCTGGACGGCGACGCAGTGTGCCCCCTCGGCGAACAGCGCGGCGCGCACCGGGTCGTCGGTGCTCCACGCGTACGCCAGGATCAGCCCCTCGGCCACGAACTCCTCACAGGCCTGACGGAGTTCGGCGGCTTCGTCGAGCGGAGCATCGGACAGGTGCAGCTGATAGAGGTCGATGCGGTCGGTGCCGAGCCTGCGGAGCGAGCCGATGAGCGCCTCGCGGGCGTACGCGGGCGAGCTGTCGCCGGCGATCAGCGTGCGGGCCCGCTCGTCGAAGCGGTTGCCCCACTTGGTGGCGATGACGACGTCGTCGCGGTTCCCCGCGAGGGCCCGGGCGAGAACGCGTTCGCTGTGCCCGGCCCCGTACACATCGGCCGTGTCGAAGAACGTCACACCGAGGTCGAGCGCCCGCCTGATCGCGGCCACGGACTCCTCGTCGTCGACCGCGCCCCAGCCGAGCGGATTGCCGTCCCGGTCCGCCCATTCGCCGCCGATGGCCCAGCAGCCGAAGCCGAGCGCACCTACCTCGGTCCCGTCGCGCCCCAGGGTCCTGTTCCTCATCTCTGTCTCCATGCCACGCAGGCTAGGAGTTGGAGTGCGCACGAGGACAAGCACCGGTGTCCGGACATGGCAGGCTGCACCGTATGAACGCCGACCTGAACGGCCGCCCGGACGGTACGGACACCGACGATGCGGACCGGTCTCCCTGGGAAACCGTCGACCACCTCCGCAGCTGGCTCGACGCGGGAACCGGCATCCGCCCCGAGCAGGATCTCCTGTTGCGGATGCTGAAACTCTCGGAGGAGGTCGGCGAGGTCGCCCAGGCCGTCATCGGGACCATCGGTCAGAACCCGCGCAAGGGCGTCACCCATTCCTGGCAGGACGTGGAGGCGGAACTCTGCGATGTCATCGTGACGGCGATGGTCGCCCTCCGCACCCTCACCCCCGAGGCGCCCCAGGTCTTCGCGGGGCATCTGCGCCGGATCGCGGCACGGGTGCCCTCGCCGGAGCGGACCGGTGAGTCCGACGGCGCCTCCGGTTCCTGACGGCCGATCCCCTACCGGGCAGCGACATCCGCCCCGTGGCAGGGCGGCGACCGACAGCTGAACATCGAGCGACTACGATCACGGGCACCGCAGCGAGCTCAGGAGTGCTGACCTTGTCCGAACCGCGCATCGGCGTATCCATCGTGACCATGGGTGACCGCCCGCAGCAGGTCGAGGCGCTGTTGGCCTCGGTGGCCATGCAGGACGTGCTGCCGACCCGTCTCGTCGTCGTGGGCAACGGCTCGCCGCTCCCGGACTTCACCGGCTTCCCCGGCCTGTCGGGCCTCGCCGGCGGCGTGACCACGATCGAGCTGGACGAGAACCTCGGTTGCCCCGGCGGCCGTAACGTCGCCATCGCGGCACTGGCGGAACTCGGGGACGTCGATGTCGTCGTCGAGCTGGACGACGACGGTCTGCTCGTCGACACCGGTGTGCTGCGCAAGGTCCAGGAGTTGTACGCCGCCGACCCGCAGCTCGGCATCGTCGGTTTCCGTATCGCCGACGAACACGGCGAGACGCAGCGCCGCCACGTCCCCCGACTGCGCGCCACCGACCCGATGCGGCGCGGCCCCGTCACGGCGTTCCTCGGCGGTGGCCACGCCCTCTCCATGAAGATGCTCGCGGAAACCGGCCCCTGGCCGGCGGAGTTCTTCTTCACGCACGAGGAGACAGACCTCTCCTGGCGGGCGCTCGACGCAGGCTGGAAGATCCTTTACGAGCCCGAACTGCTGCTCCAGCACCCCAAGACGTCCCCGGCCCGGCACTCGGTCTACTACCGGATGACGGCCCGCAATCGCGTCTGGCTGGCCCGCCGCAATCTGCCGCTCCCTCTGGTCCCCGCCTATCTGGGCATCTGGACCCTCCTCACCGTGGCCCGCACCCGCTCGGCCACGGGACTGCGCGCCTGGGCCGGTGGCTTTGCCGAGGGGGTCCGCACCCCGTGCGGGCGTCGGCAGCCGATGCGGTGGCGCACGGTGTGGCGGATGACGATGCTGGGGCGGCCACCGGTCATCTGACCCGGGCGTGCCGACGGGCGCCCGGTTCGCACGGGCGCCCGCCGACGGGCTCGCTCAGGCCAGTCGCAGATCGATGAAGGGCACGCTGTCACCCGGCAGCACATAGCGGTCGACCTCGACGAATCCGTGCGCGTGCGCGAACCGCAGCCCGTCCGGGTTGGTCGCCAGGACAACCGTCTCGATGACGTCCGCGCCGAGCTTTCGCGCCTGTTCCAGCCCCCGTGCGTAGAGTTGCGCACCGATCCCCCGTCGCCGGTGAGCGGGGAGCACCCGGGCAATGACGGTGGCCACCGATGCCTCACTCGTGGGCGGCCGCACCGTCGAACAGCCCACGAGGGCATCGTCGAGATAGGCCACCTCCAACCGGTGACGCCGGACACGCTCACGCACCTCGTCGAGAGACAACACGGCAGTGGGAATGATCGTGTTGTGAACGTGCTGCCAGTCCTGAAGCGTGGCTTCGGCGTCCACGTGTTCGAAGCGAAGATCACTCATCGCAGCAGGAAACCGTGCGCGCGGTGGGCCGTCAACCGACTTTCAGCACCCCGGACATCGGTGTCGCACCGGCCCGGAATTCCCGGTGGGGCCCGCTGACGCCGAAGGCACACGTCCCGTCCCTGCTCGACGACGCGGGCGATCTCTTCACTCCCGCCACCCGCTCCGAGCTCCTCGTCCGGGCCCGTATCGACGAGGTCGAATCCGAGTTCCGCGCGCAGATCGACGCCGTGTCCGACGCCGGTCTGTCCCCGACTCATCTGGACTGGCACTGCCTGGCCGACGGCGGACGCGACGACATCCTCGACCTGACCGCGGCGCCGGCCGCCGAGTACGGCCTGGCGGTACGGATCTGGCTCGAGCCGGGGCGCCGGAAGCTGCGGCGGCAGGGGCTGCCCGTCACCGATCGGCCGTTCCTGGACAGTTTCGCTCTGGACACCGACGGCAAGCCGGCCCGCTACGCCGAACTGCTGCGTACCCTGCCGACCGGTCTCAGCGAATGGGCGGTCCATCCGGGTCTCGGCAACGAGGAGGCACAGGCGATCGAGCCCGACGGCTGGCGTGTGCGCCGGACCGATTACGAGTTCCTCGTCTCGCCCCGGGCCGGCGAGATCCTCCGGGAGGAGGGGATCGTGGTGATCGACTACCGGCCCCTTCAGGAGAAGTGGGCCCGGACGGCAGCGGAATGACGGAATCCGCCACGCCGGTATCGGACTCGCCGCCGCCGGGAGGTCCGGTGCGGTTCCCTACCAGGAGGACGTGGGGCTGGTGGTGACCTGCCACTGATCGAGGATGCCGTCCCAGTCATGCATCGGTGCGGAGTTCATAGTGGTGTGAGAAGCCTGCTGGTCCCACGTCGTCGCCTGGTCCCACGTCGTCGTCTGGTGCGACGGGCGATGCTGGGTGGGGTAGTACCACTGCTGGGGCTGGGACACGGTGGGCGCCTCGGCGCCTTCGACGCGGCGGTGACGGCCGGAACGGTCCAGAGGCTGCGGGGCCCGGGTGAGGCGGCCCTGCGCCTCCAGGTATCGGGTGCGGGCGACGAGTCGAGGGAGATCGAGACCGAGCTCGCCTGCCAGTACGGAGAGGTCGGCCCCGGTGCTCCACGCACCGACCAGGACCGCGTCCACCGCCGACGACGACACGATTCCCTGAACCGCCTCCTCGGCAACCTCCGGGATGCCCGGGGCGTGAGGAGGGCGCGGAGGCGGGGCCGGAGCGTCATGGGGCACCGGCCTTTCCTCCGGTTCCGGGTACAGCGGGCATCTGTCCGCGTCCTCGGGAGACAGCTCGTGCGCATCCGCAGCGTGGTGGTCCAGGAGCGCCTTGGCGATTGCCCGGGCATCGTCCTTTCCCACGGTGCGGCGAGCCATGCGCACTTCGCGTTCATGGAGCCCGAGGAGATCCGCGACGGTCCCGTCGCTCCCCAGCGTCACCGCGAACGCAGCCAACGTCCGCATACGGTTCGCCTGTTGCTCGTCGAGGGTGCTCTGCGCATCGCGCACTTCCTCGTCATTTCTGAAATAGGCCCGCGCCAGTACGGCATGACGCTCCCACAGCTCCCTCGGTTCCATGCCGGGACCAACGCCCCTCCACAGGATTTGAAGCGATTTTCGGCTCAAAGGCACCAAGAAAGGTGAAACTCCATCTAATCTTGCCGTGTCGGGCCGTAGTTACCCAAATGGCGGTTGATCGTTACCACCGTCATGAACGCACCCTCATCCGCTACCGCCATCGGCAGGGGCTCGGCGGCATCCATTGCACACCCCTCGCAGGCCCCACGCCCCTCTCACGCCCGGCCGCGTCCGAGGCCCCAGCTGGATGCGGCACACGGAGCGCGCGCACCGCGCGAGCAGGTCACCGGCGCGTTCATGCCGGGTCGGACGCACACAGAGACGGCAAGTGACACACCGTTGTACGCCGAACTGGTGGCAAGTTGGTCAGCATGCGCCGCTACGGTGCCCGGCGCCCCCGACTCCGAATGGCAGCGCCTGACCTCCTATCAATCCTTTCTCTGCGAAGTCGAGTCGGTCCTCAGGGACCTTCGCCCCCACCGCGCCCCCGACACGCTGTGCAGCCCCACCGGTCCATCGGCCTACCCCATGGCCCTGAAGCAGACCCATGACGCGGCCGACGGTCGCCCGCACACGAACTGAAGGCCGTCCCGCGCGCATGGCGCGGCCGCTCCCGTCGCCGCGACACAAAAGCGGCAACGGGAGCGGTGGAATCGGTGGCGGTCAGGGGACCGGGCGTTTCCCCTCTCCGGTGACCACCCGCCCGGACGCATGGGCCCCACCCCGGAGGAGCGTGAGCGGAACGCAGCCCTCCGGGGGCCACCCCGCAGCTCGCGACGCGGCGACGCGCTGGCCGAAAATCGCCGGTCGAGGACCACCGTGCACGGCCTCCGCACACCGGGGGGAATGCGTCACCGCGCACCCGGACGCGTGCGGGCCCGATCGACGCCGGGCTGCCGCGACCGACTCCGGAACGGACCGGATCCGCAAGGAAGTTCGCCTGGAGAAAGTCCGATGACGGGCAGCTCTCGGATCACGACGGTGGGGGCTGCGGTCTCGATCAGGTGCCGGCGTACGGGTTGGGCCGGCGTACGGGTTAGGGTGCACAGCCGGGTGCTCCGCGCGCGTCGTCGGTGCCGGGTTCACGACATGGGGAATGAGACGGTCACGACATGAGAATCACGGCGCGAGAGCTCAACCGCTCCACGCTCGCTCGGCAGTTGCTGTTGCAGCGGGAGACTCTCGGCGTCGCGGACGCGGTACGGCGCGTGGTCGCGCTGCAGGCGCAGCAGGCGGCCTCGCCCTACCTCGCGCTGTGGAACCGGCTCGCCGACTTCGACCCGGCCGATCTCGATTCGGCCTTCGCCGGCCACACGGTCGTCAAGTCGACCCTCATGCGGATCACCTTGCATGCCGTCCACATCGACGATTTCCGGGCCTTTCGTGAGGCCGTGCAGCCGTTGCTGCGTGCCTCCAGGCTGGGTGACCGCTTCACGGCGTCCGGGCTGACTGCCGACGACGCCGACGCACTGGTTCCGGAGCTGCTGGCGTTCGCCGACCGGCCGCGAACCGCCGCGGAGTACGAGGCCTGGCTCGCACAGCGGCTGGGTGCGCCGCCGAAGCCCGGAGCCTGGTGGGGGCTGCGGCAGTACACGCCGCTGCTGCACGCACCCACCACGCCCCCGTGGTCCTTCGGCTCCCGTCCGTCGTATGTCGCGCCCCCGACCCGACCGGTGCTGGCGAACCCGGAGGTGTCCGCCGCGTCGCTGCAGACGCTGGTCAAGCGCTATCTCGAGGGGTTCGGACCTGCATCGGTGGCGGACGTGGCACAGTTCGCACTGGTCCAGCGCGCCAGGGCCAGGACGGCGCTGCGGGCTCTCGCCGGTGACGGTGACATCGAGCGGCTGGAAGGGCCGAACGGCGAGGAGCTGTTCGACACCCCGGGCGCATCGCGTCCGCACGAGGACACGCCGGCACCGCCCCGGCTGATGGCCATGTGGGACAGCATCCTGCTGGCCTACTCCGACCGCAGCCGTGTCATCCCACCGGACTACCGCACGCTCGTCACCCGCAGGAACGGCGACGTGCTGCCGACCCTGCTGATCGACGGGTACGTCGCCGGTGTGTGGCGTCCGGCCGAGGGAGGAATCGAGGCGACCGCCTTCCACCCCCTACCGGACGACATCTGGGAGCAACTGGCCGCCGAGGCCCGGTCAATGACGGCCTTCCTCGCCGACCGCGATCCGGAGGTCTATCGCCGCTTCGACCACTGGTGGAGCAAGCTGCCGAGCGCCGAGGCCCGGCTGCTCCCCGGCCATGGAAACGGCGCGCCGAACATCAGCCGGGATCGCCCGGCGCTCGACGGGTGAGGGTGGAGACCCGCCGGTTCGGTGAGTGAGTCGGTGGAGCCGTCCGCGGCAGCGACAGCATCGGGATCATCGGTCCGCCGGTGCCCCCTGTCCGCGCGGCGGACAGGGGGCACCGGGCGTAGCTGACCAGCACCCGATCGTGAACACCGGCTCATGCTTCGGGGAGGACCCCTGGCAGGCACCCGCCGCAATCCGAGGGGCGGATGCGGGGGTGTGCCGTCGGCGGGGCAGGGCCCAGTCCCGCCGACGGCGGACCGGTGCTTCCTCGGCGCGACCGTCAGACGCCCGCCGCTCGGGCCGCCCGATACACCTCGGCCGCCACATCGGCCAGTTCGGCGGCGTCTCGCGTCGTCGCCTGGAGGTCCAGCAGGATCTCCGTCACGCCCACTGCAGCATGGGCCACCAGGTCCTCCACGATCTGGGCCACGCTGCCCTGGAAGGGCTGCCGGTCCGCGCCCTCGAACGGCTTGGCGCTGTACGTCGCGTTGGCACGGGCACACACCTCGATCGGCCTCTGCCTGCCACGCTCGGCCGCCAGGTCCTGTACCCGCCGCCACTGCTCGGCCAGTGTCGAGGGGCCCATGGCCACAGGCATCCAGCCGTCCGCCCGGTCCACCAGCCGGCGGCCGGCGCGTGGGCTGTTCGCCGGCAGATAGACCGGGATGGGGCGAGCGGGCTTGGGGCCGACCTCGGCCGGTGCGATGGTGGTCAGCTCGCCCCAGTACGAGACCGGGTCCGGGCCCCAGACGGCCGCGCAGACGTCCAGCAGTTCGTCCAGGACCGCGCCGCGCTTCTCGAAGGGGGCGACCGAGGCGGCCGCGTACTCGTCGAGCGACCAGCCGGTTCCGAGGCCCGCGACCACCCGGCCGCCGCTCGCGACGTCGAGCGAGGCGAGCGATCGGGCCAGCTGGAACGGTACGTGGAGCGGGGCGACCAGGACGCTGGTGCCGAGCCGGGCCCGGTCGGTGGCCGCGGCGGCCAGTGTGAGGGTGACCAGCGGGTCGGCGACGCTGCGGTACTGATCGGGCCACGGCAGCCCCGGTACGCCGTACAGCCCCTGGGTGGCCGGCTCCGGAAAGAGCACGCGCTCGAAGACCCACAGGCTCTCGTACCCGGCGTCCTCCGCCGCACGTGCCACCGTGGCCACGTCGCGACCGATGTCGTACTGCTTCATCTGCGGAAGACCGAGACCGAGCGAGACCGGCATGCGTGCACTCCTTCACGAGGACAGCGGGACAACTACCGTATGTCATATGTCGATTGCCTGCGGTCAACAGGACGGGCAGGGGTGGTGAATGTGCGTGGCGCCGACGGGCGGCTTCCAGCCCTTGACGGCCGGCCCTGCCGACCGCCCCGTGGCCGGTGACCGCGTGCGTCGCCTCGTGCAGGTTGCCCCGAAGCGGTGTACGGGACGACCCTGGAGGAGGCATCGCCTGCGGCTCGGAGAACTCGGCATCAGGCTGTGCATCCGGAGACGACGGAGAGGTGCCGACCGTGGACGGTCGGGAACCTGTGGGGAAGCAGCCCGACGCGCATGGCCACCGGGCTGTGCCACACACCGCGGACATGCGGGTGGAGGCGTGGTCGCCGACGGCCGAGGGCTGCATCGGCGAGGCGGTGCGCGCGGTCGTGGAGGGGTTCGCCGACACGTCCGGGGCAGCAGTCGCCGGGGAACGCGAATACGCGGTCACGGCGGAGTCCGACGAGGATCTGCTGGTGTCCGTCCTGGAGGAGGTCGTCTACCGGATGGATACCGACGGTGAAATCCCGATCGATGTGGAGGTGGGGCCGATCCGGTCGGCGGGGGACGGCCGGGAGCTGTCGGTCCGCTTCCGCATGGCAGACGTCGGCACCGCCGTGCCGGTCGGTGCGGTACCCAAGGCCGTTTCGCTGCACGACCTCCAGCTGCGCGGTGGCCCCGGCGGCTGGACCTGCCGGGTGACCCTCGACGTCTGAGCCGGGGCGGGAAAGGGACGGAATCATGGCGCTCACGGTGGCACTGGCCGGCGACACCATGCTCGGGCGCAGCGTCGCCGAGGAGCTGCGCCGCTCGCCGGAGCCGGAGACGCTCGTCTCCGCAGGGGTCAGGGAAGCGATCGCGGAGGCGGACCTGTTCGTGCTCAACCTGGAGTGCTGTGTCTCCGACCGCGGGCACCGCTGGCCCGACCCGTGGAAGGCCTTCTTCTTCCGTGCGCCCCCGGCCGCCGCGAAGGTGCTGGCCGAACTGGGGGTGAACTGCGTGACGCTCGCCAACAACCATGCTCTGGACTACGGGTTCGACGCCATGGCGGACACCCGCACCCTGCTGGCCGGGGCGGGCGTCCACGCGGTCGGCGCCGGGGCGAACGCAGGCGCGGCCCGGGAGTTCGCGGTGCTGGAGGCGGGCGGAGTGCGGCTGGCGGTGGTGGGCGTCACGGACCATCCGGAGGACTACGCGGCCGGGGAGAACAGTCCCGGTGTGGCCTGGGCCGATCTCGATGCGGGGGTGCCCGGCTGGCTGACGGAGTCGGTGGGCCGGGCCGCTGCGGCAGCGGATGTCGTACTGGTGACTCCGCACTGGGGTCCCAACATGACCTCCCGGCCGCCGCGCCGCGTCTCGGCCGCGGCGCCGGAGCTGCTGGCAGCGGGAGCGACGCTGGTCGCCGGGCACTCCGCCCATGTCTTCCACGGGATCGCCGACCGGATCCTCTACGACCTGGGTGACTTCGTCGACGACTACGCCGTCGACTCGGTCCTGCGCAACGACCTGGGGCTCCTCTTCCTGGTGACCCTGGACGGCCCGGATGCCGCACATCTGGTTCCCGCGCAGGTGGCGGCGGTGCCGCTGGCCCTGGACTACTGCCATACCCGCCTGGCGGTCGGCGAGGACCGGGAGTGGATCCGCGAGCGGCTGACCACCGCCTGCGCCGAGTTCGGCACCGCCGTCGCCGATCGGACCGGACGGCTGACGGTCGACTGGAGGTGAGGGACGTGGAGATCGCACTGGTGGAGAAGAACCAGTACCGCTTCCGGATCGAGCAGCGGGAGCCGATGCGCGTACCCGGGGTGGTGTTCGCCTCGCGGGCGCTGCTGCCGCAGGCGGCGGGGGACAAGGCGCTGGAGCAGGTGGCGAACGTGGCGACGCTGCCCGGCATCGTCCGCGCCTCCTTCGCCATGCCCGACGTCCACTGGGGCTACGGCTTCCCGATCGGTGGGGTGGCCGCCACCGATATCTCCCACGGCGGCGTCATCTCGCCCGGCGGCGTCGGGTTCGACATCTCCTGCGGCGTACGGCTGCTGGCCGCCGGCATCGACCGCGGGGCGCTCGACCACGACCGGATGCGGCGGCTGATGGACATCCTCGACAGCACCATCCCGCGCGGCATGGGGCGCGGCGGTCTGTGGAAGCTGTCGGGGGCCGGGGAGATGGACGACCTGCTGGTCGGCGGCGCTCGCTACGCGGTCGAGCGCGGCCACGGTGTGCCACGCGACCTCGCGCGCTGCGAGGACTACGGCGTCCTGGACGGCGCGGCCCCGGGGCAGGTGAGCAGGCGCGCCGTCGAGCGGGGCCTCCACCAGGTGGGAAGCCTCGGCTCGGGCAACCACTTCCTGGAGGTGCAGGCGGTCGACCAGGTCTACGACCCGGCCACCGCAGCGGCCTTCGGGCTACGGGTGGGCCAGGTGTGCGTCATGATCCACTGCGGTTCGCGCGGCCTGGGCCACCAGGTGTGCACCGACCACGTTCGCGTGATGGACCAGGAACTGCACCGGTACCGCATCCAGGTCCCGGATCGGCAGCTGGCCTGCACGCCGGTCGACTCGCCGCGGGGCCGCGCCTATCTGGGGGCGATGGCGGCGGCCGCCAACTACGGCCGGGCCAACCGCCAGCTGCTGTCCGAAGCCACCCGCCATGCCTTCGCGACCGCTGCGGACGTCGGTCTTGAGCTGGTCTATGACATCTCGCACAACACCGCGAAACTCGAGACCCACGAAGTGGACGGTGTGGCACGTTCACTGTGCGTCCACCGCAAGGGCGCCACGCGGGCACTGCCACCGGGTGACCCGGGCCTGCCCGAGGACCTCGTCCGGGTGGGTCAGCCGGTACTGGTCCCCGGGACGATGGGCACCGCCTCGTACGTGATGGTCGGCCTGCCCGGCAACGACGCCTTCCACTCCGCCTGCCACGGAGCCGGCCGGGTCTGGAGCCGCCACCACGCGCTGCGCATGGTCCGCGGGGAGCGGCTTCGCGGCGAGTTGGAGGCCCGGGGCATCGCCGTACGCCCCTCCTCGTGGCGTGGTCTCGCCGAGGAGACGCCGGAGGCGTACAAGGACGTCGACACGGTCGCCGCCGTCACCGAGGGCGCCGGACTCGCCCGGCTGATCGTCCGCCTGGTGCCACTGGGCGTCGTCAAGGGATGAGTCGGCGCGGAGCGGGAGAGATGGCCTCGGCGTCCCCGGAGGCCCCGGTCCGTGCGGGTCCACGACAAACGGCTGCTCGGCGCCGACCACGCGATCCCGCATGCCTGGTTCGCTGCCGAGCAGGCGGGCTCCTCGCCACGCAGCCGTCGCTGTCGGCCACGATGATCAAGGGCCTCTCCCCCGGTCAGAGCCTCTCCCCCACGGCGACGAGCACGTCCTCGACGCAGGCACCGGACCGTGCCGTTCAATCGACTGCGGCGGGGCGGCGAGCCCGTGAACGGCGCCTTCGCTCGTGCCGACCGGCCGCCGGTGGCGACATCCCGTCAGAGCACGGCGGGAAGCCGGACGCTTCCTCTCACTCTCCGTGGTAGAGCCGGTCGGGATCCACCAGGACCACCTCGCCTCGCGCCTCGGCCTCGCGCAGGTGCGAGCTGAACCCGACCGCGCTGTAGCAGGCCGGCTGAGCCCGACTCACGTCCTCGCCGCGGTCGGCGAGTTCGGCCAGGACCTGGAGCTGTTCGTGCAGGTGGTGCACATCCATCACCTCGTCCCAACACACCCTGCCGACCGAGAGCAGGACCCCGGCACGGCCGTGGACCTCGCCGCGGACCACCACATCGACGTCGACCGGCCGGTGCCCCTGGCCCCTTGGAAGCGACCCGGCGGAGGCGGTGACGGGCCGGGGGCCGAAGGTGTCCCGGCACGCGAACCCGGTCACCCAGTCCCGGCACACCTGGGCGAAATGCGGCCGGATCACGGCGGATTCGAAGACGGACCGTGCGGACTTCCAGACCTCTGCGGGGCCCTGCTGCCCCAGCGCGATGCGGTTGGGGCGTATGACGGCGTGGTCGAAGGCGAGCAGCGGCTCGGTGATGCGGTACCGGGTCACACCCGGCCGGAAGGCATCGGGTACGCCCTGGACGAGGCCGCAGTCATGCAGCACGGCGAGGAGGTGGGGCACCTCGGTGGCCGGGCGGTCCAGCCAGTCGGCGATCGCGCCGGGCGTCGAGCAGCCGTCGGCGATGGCGGCCAGGGTGGAGTGGCACAGGCCGCGGTCCCAGCCGTCGGGCTCCTGCTCGATGATGTGTCCAGCCTTCCACAACAGCGGAAGGCGGGGGTTGAGGACGGTCCGGCACACCCAGGCGTCGAAATCGTCGGGGCCGGCCGGGATGTCCTCGCCGGCCGGGTCGTACCGGAAGGCGGTGCTTGCGCCGACGACGGCGTGGACCTGGAGGGCGAGGCGCGGATCGTCGATGTTCCAGAGCCGCGCGCCCTGCCGGAAGTCCAGGGGAAGGATCTTCAGCTGAAGGTCTGCCGAGGTCGAGGCAGTGCCGAGCAGTCGGCGCATCATCGGCATGGCGCTGCCGCACAGCAGCAGCCTCACTCGGTTGGACCGGCCCGCCTCGCGCAGTCGGCGGCAGACGCTGTTGACGGCGGAGGGCAGGGCGGGGCTCTGCCGGACGAGCTCGGGGAAGCCGTCGATGACGACGGGCAGCGGACGCTCGCTCGCGAGAGTCGCGAAGGCGTCGAGCGCGTCCGCCCAGCAGCTCCAGCGGGTCGGACGGTTGGCACCGGTGTGACGGGCCAGCTGGTCGCCGAGCCGCCGGAGGGACTCCGCCTCCGCCACGTCCTGGGCTCCGAAGTAGAAGCCACCGGTCGCCGAGGTCAGTTGCTGGAGCAGGAAGCTCTTGCCCTGCCGACGGGGCCCGGTGACGATGGCGACCGCAGGCCCGGGCCGGGGATCGCGGGCGAAGGCGACGAGCGCGTCCCATTCGGCCTCACGGTCGAAGAGTTCCTTCGGCCGGACAGCAGTGGCGGTGGCGGATCGCACGGGTGAGTTGTCCCCTCGTTCGGCGATAGCCTTCAGACCCAGTAAACCTCCGGGGTGGCCGCCGCGCCTCTGAACGGCCCCGTCCGTCGACCGGCACCCCACCGAGGTATCGGCCGCATCATCCCTTCATCCGCATTCATGAGGTGCGGAGAAATGGGTCCCTGGCGCGCCGGGGCGGCGGTCATGGTGGGCTCCGGCGGTGAAGCGTTCGGCGCTCGCGCCTCTGCTGAACGCGAGTAGCGTGGGCCGTGAGGCAGGGCCGGCAAGAAGTCCGGCCGACATCGACGAGCGTGGGAGCTGCGGGCGGAGCCGCGAGGGCGGCCGTCCGGCACTGCCGGAGCAGTCGATGCGGTCGGCTGACATCGGACCGTTTCCGCACCGC
Organism: Streptomyces sp. NPDC057565; assembly: GCF_042801455.1. Taxonomy (NCBI): domain Bacteria; kingdom Bacillati; phylum Actinomycetota; class Actinomycetes; order Kitasatosporales; family Streptomycetaceae; genus Streptomyces; species Streptomyces sp. NPDC057565. Next base: position 114,634 of record NZ_JBHVFU010000003.1, on the reverse strand, counting down.
TTGTGGTCGGTGGTGAACCGAAGAGACCGGCTCGACGGAAGACCGTGTCCCGGGCGGGCCGCATCCCGCACCGGCGAACGTGACTCCGACGGCCCGCAGGAGCCGCGAGCGTGCCGCATCGCCCACGAGGACCGACCGTGGTCGGCACGTTTCCCGCCCCGGGAATCCCGGGTGCAGGCGTCCGCGCGGGGTGTCACGGCCGGGTTCTGCCGCATCGAGGAGGCTGGACCATGCACTTCATCGACCGCCCTGACGCGGGGCGGCGACTGGCCGGGCAGCTGACACACCTCGCGGACGAGGACATCGTCGTCCTCGGCCTTCCCCGTGGTGGCGTGCTGGTGGCGGCGGAGGTCGCCGAGGCCCTCGGAGCGCCGTTGGACATCATCGTGGTGCGCAAGCTCGGCGTGCCCTTCCAGCCGGAGCTGGGCATGGGAGCCATCGGTGAGGACGGCGTGCGCGTCGTCAACGAGGAGGTGATGCGTGCGACGGGAACGGCCGAGGAGGAACTGGCCGCTGTGGAGGAGCGGGAGCGCGCGGAGCTGGACAGGCGTGCACGGCGCTACCGGGGCAGCCGGCGGCGTACCGGGGTCAGGGGCCGGACGGCGGTCGTCGTCGACGACGGCGTCGCCACCGGGTCGACCGCCCGGGCCGCCTGCCTGATCGCGCGCGGCCACGGAGCGGCCCGGGTGGTGCTCGCCGTCCCCGTGGCACCGGAGGGCTGGACCTCCAGGATGCAGGGCGCCGCCGATGAGCTGGTGTGCCTGTCCACCCCGGTCGGTTTCCTCGGGATCGGGCAGTTCTACGAGGACTTCGCGCAGACCACCGACTCCGAGGTCATCGCCTGCCTCGAACGGGCGGCAGACCGGCTGCCAGGGAGCGATCAGCTGGGCTCGGCCCCGCAGGATGCGGCACGATCCGCCACTCCGCCCGTTGCGGATCCGGAAGTCGTCGTGCACGCCGGACCGGTCCGGCTCGCCGGGCAGCTGGCTGTCCCCGAAGGGGCCACGGGCCTCGTGGTGTTCGCCCACGGCAGCGGCAGCAGCCGGCACAGCCCGCGCAACCGCTCCGTCGCGACCTCGCTGAACAAGGTCGGCCTGGCCACGCTGCTGTTCGACCTCCTCACGGCGCAGGAAGAACTGGACCGGGCCAACGTCTTCGACACGTCCCTGCTGGCCCGCCGTCTGACCGACACGACTCGTTGGCTGCTCGAACAGCCCGAGGTCCGGGGCCTCGCGGTGGGCTACTTCGGCGCCAGCACCGGCGCGGCCGCCGCGTTGTGGGCGGCGGCTGAGCCGGGCTCCCAGGTCGTGGCGGTCGTCTCCCGCGGCGGCAGGCCCGATCTGGCCGGGGCCCGCCTGCCGGCGGTGACCGCACCCACACTGCTCATCGTCGGAGGCGAGGACGAGGTGGTGCTGGACCTGAACCGCCAGGCCCGGGCACAGCTGCGCTGCGAGAGCCGGCTCGCCGTGGTCCCCGGTGCCACTCACCTGTTCGAGGAGCCTGGTGCTCTCGCCAAGGTGGCGGACCTGGCCACAGAGTGGTTCACCGGCCACCTGGCGCCTCGCGCAGAACCGGGAGGTTGAGCGTCGGCGCGGCGCGCGGCCACCGCCGCGCTCCGGCACAGCTGTGCACGCCTCCCGGGTCCCCTCGATCGAGGCATGCGGCGGTGTGGAACGAGGCCATCTATGCAACCCGGTTGTCTACGCGCATCATTGGGTTGCTTCGCTCGCACAACCATCCCCGGCCGCGGCGTGGGCATCCCCGCTTCACCTGTGCCTGTCCCCGGTCGACCCGCATCTTGTCATGCACTTGTCAATCTCTAGGGGGCAACACGATGGCTTGCGGATCCACCAGCCTGTGGGCCGGTGAAACCAGCTGGTTCTGCTGCGGCAACGCCTGGGGCCCATGCTCCAGCGCCGGCGGCGGCGCCTGCGGCAACTGCCAGTCCAGCGCCCACCACGGCGCGTGGCCCAACGCCTCACAGGCGTGCTGGAACATCACCCGGCCCGACCTCTGTGGCGAGAACATCCCCAGACGCGGCTGCGGTGCGGTGATGAAGGTGAAACACCAGTGCTCGGGCGCGACGGTGTGCATCACGATCACCGACTGCGGCCCACGCACCAAGGACTGGTGCGGAGAGGCGACGTGCTGCAACGGCACCTGTCGCACCAACCGCGTCCTCGACCTGACCCCGGCCGCCTTCTCGGCGATCGGCAACCTCAGCTCCGGCAAGCTGCCGGTCTACATCTACGAGTGAGGGGGACAGACATGACCGTACGACACGACCGGGCCGACGGGATGCGCCGTCGGCGCTTCCTCACCACTGCCGCCCTCGGCGGCGCGACCATCGTCGGCGCGACGGCGCTCGGCGGCCTCGATGCCGAGGCCGCCTTCGCCGCGGAGCCCTCGCTCGACCCCGCGATAGCCAGGTCCACCTTCGTGGAGGGCCGCATCACAGGCATCACCGGCAGCGTCCTGGAGGTGGCGGGCTCCCAGGGCGGCCACTCCCGGGTGCAGATGACCAACGTCACCAGCGTGTGGAAGGTGCGCGCCACCACGGCCGAGGTGATCGAGGTCGGCGACGGACTCTACGCGCGCGGCGTCAAGATGCCCGACGGCACCGTGGCCGCCGACGCGGTGTGGGTGAACATCGTGAACCTGGACACGCAGATCCGCGGCATCGCGAAGAACCGTTTGCACCTCGCCCACGGGCAGCACGAACTGGTCGGTCACGTCGCCCCGGACGCCAGCGCCTCCTACGCGGGCCGCGCACTGACGTCCGACCTGTCCCGGCTGCGTATCGGGCAGAGCGCCCAGGTGCTCGGTGCCTGGCGGCCGTCCGACAACTCCGTGGACGTCGTCCGCATCTCCGTCGGGCACTGATGCGGGACCGAGGACACAGAGAGAGGAAGAGATGCTGTCACTGACAACGGGCCTCGCCCCACTGGTCCTCGCGGGCCTGCTCGGGTGGACCGGAGCGGTCAAGGTGTTCAGCCGGGGCACCGCGCAACAGGCGCCGAAGACGGCGCTGGCCCGGATGCTGCGCAGCAGTGAGCGGGCCACGACGGTGCTGCGCGCGACCGGCACAGGTGAACTCCTGATCGCCGCAGGTCTGCTGGTGATTCCGGCGAACCCGGTGCCGGGGGCCGCCGCCGCGGTCCTCGGGGCGGGGTTCCTCGCCTATCTCGGCTACGGCCGGACCATGGCACCGGAGTCCTCCTGCGGCTGCTCGGCACGCGAGGACACCCCCATCACCTGGCGGGCGTTCGCACGGGCGGCGGTCGTGCTCATCGGCGGGGCCACGGTGGCGGTGGCGCAGGACACCTGGTGGCCGGCGGTCTCCGAGCGGACTGCCGGTGCCCTTGTCCTCCTGACCGGGACGGCGGCGGTGCTGGTCGCTCTCTCGGCCGACCTCGACCGGTGGTGGCTGCTGCCACTGCGCCGGACGAGGCTGCGTGTCTTCGGGCACCCGCTCCTCGGCACCGCCGCCGGGAACCACCAGGTGCCGGTCGCGGCGAGCGTCGAGCTCCTGGAGAACTCCCTTGCCTGGCAGGCCGCCGCGCCAGTGGTCCGGTCCGCCCTGCTGGACCACTGGGAGGACGACGGCTGGCGCATTCTCCAGTACTCGGGTGTGTACGGGGACGGGGAGAACGCGCGTCCGGTCGCGGTGGTGTTCGCACTCGATGCCACGGCCGGCCGCGACACCGGCGACGACCCGGTCGTCCGTGTCGGCTACGTCGACGCGGACAGCGGGGAGGCGGTGGCCGTGGACGAACTGGGCGCGGTGCCGTCGCGCAAGAGCCTGCCGATGGCGGGCTGACACCTCGGACGGACACCTCGGCGCCCCACGGTCCTGAGAGGGGCACGACAGGACCGGACCCGCGACAGCCGCGGATCCGGCCCTCTGCTCCATACCTGCCGGGCACCGTAGCGGGACGACCGTACGAGCGGCAGACGAGCCGGGCTGTATGCCGGGGCAACCGGCACGTTCGCCGGGAGATCTTCTCCGTTACCACTCGGCGCCGCACGGTGACGGACTCGAGGTACGGGCGGCTGACTCACCGCTGTCATGCGATCGCCCGGCGCCACGTCCTCAGCGGCGCCGCTTGCCGCCCCGTCTGCCGTTCCTTCGGTGGCCGCGCTGCCGAGCAAGGGCGACGTGGGCCCTGCGCTCCCGGGACACACGCTCGGCGAGGGCCTGAAGGTTCGTGAGGCCCTCCCGGTCCGGGTGACCGGAGGCCAGAGCCGCCCGGAGGGCCTCCTCGGCCTCACGGCCCTGTTGGTGCAGTACCTCTCTCATCCCGTCGGCGCCGGTCGCCTCACAGAGCTGCAACAGGCTTTCAGCGACCATGAGCAGACTTTCCGGCTCCGTCAGGTCCTCGGGGGAGAGAATCTCCCGACGGGCCAGGAGGCTCAGCGCGGTGGGAGCCAGCGATGGGTCCGAACGGAGACTTCGCAGCAGCCGCTCCCCGTCGTCGAGCGAGGAGACGAGGACGTCCAGCATGGCCTCGGCCCGGGTACGGAACGGCATGGTCCGCACCGTGTGGACGAGCTGCTCCAGCGCTGCGGGCCGGGCGCCGTGAACGGCGATCCACCCGGCGAGCTCCGCCCGGGCGGACTCGGGATCGTAGTCGTCGGCGAGGACGCCCAGCAGGCCGGCCGCCGGGGCCTGGGCAAGCTCACCGATCAGCGGCGCGTCCCGGCCTTCGGCCAGCAGCCGACGACGCACGGAGTCCGTTCCGAGGTCGGTGAGACGGATCAACTCAACAGGACCGGCGCTCAGTTCGGACTTCAGCCTCAGGGCCCGCCGGGTGGCCTCCTGGTCCAACAGGGCGCCGTCCAACAGGGCGTCATCCGGCAGGGCCTTGCCCGACGGTCCGACACGTCCGGTCGACATCCCGGGCAGCACGCCGGGCGACGTCTCGAGGTCGTCATCGTCCTCGGCCGGTATTCCGGCCCATCCCTCGATGTCGTTCTCGCTCATCGCCAGATCCGCGAAGACAGGATCGGCCACCCCCCGGTGGCACTCGATCGCCCCCAGGCTCTCCAACACCCCCAGCACCGTGCGCAGATCGTCGTCGGCCTGTTCGAACGTGGCAAAGGCGCCGAGCAGCGAACGTGAGCGGTGGGCGAGGTGGGCGGTGTCCCGCAACGCGGGCCAGGGCATGGGGTACGGCAGGCTGTAGAGGGTTGCCAGTACGTCGGGCAGGATGACGTCGTACACGTCGTAGGCGTCGTACGCGTCGAACGGCACGGATTTTCTGTACCTGCCGCCGCGCGCGCCCCGCACCGGGCCGCGCAGCTCGCGGAACGCGTCGAAGGCGCGCCGCCACAGTCCGAGCGGGTCGTTCAGCACGGGCTCCGCCTTGGCCACCGCGTACAGCTTCCCCTTGGCGACTCGTATCAGCCTTGCTGTCTTCGCCCACTCCACAAGGAGGTTGAGGCGCGGCAGATCCGCGGACGAGCGGACCGAGTCGGTGCTGTCTCCGGTGTCCAGCCGCTCCACGAGCCCCCGCGCATCGGACAGCCGCAGCCTGCCGGAGCCGGTGAGCGCCCGGCCCTCGCGCCCCGCCCATTCGGCAAGGCCGCGCAGCTGCCGCAGGACCGGTGACCGGTCGGCCTGCTCCCGCAGGACGTCGTCGCCCGGAAGCGCGATCGGGAGCTGCGGCTCGGACCGTACGGGCCCGGACGTGCGCAACTGCCGCTCGACGATCGCCTGAAGCACCTCGGGGTCGTAGGGCACCTCTTCGCGCTGTGCCCGCCCCACGAAGTCCTGCAACGCATGCTCGTCGCGGACGTCGAAGCCCTGCTCCGCGGCGGTGGTGATCCAGAACTTCGCCATGCCCCAGCGGCTGCGGTCGGCCATCGCCTCCGCGTGGCGCGGCGCTGCCGCGTCGACGGCCTCCAGCCCCTCGGGCAGGGACGCTCCTCGGGGATCCGCGAGGTGGACGGCATCCAGATACCGCAGCAGGGCCCGCAGGGTGCCCGGCACATCGGCGGGCTCCTCGTCGGGAAGTACGGTCACCGACCGTGGAACCCAGTCGAGCAGGAACTCCTCGATGTGCCGCTGGTCCCATAGTCCGAGCCTGCCGTCCGGCGTACCGATATGGCGGTACTCCAGCGCGGCTTCGACGACGAACGGATCGGCGTCGATCCCGTTCTCCCGGGCCCACCGGTCGAACCGGTGGACAAGAAGATCACAGGCCGCCGCGTACTCGTTCTCCTCCGCGGGATTGAAGATCATCCGCATGATTTCCCGCTCTTGCCTTTCGCAGGGCTCCGTCTCCGCTGCCCACGCTACCGGCCGTGGGGGCAGGCCGGGCCCGGAGCCGACAAGGCACCGGGAAGGAAAAGACAGCCGAGTACGGACGACGGGTACGCAAGCCGAGTACGGCACCCTTCGGGACCGCCCGCGCGTCGGCGCAGCGTGAGCCTGCGGCGACGGCATCGGAAGGACAGGATGCACGGCACCCTGGAAGGAAGAGAAGGTGTGAGGGCGGGGAAGGAGGCGTGATGCGGACCAGCGACCAGATCTGTCACCGGGACCCGCGCCGCCTGCGGGCGCCGGGCTCCGGCGGGAGCGAGCCCGTCGCCGTCCTCGACGTGTACCCGACCGCCCGCACGGCAGTGGCCTGGATCCCGCCTTCGGAACTGTGGCCGCCGATCCAGGACATCCGCCGGGACTACGATCCGCAGATCCACCGATGGCCGCCGCACGTCAATCTGCTCTTCGGCTTCGTGCCTGAGTCCCACTTCGAGCGGGCGGCGTCGCTGCTCGCTGCGGCAGCGGCCGAGACGCCGGTCTTCACGGCCAGGCTGGACGGGGTGCGCAGCTTCCGGCACCGGGCGTACTCCACCGTGTGGCTCGATCCGGCGGCGTCCGGCGCGGCACCGCGGGAGTGCCTGTACCGCACATTGCAGCAGCGGTTCCCGCACTGTCGTGGGCGTGGGAAGACCTTCACCCCGCATCTGTCCCTGGGCCGGACCCGGGAACCGCGGCGGGTCGCCGCGGACTGCACCGCCCGGCTCGACGCCATGACAGCGACGCTCCGGGAGTTCGTCCTGCTCTCGCGCAGGGGTGACGGGCCGATGCGGCCGCGGGCCACGGTCGCTCTGGGCACGGGCGAGGTGTGTTGGCTGCCCGAGCCGGGCTCCGGTGCGCCGGGCGCGGAGGACGCGGCCTGGCTCTCCGAGATCACCGGGAGGTGATGCACGAGCAGTTCGGCAGCGGGCAGGGCGATGTGCCACCCGGTAGCCAACCGGTTGGGGGCCCAGCCGTGTGATCCCTGCGCACGGACGCATCCATGCATCGGGCCCGTGGAAGATGAGTCGGTGGGTCGGTGAGTCGGAAGCAGCCTTTCGAGCGGGAGCCGGGCCGAGTGCGGGCCGCATGCGAGCCACAGGCCCGCAGTCCATCAAGGAGTGAACGTTCGTGACAGTGTGCCTCCGCAACGACGACTGTCGGAGCCACCCTCCCGGCTACGGTCTGCAGGCTGAGGGGCAGTTCTTCTGCTGTGCGCACTGCGCCCACCGGCAGAGGTTCGCGCAGCCGGTCGATCACACCTGAGCACCCGATGCGCTCGCGAGATTCCGCCCGTACTCCTGATGATCTCGTACAGGCCCTTCGTGCGGCCGGGATCGGTGATGAGCGCCTGCTCCAGGCTGTGCGTACGACGCCGCGAGAGCAGTTCGTCCCCAGCAACCGTGCGGCGGCCGCTTACGACGACGTACCGGTGCCGATCGGCTACCAGCAGGTGACCACGCAGCCCTCGCTGTCGGCCATGATGATCGAGAGCCTCGGCCTGGACGGGGACGAGCATGTACTGGAGGTCGGTACGGGACTCGGCTTCCAGACCGCGCTGCTCGCCCGGCTGACGGCCGACGTGGTGAGCATCGAGATGTGGCCGGACATCGCCGCTCAGGCCCGGCGCAATCTGGCCGGCCAGGACATCCGGAACGTGGAACTACGGATCGGGGACGGCAGCGGCGGCGTGCCGGACCTCGCTCCTTATGACGCCATCCTCGTGTCCGCCGCGTTCCCCGAGGTCCCCGTGCCACTGATTGAGCAGTTGCGGCTCGGCGGCCGTCTGGTACAGCCCATCGGGCCGGGAGGGGACGAGGAGGTCATCTCCTTCCGGCGCGCCTCCTCGGGGCTGGTCACCGTGCGACTGCTGACGGCGGCCCGTTTCGTGCGTCTGCGGGGACGGTACGGCTTTCCCTAGACAGACCGCCAGACCGCCGCCGCCGGTATCGGGAAGGACGCGAACGCGTTGGTCAACGGAGGAGCGCGGCCCAGCGGGCCTCCTCTTCACGCTGCTCCTGGCCGCGACTCAGCCGCGCGCGGAAGGCCAGGGACACCGTGGTGACGGTGCCCGCGACCGCCACCAGTGCGACCGCGGACAGGGTGACCGGCGTGAGCAGCAGGAGCATCGTGAGGGCCGCCGATCCCCACCCGGCCAGTACAGCGGCCGCGACCAGTCGGCGGGAGCGCGGCCGGTCCTGCCCGGCACGCAGGTCGATGCAGGCGGGCAGGTACCAGACGTTGCCCGATACGCAGAGGACGGCGACGCCGAGCGCCAGAACACCATGGGACATCGGACAGCACTCTCCTCAGGAGCGGGGCTTGCGGTGGTGGACGAGGTCAGTGCGGTACGGCGGGGTCGAGCGCGGCAATCTCCGGATGGTGCAGATCGAAGGCCGGGGACTCGCTGCGGATTCGGGGCAGGGCGGTGAAGTTGTGCCGGGGAGGAGGACACGACGTGGCCCATTCCAGGGAGCGGCCATAACCCCAGGGGTCGTCGACGGTTACCTTCTTGCCGTACTGAGCGGTCTTCCAGATGTTGTAGAAGAAGGGGAGGAACGACAGCCCGAGCAGGAATGAGCCGATAGTGGAAAGGGTGTTGAGGGCGGTGAAACCGTCGGCTGCGAGATAGTCCGCGTATCGGCGGGGCATTCCCTCCACACCGAGCCAGTGCTGCACCAGGAACGTGAGATGGAAGCCGACCGTCAGCACCCAGAAGGTGATCTTCCCCAGGCGCTCGTCGAGCATCTTGCCGGTGAACTTCGGCCACCAGAAGTGGAATCCGGCGAACATCGCGTAGACGACCGTACCGAAGAGTGTGTAGTGGAAGTGGGCGACCACGAAGTACGAGTCGGAGACGTGGAAGTCCAGTGGTGGTGAGGCCAGGATGACTCCGGTCAGTCCACCGAAGACGAAGGTGATCAGAAATCCGGTGGCCCACAGCATCGGCGTCTCGAAAGACAGCGACCCCTTCCACATCGTGCCGATCCAGTTGAAGAACTTCACTCCGGTCGGTACGGCGATCAGGAAGGTCATGAAGGAGAAGAAGGGCAGCAGTACACCACCGGTGACATACATGTGGTGGGCCCAGACGGTGACGGACAACCCGGCAATGGCTATCGTCGCGGAAATGAGACCGATATAGCCGAACATCGGCTTTCGGGAGAATACCGGAATGATCTCGGAGACGATGCCGAAGAACGGCAGAGCCAACACATAGACCTCCGGGTGCCCGAAGAACCAGAACAGGTGCTGCCACAGAAGCGCACCCCCGTTGGCGGCGTCGAAGATGTGCGAGCCGAACTTCCGGTCCATCTCCAGCGCGAGAAGTGCTGCGGCGAGGACCGGGAAGACCAGGAGGATGAGTACGGCGGTCAGCAGTACGTTCCAGGTGAAGATCGACATCCGGAACATGGTCATTCCCGGGGCACGCATGCAGATGATGGTGGTGATGAAGTTCACCGCTCCGAGAATGGACCCGAAGCCGGACAGCGCCACGCCCATGATCCACATATCGGCGCCGACGCCCGGCGAGTGAACGGCGTCGGACAGCGGGGCATAGGCGAACCAGCCGAAATCGGCGGCTCCTTGAGGAGTGAGAAACCCTCCCGCGGCGATCAGTGAACCGAAGAGGAACAACCAGTAGGCCAGCATGTTCAGCCGCGGAAAGGCCACATCGGGTGCGCCTATCTGGAGCGGCATGAGCCAGTTGGCGAATCCCGTGAACAGCGGCATGGCGAACAGCAGCAGCATCACCGAGCCATGCATCGTGAATGCCTGGTTGAACTGCTCGTTGGACATGATCTGCGTCCCGGGACGCGCGAGTTCGGCGCGCATCACCAGCGCCATCGCCCCACCGATCAGGAAGAAGGCGAACGCGGTGACGAGATACAGCGTGCCGATCTGCTTGTGGTCGGTCGTCGTGAGCCACGAGACGACGATCCGGCCGCGCGAGGAACGGCCCGGCAGATCGGTGCCGGGCCGAGTCGTGCCCGCCCGAGCGGGCCGGCGAACGGCCGGGGTGCCCGCCGCGTCGACGGTGCTGGCCCGCGCGCCGGCGGGGTCGGCCCTGGGGCCGGGGGGCTTGGGGCCATATGCAGGGGCGGCCTGCTTGCCCTGCGATTCCATTGCGTCCACCGGACCGTGTCCTCCAGCTCTGGCAGTTCTCCGAACGCGCCCCGGCCGCACGCGGACGGCTCCATGGAGCGGTCGGGAAGGTCCGGCGGATCACAAGGGGACGGACCGGACCTTCCCGACCGCACCATGCTGGTCGCAAGCGGCGACGCTCCCCAGGGACCGACGGGCACCTTCCACGGGGCCGACCGGCCCTACTTCCCCACGCGTTCGGCAGCCGACCGGCCCCGCCCGCGCCCGCCTTCGAGACCACACACCGCCGGGCCCTCGGCAGTTGAGCTGTCGTCAGCCGACCGCCCGTGGACCGGTCCCGGCCCTGTGGTGGGGACGGACGCCTCGCCGACGGACCCGATGCCGTCCTGGGCCTCCAGCAGATCGCGTACGCCGCGCCGGACGACCCCGTGGTCGTCGTGAGGGACGGGCGACAACCAGTACGTGCGACCGTCCGCAGGTCCTTCCGCCGAGGCTTCACAGCATGCCGAAAAGGGCTCTGAACAGGGCCGAAAGACCCTGCGGCAGGGGCCGGTCAGCAGACTGGACGCGGTGCCATACTGACGCCGCCGAGATCGTCCGGGCGCCACGGGGGCCCCTCGTCCCGGCCCCCCACCGTGCTTGTCCCAAGGAGTCAGCGGTCCATGAACACCCCGAGCGAGGACTACCACGCACTGCTCGCGCGGCACGACGCGATGCGGTTGCGACGACGCCTCCTGTCCCCGGCCGGAGTTGATGCCGAACCGTGGCGCGCCGAGGCACCGCAGGCGTACGACGGAACGGCCGACCAGCAGCTGATCAGCGAATTCCTGCCGCTGGTGAGCCCGCTGGAGGAGCTGATCGCCGAGCTGTACCGGGTCATGTTCGAGCGGCATCCGTATCTGCGGTCGTTGTTCCCCGAGTCGATGGCGTTCCAGCAGGCCCATCTCGTCGGAATCTTCCGCTATCTGATCGGCAATCTGCACCGTACGGACGAGATGATCGGCACCTTCGCGCAGTTGGGTCGCGACCATCGCAAACTCGGTGTGCGCCCCGCGCACTTCGAGGCGTTCGAGGCGGCGCTGATCGAGGCGCTGCGCATGCGTGCGGGCGCCCGGTGGACCGGTGCGCTGGAGGACGCCTGGCTGCGGATGCTGCGGCTGGCCGTTTCGGCGATGGTCAGGGGCGCGGACGAGGCGATCGCCGAACCGCCGAGCTGGGAGGCGACAGTGACCTCGCACGAGTTCCGTACTCCGGATCTCGCGGTGCTGAGGGTGCGCCCCCATCAGCCCTACTCCTTCAGGGCCGGGCAGTACGCGTCCTTGGAGTCGCCGCTGCAGGAGCAGGCATGGCGTCCTTACTACCTGGCCCGCGCGCCGCATCCGGACGGCGAGTTGGAATTCCATGTACGGGCCCGGGGCGCCGACGGGGTGAGCGATGCGCTGGTGCACGGCACGCGGGAAGGCGGCACCGTCCGCCTCAGCGCGCCGCGCGGCGCGCTTGTCCTGCCCGATCACACCCCCTCCGCCGACGTTCTGTTGATCGCCTCCGGTACCGGATGGGCCGCGATGAAGGCGCTGCTCCAGCAGATCGACGCCGAACGGTCCCGTGCGCACCGGGTGCGGCTGCTGCTGGATGCAAGGGTGGGTGAGGGCATGTACGACGCGGCGTATCTCGAGGCGTTCCGGCGCGGACGCCCCTGGCTGACCGTCCTCACAGCAGGTCGGGCCGGTCTCTGTGCAGATCCCGGTCCGGGGGTCCTGGACGGAATGCTGGCGCAGCGTTCCGGGGCCGCCGCCCGGCAGCACGTCTATCTGGCCCTGGAACCCGAGGCATCCACGACAGGCTCCGTGCGGGCCGTCGCCGCCCGGCTGGCCGCCGCCGGAGTCCCGGCCATGCACACCCATCACGACAGCACCGGCATCGTGCGGGTCATGGAAACGTCTGCCAGTACGACCAGAACCGCGTTGCTATCAGCATGACGATGACCAGGCACCAGGTAACCGGGACCACAAGCGGGAACTCCAGCACCACCGCGACGAGAGCGCGTGGGGCGGGCAGGACGCCATGGCGCAGGTTGTGCACGGTCGTGTGCCAGAACATGAAGATGGTGGCCACCCACACGAGTACGCACCACAGGCAGAGCGCGCCGATGTCGTACAGCGCCTGCGTCATCAGCCACATGCAGAAGCCGACACCGAACAAGGTGCCCAGGTTCAGCCCCAGCCAGTACCACCGCCGGTAGCGCGCACCTGCGAGCAGGCCCGCGCCGGTCCCCATCACCGTCCCAAAGGCGATCAGTCCGATGAGCGGATTGGGGAAGCCGAACACCGACGCCTGTTCGCTGCGCATCACATCCGTGCAGGACACCACGGGGCTCAGCGAGCAGGCGGGTACGAAGCCGGGGTCGGCGAGCAGTTCGAACTTGTCGGTGGTGATCACGAAGGAGCCCAGCAGCCCGAGGGCGGCGGTGATCACCAACAGCCATGCGAATCCCTGGCGCGCCGCGGTCCGCTCCTGTTCGCCGCTCACCCTCGAAGCACCGTCGTCCGCCCTGTCCTGCGAGGAGCCGACCTCCCGGTCATCGGCCTCGGGGGCTCCCGGCACCAGCTCCGACTCACGCGCCGACGCGCTCATGCCCGCCCCGCACGGAGCCGTCCGGCCAGACGACCTCCACCCGGATTCCACGCGCCCGGGCGAAGGCAACCAGGTGTGCGGTGGCGTCCCGGCCGTCCGACGGCGAACCGTCCCACACGGCGAGCACGGTCCGGCACGTCTCCACCAGACGTTCATCGGCGCTGACACAAGCGTTGCGGTCGGCCGGATCAAAAGCCAGCAACCGTACGTTCTCGGCCAGGATCAGCAGTTCCCCTGCGGCCCGCCGGTCCCCCTCGGGCAGCACTGCGGGCACAGAGCCCTGGGCCGGCAGCAGTACCGTCAGCTTCCGTCCGGCCTCCCGGGCGGCGCGCCCGAACACCAGTGGCAGCCCCGCCCCGACCCGTACGAGAGCGGCCACGCCCTCTGCCAGGCAGTCCAGCCGCGCTCTCAGTTCAGCCTCCACCAGCGCCAGAGTTCTGTTGTTGAGGTCTCTGTGTCCGACGACCGCGATCAACGCGTTCTCCTCCTGTACACATCCGCACCGCCCGCTCCGACCGAACGCTCCACAAGCTGCGGCCCGGCCCCGGAGCCGCCGTTGGGCCGGCCCGCAGCATGCGGTCCACCGCAGTCAACCCATCGGGGGTCCGACGCCGCTAGGGCCGTTCGGCCCTGGGCCGTTCGGCCCTGGCGTGCGGACCGGCAGCCACCGGACCACACCGCGCGGTCGAGTTGACGGGCGCTCAGGCGCTGAGCCTGCTCGGCGGGACGTCGCGGCTCCGGACCCCGGCGTGAGCCGACGCGGCAGGTCCGAGGGCTTCGGAGGGACTCCTTGCGGCCCGAAGCGGCAAGCTGCTGAAAGCCCAGAAAGGGCCTCCGACGCAGGTCGGAGGCCCTTTCGAAGGAAAACCGCAGGTGGCGGCAGACGAGTCGGGCTGTACGCCGGGTTCTGTCACCCGGTCGCCTCGCGGCGGCCGGGGAGACGGCCATCCATCTAGGACCGGCATTACTGCCGGTCTCGTGCGGTCTACCCGCGAACTCGGGCGGGCAGCCCTCGAACGTTCGCGCAGGGCCATCTTGCGACGGCCCCTCTTGACCTTGCTCCGGGTGGGGTTTACCTAGCCGCCTGAGTCACCTCAGGCGCTGGTGGTCTCTTACACCACCGTTTCACCCTTACCGAGGACCGAAGTCCCCGGCGGTCTGTTTTCTGTGGCACTGTCCCGCGGGTCACCCCGGGTGGCCGTTAGCCACCACCCTGCCCTGTGGAGCCCGGACGTTCCTCGGGAGGATCCGAAAATCCCCACGCGGCCGTCCGCCCGGCTCGTCTGCCGTGTCGACCATGCTACCCGGACGCGCGGGACGCCTCGGACGGAGCTGATCGGGCGAACGCCGCGATGCCTGCGGACCAGGCGGCCGACAGATCGGCGCCCGGGGGAAACCGCCCGTTGAGTTCCAGGACCACCATTCCGTGGGCGAACGCCCAGGCCGCCCGAGCCCGCTCCTGGTCGCCGTCGACCGCGCGGAAGAGAGGAGCCGCGGCGCGTTCCTGCAGGCCGGGAGGGAGGGCCGTGGGGTCCATGGGGCGCGCGGTGGTGAGGAGGTAGAGGTGCGGGTGGGCCAGGGCGTAGGCGCGGTACGCGGTGGCGAGGGCCGGGAACGAACCGGGGGCCGCGGACTCGGCCGCTTCCAGCGTCTCGGCCGTCTCCCGCAGCACCTCGCCGGCCAGGGCCGTCAGGACGGAGGCCTTGTCCGGAAAGTGTTTGTAGAGGGACGGTGCCGTGATCCCGATGCTGTCGGCGAGCCGCCGCATGGTGAGGGCTTCCGGGCCTTCCGTCTCCAGGAGGGTGCGGGCGGCGGCGATGATCTGCCGGGCCCGTTCCGTCACATGGCCGGTCGCATGGCCCGGGGCAGTGACACGTTCAGTCACGCTGGAAAGCCTTCCTTCGTACGGAGCCCGCCGGGGTGCGCCGGAGTCCGTGGTGCCCTCGGAGCCCGTGGCCGAAGGCGTGATCGTACGAGATGGCGGTCAGGTCGGCCGCACCGGGACACGAGGCCGGCCGCCACGCGCCGCCGCCGCTCTCATGCGGGCGCGAACAGCACCTTCGCCGCCCCCGGGTCCGCCTGGGTGAGGCGGACCCGGAGCCGTTCGCCCAGGGGGAGCTTCGTCGTGCCGCCGTCGATGCGGGCCACGATGGCGGGGTGCTCGATGTGGACCGTGCCGATGGTGGGTTCCTGGTCCTGCACGTCGACCACGTACGCGTCGAAGACCTCGCCCACCTGGTCACTGAGGAGTGCCGCCTCGACCAGGTCGACGCACTCGCGTTCCACCGTGTTGGCGCGGCGGGTCCCTTCGGCCATTTCCTTCGGGAGGCCGGGGAGCGCGGCCGTCACCCACTCGGACGGCTCCCGGTCCGCGACTGCCGCGACGCACAGTTCGGCCGCGTACCGGTCGACGAGGCGGCGCAGGGGCGCGGTGCAGTGCGTGTAGAGGTCGGCAACCGCGGCGTGGACGGCGGGGGCGGGGAGTTCGCCATGGTCGAAGACCGTGTAGCCGGCGCCGCGCAGCAGGGTGGTGCACTCCTGCAGGAACGCGGCATGGCTCGCCCTGCTCGGGTCGAGCGACCGGACGACCTGGGCGTACGGGACGTGGTGCGGCCAGTCGACGTGCAGGGCCTCGGCCGAGCGGCGCAGCCGGGCGACGGCGCCGTCCGGGGCGACCGGGAGCGTACGCAGGATGCCGGTGCCTGCCTCGGCCATCAGATGGGCGGCGGCCATGCCGGTGAGGAGGGAGACCTGGGCGTTCCATCCCTCGGCGGGCAGCGGGGCGCGGTACTCCAGGCCGTATGCGCCGTCACGCTGGACGATCTCCTGCTCGGGCACGTCGAGCGAAATACCGCCGCGGGCGACCTCCTGCTCCTCGCGGAGCCGGCCGATGTCCTTCAGCAGGGCGAGGGGTTCCTCGGCGGTGCCCGCGTCGATCTGCCGCTGGACGCCCGCGTAGTCCAGCTTGGCGCGGCTGCGGACCAGGGCCCTGCGTACGTCGGTGGCGACCGTGCGGCCCTCCGAGTCGAGGTCGATCCGCCAGAGCAGGGCGGGGCGGGTCTGCCCGGGGAGGAGACTGGCTGCGCCCTCGGAGAGCACGGTGGGGTGCAGCGGCACCTTGCCGTCGGGGAAGTAGAGGGTCCTCACCCGGCGGTGGGCCTCGGTGTCGAGTGCGCCGCCGGGGCGGACGAAGGCGGCGACGTCGGCGATGGCGTAGTGCACCCGGAAGCCGTGCGGGCGGCGTTCGAGGTGCATCGCCTGGTCGAGGTCGGTGGAGGTGGGCGGGTCGATGGTGAAGAGGGGAAGGTCCGTCGCGTCCTGGTGTCCTGTCAGGACGAGGGACTTCGCCACCTGCGCCGCCTCCGCGAGGACCTCGCGAGGAAAATCGACGGGCAGTCCGAGCGTGGTGCGCAGTTCGCGCAGGGCCGCCCGCAACGGGGTGTCGGCTGCGCCGGTCATGTGGAGATGGCGGCGGGGCATGGACCGAGCGTATGGCGGGGCGGGGCGACCGGCATCCCGGGTGCGGGCGGCCCTGCGGTCCGGGGACCGGTTGGTCCTGCGGCCCGGGGGCCGGTGGCCTTGCTGACCGGGGGCGAGTGGTCCTGCGGTCCGGGTGCCGGGGGGCGGGTGGCCCTGCGGACCGGGTGCCGGGCCGGGCGGTCCCGGCGTCCCTTTACGCTGGCAGGCAGGCCTTGGGCAGTCGTGGGGGCCGCTTCCCTGTTCGTACGAAGGAGAACCGCCGTGCTCGTGCTGTTGCCGCCCTCCGAAGGAAAGGCCGCCTCGGGGCGCGGAGCACCCCTGAAGCCGGAGTCGCTGTCGCTGCCGGGCCTTGCCGAGGCTCGGACCGCGGTCCTCGACGAGCTGGTCGAGCTCTGCGTGGCGGACGAGGAGAAGGCCCGCGAGGTGCTCGGTCTCAGCGAGGGGCTGCGCGGCGAGATCGCGAAGAACGTCGAGCTGCGGAC
The DNA here is from genome assembly GCF_042801455.1 of Streptomyces sp. NPDC057565. Taxonomy (NCBI): domain Bacteria; kingdom Bacillati; phylum Actinomycetota; class Actinomycetes; order Kitasatosporales; family Streptomycetaceae; genus Streptomyces; species Streptomyces sp. NPDC057565. Next base: position 97,630 of record NZ_JBHVFU010000003.1, on the reverse strand, counting down.
GGCGGGAACGCGGCCCGCCGCGGAGATCTATACCGGGGTGCTCTACGACGCGCTGGACCTGGCGTCCCTGGACACGGCGGCCCGGCGGCGGGCCGGGAAGTCGCTGCTGGTCTTCTCCGGACTGTGGGGCGCGGTGCGGGTGGGCGACCGGATTCCGTCGTACCGCTGCTCGATGGGGGTGAAGCTGCCGGGGCTCGGCGCCTTGGGCGCGTACTGGCGGGCGCCGATGGCCGAGGTGATGCCGGAGGCGGCCGGGGACGGGCTCGTACTGGATCTGCGGTCGTCCGCGTACACGGCGGCGTGGAAGCCGAAGGGTGCGGTGGCGGAGCGCACGGCGAGCGTGCGGGTGCTGCACTCCCAGATGGTGGACGGGGTGGAGAAGCGGTCGGTGGTCAGCCACTTCAACAAGGCGACGAAGGGGCGGATGGTCCGCGACCTGCTGCAGTCGGGGGACCGGCCGAAGGGACCCGCGGAGCTGGTGGACGCGTTGCGGGAGCTGGGGTACGTGGTGGAGGCGGAGGCTCCGGGGCGGGCGGGGCGGCCGTGGACGCTCGATGTCGTCGTGACGGAGATCCACTGACGCCCGACAAGCAGCATTGCAGCATGTGCAACGCTCATTGCGTACTGTGCGGTGAGCGCGGCAAGATGAGGCCATGACCTCCTCCTCTGTGCTGGACCTTGCCCCCGTAGTCCCCGTAGTCGTCCTGGAGGACGCCGCCGACGCGGTACCGCTCGCCCGGGCCCTGGTCGCGGGCGGGCTCCCGGCCATCGAGGTGACGCTGCGGACGGCGGCGGCACTGGACGCGATCAAGGCGATCGCCGCGGAGGTACCGGATGCGGTGGTGGGCGCGGGCACCGTGATCTCCGCGCAGAACGTCGCCGACACGGTGGCGGCCGGGGCCCGGTTCCTGGTCAGCCCGGGCTGGACGGATGTGCTGCTGGACGCGATGAAGCGGTCGGGGGTGCCGTTCCTGCCGGGCGTCTCGACGACGTCCGAGGTGGTGGCGCTGCTGGAGCGCGGGGTCACCGAGATGAAGTTCTTCCCGGCGGAGGCTGCGGGTGGCACGGCCTACCTCAAGGCCCTGTCCGCACCGCTCCCCCAGGCCAGGTTCTGCCCGACGGGCGGCATCTCGCTCGCCTCGGCCCCCTCGTATCTGGCACTGCCGAACGTCGGCTGCGTGGGCGGCAGTTGGATGGTGCCGGGGGATGCGGTGGCGGCCAAGGACTGGGCGCGGGTGGAGCGCCTGGCGGGCGAGGCGGCGGCGCTGCGCGGCTGATTCGCCTCCCCGCCCCTTCCCGGACCGGGCTCCGCCCCGGACGCCGGTGGGTGTTGCCTGGACGTACGAAGTACCCCCGGTTCCTCCGGAAGAGCGGCAGCTTCGCGCCGCGGACGGCCGGCCCGTGCCCCTCGGCGGACGACAGCTCCGCACCGCGTCACGGTGCCGCCCCCCTCGGGGGACACCGGCCCCACACCGTTTCGCGCGGTACTCGCCTGCCCCCGGCGGGAAGCAGCAGCGGCAGCCGTGCGCCGCCTGGGAACCGGCGGGGCGCCCGCTTCTCTTCGGCTCGGAATACCCCCGCCGGGAACGGAAGCCCGGGAGCGCCTTGCGCCCGCGCCCGGGGAACTCCGCTCCCTACCGCAGGTGCGACGTGTCGTTCAGCAGTCGCAGTGACGCGTTGCCGTCCGCGTAGTACGCCACCGCCGACAGCGACGCCGCCGAGAGTTCCATGCGGAACAGGGACTCCGGTGGGGCGCCCAGGGCCAGGCGGACCAGGGTCTTGATCGGGGTCACGTGCGTGACCAGGAGCACCGTGCGGCCCGCGTAGCGGGTGGTCAGGCGGTCGCGGGTGGACGAGACCCGGCGGGCCACCTCGGCGAAGCTCTCGCCGCCGCCCGTGGGGAGCGTCCTCGTGGAGGCGAGCCAGGCGTCCAGGTCGGGGCCGTACCGTTCACGCACCTCGGCGAACGTCAGGCCTTCCCAGGCACCGAAGTCCGTCTCGCGCAGGCCGTCCTCGACCTCGACGGTCAGGCCCAGGCGCGCGGCCACCGTCGCCGCCGTTTCGCGGCAGCGACGCAGGGGCGAACTGACGATCTCCTGGATGGTGCCGCGGGCCGCGAGGGACTCGGCCACGCGCTCCGCCTGGTGTCGGCCGGCCGCGGAGAGTTCGGGGTCGGTGCCGCCACTTCCGGAGAACCGTTTCTCGGGGGTGAGGGCCGTCTCGCCGTGGCGGAGCAGGACGAACGTCGCGGGCGCACCCATGTCGGGAGCCCCGCCCCAGCCGACCTGCGGGGTGGCCGCGGGTTCGCGGCGGGTGGATATCGCCGCCCGCGCCTTCGCGGCGCCTGCCGCCGCGTCCCCGGGCGGACCGGAGACGGGAGGCAGGTCGAGTGCGGCTGTCGAGGCCGACGGCTCCCACTGCTTGCCTCGCTTGCCCGCGTCCATCGCCTCGTTGGCGAGCCGGTCCGCGTGCTTGTTCTTCTCGCGCGGGATCCACTCGTACGTGACGGCGGACGCCGGAAGGATCCGGGCCGCCTCCGCCGCGAGCGGCTTCATGTCGGGATGCTTGATCTTCCAGCGGCCGGACATCTGTTCCACGACCAGCTTGGAGTCCATCCGGACGCGCACCCGCAGCGCATCGCCCGCCGACGCGTCCGGCACCAGCGCCTTCGCGGCCTTCAGGCCCGCGATGAGGCCCTTGTACTCGGCCACGTTGTTCGTCGCGATGCCGATGTACTCGGCGGCCTCGGCGAGCGTCTCCCCCGTGACCGGGTCGATCACGACCGCGCCGTACCCGGCGGGCCCCGGGTTGCCCCGGGAGCCGCCGTCGGCCTCGATGACGAACTGGCGCGGCTCCGTCATTACAGGCCCGATTCCGCCGTACGGACCAGGATGCGGTGGCAGTTCTCGCACCGCAGCACCGTGTCCGGGGACGCCGCCTTGACGTCGTTGACCTCGGTGATGTTCAGCTCCAGCCGGCAGCCCTCGCAACGGCGCTGGTAGAGCCGGGCGGCGCCGACCCCGCCCGACTGGGCGCGGAGCTTGTCGTACAGCTTGAGGAGGTCGGCCGGCACGGAGCCGGCGACGAGCTCGCGCTCCTTCGTGACGGTCGCGGCCTCCTCGTCGAGCTCATTCGTCGCGGCGTCCCGGCGGGCAGTGGCGTCGTCGACCTTGGCCTGGACGGCGGAGACCCGTGCGGTCAGTTCGGTGACGCGCTCCTGTGCGGACTCGCGGCGCTCCATGACCTCGAGGACGACGTCCTCCAGGTCACCCTGGCGCTTGGCAAGCGAGGTGATCTCGCGCTGCAGGCTCTCCAGGTCCTTCGGCGAGGTGACGGCGCCGGAGTCGAGGCGCTGCTGGTCGCGGACGGCGCGCTGGCGCACCAGGTCGACGTCCTGCTCCGCCTTCGTCTGCTCGCGGGCGGTGTCGCTCTCCTCGGTCTGCGAGGCGACCAGCAGGTCACGCAGTTGTGCGAGGTCGGCAGTGAGCGAGTCGATCTCGGTGTGCTCGGGCAGCGACTTGCGCTTGTGGGCAAGCTGCGACAGCCGTACGTCGAGTGCCTGGACGTCGAGAAGTCGGATCTGGTCGGCGGGCGCGGCGTTCAGTTGGGGGCTCCAGAAGAGTGGTGGGTGGTCCAGGGGTCGGTGACCTGCTTCGAGACATGGACCCGCAGGTCCCATCCGTGGCGGTCGGAAATCGCGTCGAGCTGCGCCGCGGCCTGCTCGCACCAGGGCCATTCGGTGGCCCAGTGCGCGGCGTCGATCAGGCCGATCGGAGACTGCTGAACGGCCTCGGAGGCCGGGTGGTGGCGCAGATCGGCGGTAAGAAAGGCGTCGACGCCCGCGGCGCGCACCGCGTCGAAGAGGCCGTCGCCGGAGCCGCCGCTGACCGCGACGGTGCGCACGAGCGCGTCCGGGTCGCCGGCCATGCGGATGCCCTGCGCGGTGGCGGGCAGCCGGGCGGCGGCGCGGGCCGCGAAGTCGCGGAGGGTCTCGGGGTGGCCGAGTTCGCAGATCCGGCCGAGGCCGCGATGGCCCTTGGAGTCGGTCGGGTCGGGCACGAGGGGGCCGGTGACCCGCAGGTCGAGGGCGCCGGCGAGGGCGTCGGAGACGCCCGGGTCGGCGGTGTCGGCGTTGGTGTGCGCGACGTGCAGGGCGATGTCGTGCTTGATGAGGGTGTGCACGACCCGGCCCTTGAAGGTGTCGGCCGCGACCGTCGTCGTACCCCGCAGATAGAGGGGGTGGTGGGTGACGATCAGCTGGGCTCCGAGCCTGACCGCCTCCTCGGCGACCTCCTGGACCGGGTCGACGGCGAAGAGCACACGGTCGACTTCGGCGGCCGGGTTGTCCACGTCTCCGCAGACCGTTCCGACCGCGTCCCATCCTTCGGCCCGCTCGGGGGGCCAGAGGGCGTCGAGCGCGGTGAGAACTTCAGACAGACGGGGCACGGAGGAAAGGCTACCTTCCGTCCGTGCCCCGTCGCCCATGGCTGAGGCGACCCGTGAGGGCCGGGCAACAGCCGGTCACGCATCGTTACGCGCAGTTCCGGTCAGTCGGTTACTTGACCAGGTCGGCGCGGAGGTCGTCGAGGACCAGGTTCGCCGCGGTGACGCCGAGGCCGAGGTACCAGGTCTCGTCCGGGACGTCCTTCGCCCGGCCCTCCTTGACCGCCTTCAGGTTCTTCCACAGCGGGTTGGACTGCGCGGTGTCGCGCTTGGTCGCCTTCGGGTCGCCGTAGACGCCGGTGAAGATCCAGTCGGCGTCCGCCTCGTCGATCTTCTCGGGGCTGATCTCGGCGGCGAGGTCGTCGATCTGCTGGTTCTTGGGCCGCGGCAGACCTGCGTCCTCAAGGATCGTACCGATGAACGACGCCTTCGCGTAGAGACGGATGCGGTCCGGCAGGTAGCGGACCATGGAGATGGTCGGCTTGTCGGGGCCGATGTCCTCGCCCAGCTTCGCGGCCTTCTTCTCGTACGCGTCGAGCTGGCTCTTCGCCTTGGCGGTCTTGTCCAGCGCCGCGGCGTTGAGGAGGTAGTTCTCCTTCCAGGTGAAGCCCGGACGGATGGAGAACACGGTCGGCGCGATCTTGGAGAGCTGGTCGTACTTGTCGGCGGCGCGCAGCTGGCTGCCGAGGATCAGGTCCGGCTTCAGGCCCGCGATCGCCTCGAGGTTGAGGTTGTTGATCGTGCCGACGTTCTTCGGGTTGCCCGCGTCCTTCTTCAGGTACGAGGGAATGGCCTCGTCGCCCTCGGAGGGGGCGTAGCCGACGGGCTTCACACCCAGCGAGACGACGTTGTCGAACTCGCCGACGTCCAGCACGACGACCCGCTTCGGGGCGGACTTGAGCTCGGTCTTGCCCATGGCGTGGGTGAGGGTCCGGGGGAACTGGCCCGCCGGGGCGTCCGTCCCGTACCCGGCCGTCTTCTTCGCCGCGTCGCCGAAGTCCTTGCCGCCCGTCGCCACGGCTGCCTTCTTGTCGCCGCCGGCGGACTTGGCCGAGTCGCCCGACTTTCCGCCGTCGTCGCTGCTGCAGGCGGAGAGGGTGAGGGCGGCGGCCACTGCCAGGCCGACCGCTGCGGTGCTGCGGCGTCGTATGGACATCACGTGGTCACTTGCTCCAGTTGAGGGACTCACAGGGAATGCTTAGGGATGCCTAACCTTAGCTACACCCTTCAACGGCAGCACAACCACCCCCTTACTCTCAGGCGAATACGGGCATTGCCACCCATATGTGTGAAGTGGCGGTTCTCGTGTTGTTCGGCAGGAAGTGCGAAAACTAACTTCGGATGCCGGAGGTGATGATTCCGTGACTGCCTGTGCCATCGAGGTGAGTCGGCCGGGGCCGTCGTGACGGTGGATCCCGCGTCCGGAGAAGTGGAAGAACCCGGGGGCTCGGACGAGCCGGAGGAGCGGAACGGGCTCATCGTGCCCGGCGGGCAGGGCGAGTTCGGTGAACCGAGTGTCCCCGACGGGCCCGGCGGGTCCGGCGGGCCCGGCAGGGCTGCCGCCGTCGGGGCCGGCGCGTTCACCATCGCCGCCGACGGCTCGTACGCGGCGCGGCTCACGCTCTCCGGGCAGGCGCCGGACGCCGCCTGGTTCCCCGAGCGCTGGACGCTCGACGGGCACGAGCCGTACGCCGTGCCGCTCCCCCTCGACCAGCCCGAGGAGCCGGACTCCGACGTGCTGCCGCTCACCGACGGCCGGGTATTGATCAGGCGGCGGGTGGCGGACCGGCACGCCTTCTCCTTGCTCTACCCGACCGGCCCCGGCACCGGCGAACTGCCCCTCGGCGCCCTTGAGTGCGCCGACGACACCCCCCTGACCCTGTTGCCGCCGTCGCCGGACGGTGCGAGTGCGTACGCGCTGTCGGTCGGTGAACGCTCCACCGCCGTCTGGCTGGTGGCGGGCGGGGCGTACGGGCCGGAGCAGGTCGCCGAGGTGCCGGGACGGTGCTCCGGCGGGGTGTGGCTGGACCGGGCGGGGCGGATGCTGGCCCTGGACCGGGAGCCTGTGGGCGGCGGTCCGGTGAAGGCCGTCGCCGTGGATCTGGACCGGAGCGGCGAGGTGACGCCGCTGCTGCAGATCACACCGGACAGCAACGACCGTCTGCTGCTCGCCGATGCGGACAGCGGACTGCTGCTGATCCGTTCCGATGCGCCGGGCCACGACCGGCTCGGCTGGGGGGTGCTCGGCAGCAGTCTGCCGGTGCGCTTCCCGGAGTGTCTGCATCCGGCGGATCTCGCGGTGACGCCGTTCGCCGTGCAGCCGGGGCAGACGCTGATGCCGGAGAGCTGTGCGGTGGCCCTGCGGATCGACGGTGCGGTCGGCAGCTGGGTCGGGGTGTGGCGTCCGGCGGGGCGCAGGCTGCACCAACTCGCCGCCCCGGGAGGATGGTTGGCCGGGTCCGGGTTGTGGACCCGGGACGGCTTCCTCAAGCTCCCGTACGTCGGCCGGGACGTGCCGTGCGGGGTGGCCCTGCTGCAGGCGCCGGAGGACGGGGAACGCGGCGCCGGGCCTGCGTGGACGGCGGTCGCGGAAAGCGGTATGCAACCGTCCGCGGCTGCCGCGCCTCTTCCCGTGTACAAGCCGGTTCCATTGGGCCAGGCGCCTCTCGTGGGGCGCACGGCACCTGGTTAAATTCTGGGCCGGGGCCAGGGGGCACCCCTACGAGCCGACGGGTGCGGTTGCCGACGGTGGCCGTGTCGGGTGGTGGTGGCGCGATGGTCCCGGTGACACACACGCAAGCGATCACAACGGGGTGACTTCCCACATGTCTGAAGCCCGAACCGACACGACCCAGACGCGCCCGCCGGGGGCGGACGCCGCACGGGCCGACGCCGACGGCTCCGGAAAGCACCGAGGGGGTGTGTCGACGGAGAGCACGGACGGGCAGCCGCACGGTCGCCATCGGCGCCCCGCCGAGGGGGGCGGCAGAGCGGCCTGACCGCAACGGAAATCAACGAGGGGGCGAGTGAGGGAAGGGCCTCCGCAGCGCTGTTCGGCTGCGGAGGCCCTTCCCTGTGCGCTGCCCCACCCCTGGGGGTCAGCCCCGCTTCAGTCCCAGTACCTCCGCGGCCGCGAACGTCTCGTTCGACGGACGCTCCGCGTAGTACGGGGAGATGAGTTCGTCCAGCTCGTCGAAGGAGAACGTCTCCTTGGACGAGTCGAACTTCGCGGCCACCCGGGGGCGTTCGACGATCGCGACCATCCCGCCGTGCACCACGAGCAGCTGGCCGTTGACCTCGGCGGCCGCCGGCGAGGCCAGATAGCCGACCAGCGGGGAGACGTGTTCGGGGGCCAGCGCGTCGAGCCGGCCGTCCGTCGGCTCCTCGAATCCCGCGAAGACGTCCTCCGTCATCCGGGTGCGGGCCCGCGGGCAGATGGCGTTGGTGGTGACGCCGTACTTCGCCAGCGCCAGGGCCGTCGATGTGGTGAGGCCGACGATGCCGCCCTTGGCCGCCGCATAGTTCGGCTGGCCCGCCGAGCCCGCCAGGAACGCTTCCGACGAGGTGTTGACGATCCGGCCGTAGACCGGGCCGCCGGACTCCTTGGAGCGGGCGCGCCAGTGGGCCGCGGCGAAGTGCGTGGTGTTGAAGTGGCCCTTGAGATGCACCCGGATGACGGAGTCCCACTCGTCCTCGGTCATCGAGAAGACCATCCGGTCGCGCAGGATGCCCGCGTTGTTGACCAGGATGTCGAGCGTGCCGTACGTGCTGACGGCCAGTTCCACCAGGGCCCGGGCCTGCTCGTGGTCGGAGACGTCGCCGAGGTGGGCGACGGCCCTGCCGCCCGCCGCGCGGATCTCCTCGGCGACCTCCTCGGCGGGGGTCGCCGATGCCTCACCGGAGCCGTCGCGGCCCGGCTGCCCGTAGTCGTTGACGACGACGGCCGCGCCGAGCCTCGCCAGTTCCAGTGCTTCGGCGCGCCCGAGGCCGCGGCCCGCGCCCGTGACGATCGCGGACAGCCCGTCCAGGGGAAGGGGTTGTGACATCGGAATCTCGGAGTCCTCTCGGAAGCGACGGGGTCAGAGTTCGATGCAGGTACGGAGCGCCTCGCCGGTCCTCATCTGGCCGAGGGCGTCGTTGATCTCGGCCAGCTGCACCCGGTGGGTGATCATCGATTCGAGGTCGATCCGGCCCGCCCGCCAGAGCGCGATGGCCCGTTCGTAGGAGCGGAGCACGTCCCCTCCCCCGTACATCGAGGGCAGGATCCGCTTCTCGTCGAAGAACAGCTCGAACATGTTGACCTGGAAGTTGTCGTCCATCGCGCCCGCGCCGACGATGCAGAGCGTGCCGCCGCGCCGGGTGCTCTCGTACGCCGTGCGGGCCGTCGCCGACTTGCCGACGACCTCGAAGACGTAGTCGAAGCCCTCGCCGCCGGTGATCCGCTGCTTGGCATCCGCGAGCTCGTCGGGCGAGACCGCCTCCGTCGCGCCGAACCGGAGTGCCGCCTCGCGCCGGGACGCGACCGGGTCGACGGCGACGATCTGGGCGGCGCCCTGGACCCTGGCCCCCTGGATGGTGGAGATACCGACGCCACCGCAGCCGATCACAGCGACCGATGAACCTGCCTGCACCTGCGCGGTGTTGATCGCGGCACCGAGTCCGGTGGTCACTCCGCAGCCGATCAGCGCAGCGATCTCGAACGGCACGTCGTCGGGGATCGGCACCGCGCAGCCCGCGTCGACGACGACCTCCTCGGTGAAGGTGCCGGTCCCGGCGAAACCGAACACATCGCCGCCGGGGCGCTTGAAGTTGGGTGTGCCCGCGTTCATGAACCCGGCCAGGCAGAGCTGTGTCTGGCCGCGCCTGCAGGCGGGACACGCCCCGCAGGCGGGCAGCCAGCAGACCAGCACCCGGTCCCCCGCACTCAGTCCAGTCACGCCGTCGCCGGTGTCGAGGACCTCACCGGCGCCCTCGTGGCCCGGGATGAAGGGGGCGGGCTGCGGCAGCACGCCGCTCATCGCCGAGACGTCGGAGTGGCACAGCCCGGTGGCCCGGATGCGGAGCCTGACCTTGCCCGGACCGAAGCCCACCGCCTCGACGTCGTCGAGGACTTCCAGTTTGTCCTGACCTATCTCGTGCAGTACGGCTGCGCGCATGGTGCGGCTCCCCTCGGGTCGTTGCGTGATTCAGAAGTGTTCGACGAGCGTGTCGGCCAGGACCGGTGCGTCGTCCCGCTCGGCGGCGGTCACGGCCACCTGGACGCGGCCGTCCCCGGCCCACATCCGGATGCGGAGGGTCTCGCCCGGGAAGACCACCCCCGCGAAACGGGTGCTGTATGCGCCGATCCGGGCCACGTCACCGTCGAGCAGCGTGTCGGCCACGGCCTTGAGCGTCATGCCGTAGGTGCACAGACCGTGCAGGATCGGCCGGTCGAAGCCGGCCAGCTCGGCGAACTCGGGGTCGGCGTGCAGCGGGTTCCAGTCCCCGGAGAGCCGGTAGAGCAGCGCCTGGTCCTTCCGGATGGTCCGCTCGACCACCCGGTCGGGTGCCCGGTCGGGGAGCGCGAGCCGCTCGGACGGGCCGCGCTCGCCGCCGAAGCCGCCCTCGCCGCGGACGAAGATCTGGGCGTCGTTGGTCCACAGCGGGCCGTCGTCGTCGGCGGCCTCGGTGCGCAGGACGAGAACGGCCGCCTTGCCCTTGTCGTACACGGCGGCGACCTTCGACGTCTGCACGGCCCTGCCCTTCACCGGGATCGGCCGGTGCACCCGTACGGTCTGTCCGCCGTGGAGCACGGCGGCGAGGTCGACGTCGATCCCGGGCGAGGACAGTCCGCCGACGACGCCCATGCCGGCGCCTGCGACGGTGGCGAAGCTGGGCAGGACATGGAGCCGGGACTCCAGGGTGTAGCGCAGCTCGTCGGGGTCGGTGGCGGGGATGCCCGCGCCGAGTCCGAGGTGGTAGAGCTGGATGTCCTTGTGGTCCCAGCCGATCTCTGCGGTCCGGGGGTCGGCGGCCATCGCCTTTGCGGCATCAATGGGCATGGGGGTGCTGCTCCTTGATGGTGGGAAGACCTCGGCGCGGCCGTCCGCACCGTCGGCCGCACCGAGGTCGTGCGGGACCGGCCGTCACGCTCGTTCTAGAACGCGTTCTAGCCGGTTGGCCCTATGTATAACGCAGCCCCCAGCAGTTGTGAAGACTGCTGACGTCTCGTCAGATTCCTTGCGGGGCAGGCGATCAGGCTCCCGCCGGGGGCCAGTCAGGCGCACCCGGGCCATGACATTTGTCATCGCGGAGTCCGTACAAGCGCCTCTGCCGTGGCGCGGGCCCGGCTCCGTACCGTCGGTGTCATGAAAAAGACGACGGGGAACGGGCCCGCGGTGGTCTTCACCGGGGCAGTCAAGGTCTTCGGCCGGGCGGAGCGGACCGTACGGGCCGTCGACGGGATCGATCTGACCGTGGAGCGCGGCGAGACCGTCGCACTGCTCGGCCGCAACGGCGCGGGCAAGTCCACCGCCATCAGCCTGCTCCTCGGTCTGAACGAGCCGGACTCCGGAGGTGTGCAACTGCTCGGCAGCGCCCCCGAGCAGGCGGTACGCGCCGGCCGGGTCGGCGCCATGCTGCAGGACGGGCGGCCGATCCCCCGGGTCACCGTCCGCGAACTGATCGCGTTCGTCGCCTCCACCTACCCCAGCCCGATGCCGGTCCGCGAATCGCTGGCCCTGGCGGGCGTCTCCGCGTACGCCGACCGGCGCATCGACAAGCTCTCCGGTGGGCAGATCCAGCGCGTCCGGTTCGCCGTCGCACTGGCCGGCAACCCGGAGCTGGTCGTCCTGGACGAGCCGACCGCCGCCCTGGACGTCGAGGCCCGGCGGGCGTTCTGGGGTTCCATGCGTGCCTACGCCCGGCGCGGCAACACGGTCCTCTTCTCCACGCACTACCTGGAGGAGGCCGACGAGAACGCCGACCGGATCGTCGTCATCGACCGCGGCCGGATCGTCGCGGACGGCAGCGGCGACCGCATCAAGGAGTCCGTCGGCGGCAACCACGTCTCCTTCGACCTGGCGGGCGGACCCACCCAGGGGCTGGAGCTGCTGCCCGGCGTCAACGCCGTCGAGATCCGCGGCGACCGTGCACTGCTGCGTACGGACGACTCGGACGCCACGGTGATCGAGCTGGCCCGCCTCGGCCGGGTCCGCAATCTCCGGGTCTCCCCGGCCACGCTCGAGGACGCGTTCCTCTCACTGACCTCCCCCGCCACCGACTCCGAGAGCGAGACCGTGTGATGCTCCCCTACATCGTGCTCGAGATCCGGCGCACCCTGCGCGACGGCGTCTTCATGATCTTCGGGATCGGGATGCCGGTCCTGATGTACCTGCTCTTCACCAACCTCGGCGGGGGCGGGGACGACGCGAGCGGGTGGAAGGCCTTCTCGATGGTCGGTATGGCCGCGTACGGGGCGCTGGGCGCCGCCATGTCGATCGGTACGGGCGTCGCGTCCGACAAGTCCCTGGGCTGGCTCCAGCAGTTGCGGATCACCCCGCTCGACCCGTCCCGCGTGGTCGTGGGCCGTGCGATCAGCGGTTCGGTGACCGTGCTGCCGACCATCCTGACGGTGCTGCTCGCCGGGGCGCTGGTCAACGGCGTGCGGCTGGAGGTCTGGCAGTGGATCGCGCTGCCCCTGCTGCTGTGGATCGGTGCGCTGCCCTTCACCATGCTCGGAATCGGCAACGGCTACCGGCTCACCCCGCAGGCCACCGGCGTGGTCAACGTGGCCTGCCTGATGGGGTTCGCGATCGTCGGCGGACTGTGGTTCCCGCTCTCCGAGTACCCGTCCTGGCTGCGCTCCATCGGCACGTACACGCCCGCCCACCGGTTCGCCGACCTGGGCTGGGCGACCACGGGCGGCCACGCGCCCTCCGCCGGAACGATCGCCGTGCTCGCCGGGTGGCTCCTGCTGTTCGGTACGTACGCCGTCGTCTCGTACCGTCGGTCCGCGAGGACCGTGTGACAGGAGCGAGCATGTCCCGGAACGGATCAGGATCGTGGAAGGAACGACGCAGGCAGCACCGGGAGGAAGGGCGCCTCGGGCCGCCCGGACCGTACGCCCTGCTGCCCTGGCTGCTGTTGGGTCTCGGCGCCTTCTCCAACCTCTTCCAGGGCGAGACTTCCAACCCCTGGATCGGCGGTCTCGGGCTCCTCGTCTTCAACTCCCTCTACCCCTCCGTGGTGTTCCGGGGGTTCGAGAAGAGGAAACGCGAGAGCCCGGTGTCGTACGTGCTGCTCGCCGTGATGGCCCTGGTCACGTTGGGGCTGGCGATCGGGTATGGCGGCAGCTGGCTGCTGTTCTTCCCCCTGCTCTCGCTGGCCTGCGGCACCATCCTGCGCAACCGGCAGCTGATGTTCGGCATGTTGGGCCTCGCGGCCGTCGCCACGTGTGTCGCCGTCTGGCGCGGGGACAGCAACTCGGACCCCTGGACCATCGGATACGGCACCTTCATCTCGGGTGCGGTGACGGCCGCGATCCTGACCCTGTCGGAGACCGTGACGGAGCTGCGGGCCACCCGGCAGGAACTGGCCACGACCGCCGTCGAGAAGGAGCGGCTGCGGTTCTCCCGCGATCTGCACGATCTGCTGGGGCACACGCTCTCCGTGATCGTCGTGAAGTCGGAGGCCGCGCGCCGGCTCGCACCGCGCGACATGGACGCGGCGCTGGCCCAGGTCGCCGACATCGAGTCCGTCGGCCGTCAGGCCCTCACCGAGATCCGGGAGGCCGTCACGGGCTACCGCGAGGGGAGCCTGGCCACCGAACTCGACCGGGCCAGGTCGGCGTTGACCGCCGCCGGGATCGAAGCGGTGGTCCACCGCTCGGGACCGCCGCTCACCCCGCAGGCGGAGGCGCTGCTGGGCTGGGTGGTGCGGGAGACGGTGACCAACGTCGTACGCCACAGCAACGCGACCACCTGCTCGTTCGTCGTGGCCGGCGCGGCCGAGCACGTCCGGCTGACCGTCACCGACGACGGCCGCGGACCGGCGGGCCCGCCGCCCGCACCCGGCATCGGCGGCACGGGCCTGAAGGGCCTCACCGAACGTCTCGCCGCGGCGGGAGGCTCGCTCACCGCGGGCCCCGGGCCGGGCGGTGGCTTCGTGGTCGGCGCGGAGCTGCCGGTGGACACCGTGGACGTCGCGGGAAGTCCCTCCTCACCCCCTACGCTGGGCCGGTGAACGAGATGCCCCGAGATCACCCGCCGCACACGTCCGTCCGGGTGCTGCTCGCCGAGGACCAGGGCATGATGCGCGGCGCGCTCGCCCTGCTGCTCGGGCTCGAACCGGACATCGAGGTCGTGGCCCAGGTCGCCGCCGGGGACGAGATCGTGGACGCCGCGGTGCTGTCCCGTCCCGATGTGGCACTCCTCGACATCGAACTCCCGGGCCGCAGCGGGCTGGACGCCGCCGCCGACCTGCGCGAGGAGGTACCGGACTGCCGGGTGCTGATCCTCACCACCTTCGGGCGTCCCGGCTATCTGCGCCGCGCGATGGAGGCGGGCGCGGCAGGGTTCCTGGTCAAGGACGGCCCGGTCGAGGAGCTCGCGGCGGCGATCCGGCGGGTGCTGACCGGTGAGACCGTCATCGACCCCGCCCTCGCCGCGGCCGCCCTGAGTGCCGGCCCCAGCCCGCTCACGGCGCGGGAACGGGACGCGCTGAACGCCTCGGTGGACGGGGCGACGGTCTCCGACATCGCGGCGAAGCTGCATCTGTCCGAGTCGACGGTACGTAATTACCTGTCGTCGGCGATCGGGAAGACAGGGACGCGGAACCGCATGGAGGCGGTGCGGGCGGCGCGGCAGCAGGGCTGGCTGTAGGCGGTGTTCGCAGGTGGGCGCCGGACGTGACCGGCGCCCACCTGCCCTTGGAGGAGCTCAGTCGCCGGTCGGGCTCGACATGCCCGATGTGCTCGATGTGCTCGACGCGCGGGACGGAGTCGAGGTGCTCGACGGGCCTGACGTGGCCGACGGGCCGGACCTTCCGGAGCGCGACGAGCTGTGGCGCGGCAGCCACAGGGCCATCAGCAGCAGTCCGCCGAGCAGTACCGTGCCGGCCGTCCGGAACGCCAGCGCGAACCCTGCGGTCAGCTCCTCCGCGCCGGCGCCGCCCCCGGTCCGTGCCGCCGCGACCGTGGAGAGCACGGCGAGACCCAGCGCACCGCCCATCGTGCGTGAGGTGTTGACCAGCCCGGAGACCAGACCGGCGTCCCCGGGCGCCGCACCCGAGGTGGCGAGGGAGGCGAGCGGCGTGGACGCGAACCCCGCACCGGCCATCATCAGGATGCCGGGCCCGCAGATCGACGTGAGGTACGAGCCTTCTGCGCCCATCGTGGACTGCCAGCCGAAGCCCGTGGCGGTGATCGCCAGACCGATCAGGACGAGGTTCTTCGCGCCGACGCGTGCCATGATCCGAGGCGCGAACGTCGAGCCGAGCACAACCGCCAACGAGGTGGGCATCAGGGCCAGTCCGGCCTGCATCGGCGTGTAGCCCAGCACCGACTGCGCGTACACGGTCATGAAGTACCACATCGAGAACGTCGCGGACCCCATCACGATCATCGCCACGTTCGCCGCCGCCACCGCCCGCGTGCCCAGCACCCGGAGCGGCATCAGAGGCACCGCCGTCCGCGCCTCCACGAGGACGAAGAGGGCCAGCAGCGCCACCCCGCCGAGCAGCGGCACCAGGGTGGCCGCAGCCGTCCAGCCCTCCCGCTCGGTCTGCACGATGCCGTACGAGACCGTGGCCAGCCCCACCGTGACCAGCACCGCGCCCAGCAGGTCGATACGGTGCCGCCTGCCCGCCCGGCTCTCGGCGAGCCAGACCGTGGCCCCGATCAGGACGAGCACGCCGAACGGCACATTGATCAGCAGGACCCAGCGCCAGGAGAGGAGGTCGGTGAGCGCCCCGCCGACCAGTCCGCCGGCCGCGCCGCCTCCGGCGCCGACGGCCATCCACGTGCCTATCGCCCTGGTCCTGGCCGGGCCCTCGGGAACCGCGGCGGTGAGAAGCGTGAGGGTCGCGGGAGAGAGCACGGCGGCACCGAGCCCCTGCGCGGCACGGGCGGCGAGCAGCTGCCAGCCCTCCTGGGCGAACCCGCCGACCAGCGAGGCGGCGGTGAACAGGCCGAGACCGACCAGGAACATCCGCTTGCGGCCGTATATGTCGGCGGCGCGCCCGCCGAGAAGCATGAACCCGGCGAACGCGATCGCGTACGCGTTGAGGACCCACTGCAACTGACCGGCGCTCAGCCCCAGGTCGGACCGCATGGACGGCAGCGCCACATTGACGACGGACACGTCGAGGATGACGAGGAACTGGCCTGTGCAGGCGGCGAGGACCACCGCCCAGGTGCGGGATTTCTGCAGGGGCGTGGGCGTCGTGACGTCAACCATGAGCGTCATACTCGCAGGCGCCCTGCGCCCCGTACATCAGTATATGGCCGGACACCGGCTCCGACTATCGACGGAGGAGCGTGACGACCGCCGCGCCGCCGAGCCCGATGTTGTGGGCGAGTCCGACCCGGGCACCGGGCACCTGCCGGTCGCCCGCCTCGCCGCGCAGCTGCCAGGTGAGTTCGGCGGCCTGGGCGATGCCGGTGGCGCCGAGCGGGTGGCCCTTGGAGATCAGGCCACCGGACGGGTTGACCACCCAGCGGCCGCCGTAGGTGGTGGCCCCGGACTCGACGAGTTTGCCGGACTCGCCCTCACCGCACAGGCCGAGCGCCTCGTAGGTGAGCAGTTCGTTGATGGAGAAGCAGTCGTGCAGCTCGATGACGTCGAGGTCCGCGGCCGAGAGCCCCGAGGTGTCGTACACCTGCCGGGCGGCGGCGCGTGACATGGGCAGTCCGACGGCGTCGATGCAGGTGCCGGCGGCGAAGGAATCGCCGGTGTCGGTCGTCATGGCCTGGGCGACGATCTCGACCGCCCTGCCCTCCAGCCCGTGGCTCCCGACGAAGCGTTCCGACACGACGACGGCTGCGGCCGCCCCGTCGGAGGTGGGTGAGCACTGGAGTTTGGTCAGCGGGCGGTGGACGGTCCTGGCGGCGAGGATCTCGTCGACCGTGTACGCGTCCTGGAACTGGGCGTACGGATTGTTCACCGAGTGCCGGTGGTTCTTGGCGCCGACCGCCGCGAGCTGCGCCTCGGTCGTCCCGTACCGCTCCATGTGTTCGCGGGCCGCGTTGCCGAAGATCTGGGCGGTGGGCGGGGACATCTCGAAGCCGTGGGCGGCGGCCATGATCCCGTAGTGCCGGGCGACGGGCGAGGTCCTGAAGTCCGCTCCGCCGTCGGACCCGCTCCCCAGCGACCCGCGCGTCATCTTCTCGAAGCCGAGCGCGAGGACGCAGTCGCTGATGCCGCCCTCGACGAACTGCCGGGCCAGCATCAGCGCGGTGGAGCCGGTGGCACAGTTGTTGTTGACGTTGTAGACGGGTACGCCGGTCAGTCCGAGCTCGTACGCGGCGCGCTGGCCGGCCGTGGAGGCCTGGAAGCAGTAGCCGACGGGGACCTGCTGCACCTCCTCGTAGGCGACGGAGGCGTCGGCGAGCGCGGCGTTCCCCGCCTCCTTCACCATGTCCCAGTACTGCCAGTCGCGTGTCTCCGGCTTCTCGAACTTCGTCATCCCGACGCCGACGATGTATGCCTTCATGGAGAGGTCACGTCCCTTCAGTCACGCGGGAGGCCGAGAATGCGCTCGGCGACGACATTGAGCTGAATCTGGGTGGTGCCGCCCGCGATGGTCAGGCAGCGGGACATCAGAAATCCGTGCAGGGCCCGGTCCCCGGGACCTTCCGCGGTCGCCCCCGCAGGTCCGAGCAGTTCCAGGGCGAGTTCCGCGACCTTCTGCTGGTGGGTGGTCTGGACGAGCTTGCGTACCGAGGCTCCGGCGCCCGGCTCCAGTCCGGACACCTGCTGCAGGGTGGTCCGCAGTCCGATGCAGGCGAGTGCGTGCGCCTCGGCGGCGAGGGCGCCGATCCGCGCCCGGTAGCTGCCGTCGAGCTCGCCGGAACGGGCGATGAGCGCTTCCAGTCCGGTGTCGAAGGTCATCTGGTCGGCCATGTGGACGCGTTCGTTGCCGAGGGTGTTGCGGGCGACCCGCCAGCCGTCGCCCACGTCGCCGACGACGGCGTCGGTGGGCAGCAGGACGTCGTCGAAGTACACCTCGTTGAAGAGGGAGTCGCCGGTGATCTCCTTCAGCGGGCGGATGTCGATGCCTTCGGTGTTCCTCATGTCGACGAGGAAGTAGCTGAGCCCCTGGTGCTTGGGGGCGTCCGGGTCGGTCCTGGCGAGCAGGATGCCGTGATCGGCCCCCTGGGCGGCGCTCGTCCATACCTTCTGGCCGTTGATCCGCCAGCCCTCGGTGGTCCGCTCGGCCTTCGTGCGGAGCGAGGCGAGGTCGGAGCCGGCGCCGGGCTCGGAGAACAGCTGACACCAGAGGAGTTCGCCGCGCAGGGTGGGCATGAGGTAGCGGTCCTGCTGCTCCGGTGTCCCGTGTGCGAGGAGTGACGGCACCACCCAGGTGGCGATCCCCAGGTCGCTCACCTTCACTTCCTGCTCCTTCAACTCCTGCTGCACGGCGAGCTGGTGGAGAGGTCCGGCGTCCAGACCGTAGGGGGCGGGCAGATGCGGGGCGGCGTAGCCGGTCGGGGCGAGGACGCGGCGGGCTTCCTTCGGATCGAGCCCCCGGGCGGCGGCGACGGCCTCGCGCGCCTCGGCGCGGTGGCGGTCGGCCTCGGCGGGGAGTTCGAGGGCGAGCTCGCGGCGCGCTCCGCCCTCGGCCAGCCGGAGGGCCCGCAGCCGGTGGGCGTCCCCCGCCCCCAGCAACTGCCGTGCCACGAGTGCCCGGCGCAGATGGAGGTGGGCGTCGTGCTCCCAGGTGAAGCCGATGCCGCCGAGGACCTGGATGCAGTCCTTGGCGCAGCTGTATGCGGCGTCGAGCGAGGTGCCCGCGGCGAGGGCGGCGACCAGTCCCCGTACCTCCGGGGCTTCGTCCGCCGCGCGGGCGGCGTCCCACACCAGGGCGCGGGCCTGTTCGACGCGGACGAGCATGTCGGCGCAGAGATGCTTGATGCCCTGGAACTGCCCGATGGGACGGCCGAACTGCTCGCGGACCCCGGCGTACGCGACGGCGGTGTCCAGCGCCCGGGAGGCGGTGCCGCACGCCTCGGCGGCGAGGAGGACGGCGGCGAGATCACGGACGGCCGCGGAGTCGATCCGTACGGCCCGGTCCGCGGGTACGAGTACGCCGTCGGCCCGGACCTCGGCGGTGGGGCGGGTCGGGTCGGCGCCTCGGTGCGGGCGCACGGTCAGCCCCTCGGCGGCGGTGTCGACGGCGAACCAGAGGGTGCCGGCGGCCGATTCGGCGGGGAGCAGAAGCAGGTCGGCGTCGGCACCGGAGAGCACGGGCGGAGCCGTGCCGTCGAGAAGGTGACCGTCCTCGCCCTCCACGACGGTGAGGGTGCCGGGGCCGAGGGCGACGGCGCCGATGCGGGTACCGGCGGCGAGGGCGCCCAGCAGGTCGCTCCCGCCCGCGTCGCCCAGCACCGCCGAGGCGAGCGCGTTCGCCAGGTACGGGCCGGGGAGCGCGGCCCGTCCCGTCTCCTCCAGAACCACGGCGAGGTCGAGGAGTGTGCCGCCCGCTCCGCCGTGCTCCTCGGGCAGATGGATGCCGAGCAGCCCCTGCTCGCCGAGACCGTCCCAGTAGCCGGGGCGCGCGCCGGGTGCGGACGGAGCGCTCGCGTCGAGGAGCTTGCGGATCTCGTCCGGGGGTACGGCACGCGCCAGCCACCCCCGTACGGCCTGCGCCACATCCCGCTGTTCCTGGGTGATTCCGATGCCCATGTACGGATCCTCGCCGGTCGCGGCCACTGGAACGGCGCAAGAGTAGAACACGTTTCAATCTGACGGAAGGTCAGATGGCCGCACGGTTCCGGCCAAGTACCTCGCCATGCCCTGTTGGTACCGCGTTCACCGGAATACCCCGGACCTCCGGAAGCGTTCAGCGTGCACACACTTGGCGGTCGGTGCTGCCCGCCGCCGGACCCGCACTCCGTCCTCACCCCCTCTTCCTTCCGCCGCCCGGAGGCCGCACGTATGCCACAGACGACGAACGATCAGCACGCCGAGGAGCAGCAGCTCCCCGATCCGCGGGAGCGACGTGCGGGCGGCGGTGTCGTCCCCGTACTCGCCTTCGCGGGTATCACCGTCGCGGTGATGCAGACCCTGCTCGTCCCCGTCATCAAGGACCTGCCCGCCCTTCTTCACACCGATCCGTCCAACGCCACCTGGGTGATGACCGCGACGCTGCTCGCCGGGGCCGTCGCCACACCGATCATGGGCCGGCTCGGCGACCTCCACGGCAAGCGCAGGATGCTGCTCGCCAGCCTCGCCGTCATGGTGATCGGCTCGCTGGTCTGCGCCTTCACCGAGGAACTCGTCGTCATGATCGTGGGGCGGGCGCTCCAGGGCTTCGCGATGGGCGCCATCCCGCTGGGCATCGGCATCATGCGCGACGAGCTGCCGCGCGAGAAGCTCGGCTCGGCGATGGCGCTGATGAGTTCCTCGATCGGCGTGGGCGGCGGGCTCGCGCTGCCCGGCGCCGCGCTGGTCGCGCAGCACGCCGACTGGCACACGCTGTTCTTCGGCGCCGCCGGACTCGGGGTGCTGTCGATGGCCCTGACCGTCCTCGTCGTACCGGAGACCTCGCTGCGCGCGCCCGGCCGGTTCGATCTGCCCGGTGCGCTCGGACTCTCGCTCGGTCTGGTCTGTCTGCTGCTGCCGATCACCAAGGGCAGCGACTGGGGCTGGACCTCGGGCACCACGCTCGGTCTGATCGCCGCGTCCCTGCTGATCCTGGCGCTGTGGGGGCTCTTCGAGCTGCGCAGCCCGGCGCCGCTGGTCGATCTGCGGACCTCGGCCCGGCGCGAGGTGCTGCTCACCAACCTCGCCTCGGTGATGGTCGGTGTCGCGTTCTACGCGGTCTCGCTCGTCCTGCCGCAGCTGCTGCAGCTGCCGACGTCGACGGGGTACGGCCTGGGGCAGTCGATGGTCGTGGCGGGGCTGTGCGTGGCGCCGCTGGGTCTGACGATGATGTTCGTCGCCCCGCTGTACGCCCGGCTGTCCGCCCGCCGCGGGCCCAAGGTGTCGCTGATGCTCGGCCTGCTGGTCATCGCGATCGGTTACGGGGCGGGGCTCGGCCTGATGAGTGCCGCCTGGCAGACCGTGGTGATCGCGGTGGTGCTCGGGGCCGGTATCGGGCTCGCGTACTCCTCGCTGCCCGCGTTGATCATCGGGGCCGTCGATCCGTCCGAGACGGGTGCGGCCAACGGTCTGAACACCCTGATGCGGTCGATCGGTACGTCGGCGTCGAGTGCCGTGATCGGCATGGTGCTCGCCAACACCTCGGTGCGGATGGGACCGGTGTCGGTTCCCTCGATGGAGGGATTCCGGACCTCGTTCATGATCGCGACGGGTGCGGTGGCGATCGGTCTGGTGGTGGCCGCGTTCCTGCCTTCGCAGCGCGACGCGACACGGCCGGTGCTGCTGGCGAGCAGCGCGGACGAGGCGGCGCCCGTCCGGGAGGCGTCGCATGCCGCCGCCGGTTCGGGCGGGTTCCGCGGCCGGGTGCTGGATGCGGACGGCACGCCGGTGGCCCGCGCCAACGTCACGCTGATCGACCGGAATGGCCGGCAGGCGGGGCTCACCGTCACGGACGAGGCCGGTCGGTACGCCCTGACCGCCCCGTCCTCCGGCAGCAGCTTCGTGCTGGCCGGGTCCGCCGCCGGGTACGCGCCGCGCGCCTGCCCGGCGGCGTACCCGGCGAGCGGACTGCCCGTCGAGATCGACCTCGTGCTGACGGTCAGCGCACCGGAGCGTCGAACCGCGGTGTCGTCATGAGCAGATGGGAGACGTCCGACCCCGGCGGGAGCTCCTGCGGCTGCGCGCCACGGGTGAACAGCCGGGCGGGGTGGGCGCCCTGCACCCGGGCCTGGCGGCCGTTGACGCGCAGCCAGGATCCCTCGCGCAGGCCGAGCACCGGCACGTCGTTCTCCTCCAGGAACTCGGTCAGCCGCTCCTCGCGGGTCTCGCCCTTGTGGGTGCTGGCCGGGTCCGGGTCCAGGTAGTGCGGGTTGATCTGGAACGGGACGAGGCCGAGCGCCTCGAAGGACGGCGGCTGGACAATGGGCATGTCGTTGGTGGTACGGAGGGTGGGCGCCGCCATGTTCGTACCGGCGCTGGCCCCCATGTACGGCAGCCCGGCGCGCACCGCCTCGATGACGGCGTCGCGCAACCCGGTGCGGTAGAGGGCGCTGAGCAGCCGGAAGGAGTTGCCGCCGCCGATGAACACGGCGTCGGATGCGGCGAGTTCGGCGGCCGGGTCGGCGTTCTCATGGACACCGCGGACGGTGATGCCGGACGGCTCCAGGGCGTCACGGACGCGTGCGGTGTACGTGGTGTAGTCGGCCAGCGCGTAGGGGACGAAGGCCAGTCGGGCACCGGCGGGCAGGAATCCGATGACGGTGTCGAGGGCGTGTTCCAGATAACCACGGCCGTGCTGGGTGGAGTTGGAGAGCAGAAGCAGATTCACAGGGTTCCTCGGACGACTCGGGTGATTCAGACGGTTCGGGTGACTCGGGGGGCACCGGTGTCCCGGTGACCCGGACGTTCGGACGGGTCAGTCGGTGGTACGGGGGCGGCGGGCCCGCGACTTCGGGCGCTGCGGCGGGTGGGTGAGCCTCTGCTCCAGGAGCTGGGCCGCCTGGCGCAGGGCGTCGAGCCGGTCCTCGGGCGCCCCCCGGAACCGCTCCTCGCCACCGCCGAGGCTGAGGCTCCCGTACGGCTCGCGCCCCAGGAACACCGGAACGGCGACGGTCGCGATCCCGGTGTCGTACTCGCCGACGGTGCAGGCGTACCCCTGGGCACGGATCTTCAGGAACTCCTGTTCCAGCTGGTCCGGGTCGGTGACGGTCCGCTCGGTGAAGCGGGCCATGGGGCGGCCGCGGAACAGCCGGTGGCGCTGCTCATCGGGCAGGTAGGCGTAGTACGACTTGCTGGTCGCCCCGGCGTGCGCCGGGTAGAGCTCGCCGACCAGGGGGTAGTAGCGCAGCGGTCCGGTCTCGCCCTCCTCGGCGGCCACGCACCGCATGTGGAAGCTGTCCGGCAGGCAGAACAGAACGGTGTCACCGGTGGCCCGGCGCAGCTCCTCCAGGACCGGCCCGGCGAGCAGTTCCAGCGATCCGGAGCGCTCCCAGAGCCGGCCGAGCCGCAGCACGGCGGGGCCGATGCGGTAGCGGCGGGTGGCCGGGTCGGAGACCAGGAAGCCGCGGCCGGCGAGCGTCGCGAGGAGCCGCTGGGCCACCGAGGTGTCCCAGCCGAACTCCTCGGCGACCTCGGTCACACCCCAGTCCGGCCTGGTCCGCTCGAACGCGAGCAGCACGAGGAGCGCCCGGTCGACGGTTTGCAGGGCCCCGGCGGGGGTGCGCCGGTCCAGATCGAAGTCCGCCATCGTCATCTCACCATTCAGACCTGAATTGCAAATAACGGGAAACAGTTGCGCTCAACGCTATCCGATCCCGAATCTGCTCTCAGCACCCCGTCCGGCGTCCGTGACTCCCTGCCGGGCGCCGGACGGGTGTGATGGATGCGTGAGAAAGGCCCCCCATGTTGAAGTACGTGCTGGACATCCTTGACCTGCTGGACGACCCCCAGGTCAACGGCAAGACGGTCGTCGAGTACCTCGACTCCGTAGCGGGGCCCGAGGGCTCGTCCGCGCAGGTCACCACGGTCGCCGGCGAACGGGGCTCCACGGACTTCGTGCTCGTGAGGATCCCCGGCAGCCAGGGCCGCACCTCCGGCGGCAGCGCCCGCACCCTCGGTGTGGTCGGCCGCCTCGGCGGCATCGGCGCCCGGCCCGAGGTGACCGGTCTGGTCTCCGACGCCGACGGCGCGGCAGCCGCCGTGGCCACCGCGGCCAAGCTGCTCGACATGCGCCGCCGCGGCGATGTGCTGCCCGGCGACGTGATCATCGCCACCCACATCTGCCCGGACGCGCCGACCGAGCCCCACGAACCGGTGCCGTTCATGGGCTCGCCCGTGGACATCGCCACGATGAACCGGCACGAGGTGACCGGCGAGATGGAGGCCGTGCTCTCCATCGACACCACCAAGGGCAACCGGATCATCAACCACAAGGGCCTGGCCCTCTCCCCCACCGTCAAGGAGGGATGGGTGCTCCGGGTCAGCGAGCAGCTCGGTGAGCTGCTCGCCGTCGTCACCGGTGAGCCGTTGGTCACCTACCCCGTGACCACGCAGGACATCACGCCGTACGGTAACGGTGCACATCACATCAATTCCATCCTGCAGCCCTCCACCGCGACGGCCGCTCCGGTCGTCGGCCTCGCGGTCACCTCGGCCGCCGCGGTGCCGGGCTGCCAGACGGGCGCGAGCCACGAGACGGACATCGCGTCCGCCGCCCGCTACGCCGTGGAGGTCGCCAAGGCCTACGGCAGTGGCCACCTGGACTTCCACGACGCGGTGGAGTTCGACAACCTCGTCAACCGCTACGGGTCGCTGGCTCACCTGCAGACCTCCGGCCGTACACCCCAGGAGTCCTGATGGCAGCCGCCGCCCCGCAGGCCGAGGCCAAGAGCATCGGCAGCGACGACTACTCCCTCTCGCGCGTCCCGCGCGACAAGAGGTTCGGATTCTGGTCCATGCTGCTGCAGTGGTTGGCCCAGTCCGGCTCGATCTCGCAGTTCACGCTCGGCGCCACCATCGGTGTCGGCATGACCTTCGGGAACGCCTTCCTCGCCTTCACGCTCGGCGCGGTGATCCTGGAGATCGTCATCTTCGCGATCGGTCTGGCCGGGATGCGCGAGGGTCTGGCGACCCCGATGCTGACCCGCTGGGTCGGCTTCGGCCGCAATGGCTCGGCGCTGGTGAGCTTTGTCATCGCGGTCAGCCTGGTCGGCTGGTTCGGGGTCCAGAACACGATCTTCGGCAACAGCGTCTCGGCGCTGGTCGGCGGACCGTCCTGGATGTGGTGCGTGCTCGCGGGCATGGCCATCACCGCCCTGGTGATCTTCGGCTTCCGCTACATGGCGGTCTTCGCGAAGATCGTCACCCCGCTCTTCTTCGCGATGGTCGCCTGGTCCGTCGTCTCGACGCTCAAGGACCACTCGATCAGTGACCTGATCAACTCGCCGCCGCCCGGCCAGACGATCCCGCTCGCCGTCGCCGCCACCGCCATCGCGGGCGGCTTCATGACCGGCGCGATCGTGGCCCCGGAGATGACCCGCTACAACCGCAAGGGCTCGCACGTCTTCATCCAGAGCGCCTCGTCGATGATCCTCTCCGAGTACATCGTCGGCATGACCGGTGTGCTCCTCGGCCACCTGGTCAAGAGCAACGAGGTGTCGCACATCGTGCTCTCCACCTCGGGTGCCTTCGGCGTCATCGTGGTCCTGATGTCCACCGCGAAGATCAACGACTGGAACCTGTACGGCTCCTCGCTCGGCGTCGTCAACTTCTTCCAGGTCGTCTTCGGCAAGCGGCTGCACCGCGGCGCGGTCACGATCGTCCTCGGCATCGCCGGCACGGTCCTGTCCGCGATCGGGATCATGACCCACTTCACCGAGTTCCTCTCGATCCTCGGCGTGGCCATCCCGCCGATCGGCGGCATCATCGTGGCCGAGTACTGGGTCGTGAAGAGGATGCGCAAGCCGCTGGACGACACCCGCGAGGCCGAGACGCTGCCGAGGACCTCGCCGACCTGGGTGCCGATGTCCATAGCCATCTGGATCGTGGCGTTCTGCGTCGGCAAGTTCTACGACGGCGGCATCCCGGCGCTCAACTCGCTGGGCACGGCCTTCGTGCTGTACGCGGTGCTCGGCCTGCTGGGCTGGGTCAAGCCGTACGGCACCTCCACCCTGGGCGACGAGGACAGCGCTGTCCCCGCCGCCCGCGCAACAACCTCCGTGGGAGCAGCATGACCACCCCCGACCCCGCCGCCCCCCTCGTCCCGGCGTCCGACCAGGCTCAGGCCGAGGTCATCGACCTCTGCGCCGAACTGATCCGGTTCGACACCTCCAACCCCACCAGCAACGAACGCGCGAGCGCCGACTGGGTGGTGGGCCGTCTCGCCGAGGTGGGCATCGACTCCGAACTGGTCGAGTCCGCCCCGGGCCGGGCCAACGTCGTCGCCCGCATCGCCGGCCGCGACCCCGAGCGCGGCGCCCTGCTGGTCCACGGTCACCTCGACGTGGTCCCGGCCGACGCGTCCGAGTGGCAGGTGCCGCCGTTCTCCGGCGAGATCCGCGACGGCTACCTCTGGGGCCGCGGCGCGATCGACATGAAGGACACGGTGGCGGTCATGATCGCCACCGCCCGGCACTTCGCCCGCACGGGCACGAAGCCCTCCCGCGACCTGGTCCTCGCCTTCCTCGCCGATGAGGAGGCGGGCGGCAGGTTCGGCGCCCACTGGCTGGTCGAGCACCGTCCGGAACTGTTCTCCGGGGTGACCGAGGCGATCGGCGAGGGCGGCGGTTTCTCCTTCGCCATCGACGACACCCGGCGCCTCTACCCGATCGAGAACGCCCAGCGCGGCATGGCCTGGATGGAGCTCACCGCCACCGGACGGGCCGGCCACGGTTCGTCCCCCAACGACGAGAACGCGGTCACCGACCTCGCCGAGTCGTTGACCCGGATCGGCCGCCACACGTTCCCGATCCGCCTGATCGAGCCGGTCCGCGCGCTGCTCGAAGAGGCCGCCCGCCTCCAGGGGGTCGACTTCGACGAGGACGACATCGAGGGCAGCCTGGCGAAGCTGGGCCCGGTCTCCGACTTCATGCAGGTCGTCCTGCGCAACTCGGCGAACCCGACCATGTTCAGCGCCGGCTACCAGACGAACGTCATCCCGGGGAAGGCCACGGCCCGCGTCGACGGCCGGTTCCTCCCCGGACACGAGCAGGAACTCATCGACACCATCGACCAGTTGCTCCTGCCGTCGGTCAGCCGCAAGTGGGTCAACCACGACATCGCGATGGAGACGACGTTCGACGGCCCGCTCGTCGACGCGATGTGCGAGGCCGTACGCGCCGAGGACCCGGACGGACACCCGGTCCCGTACTGCAACCCCGGCGGCACGGACGCCAAGGCCTTCACCCACCTCGGCATCCGCTGCTTCGGCTTCAAGGGCCTGAAGCTGCCGCACGACCTGGATTACGGCCGGCTCTTCCACGGCGTGGACGAGCGCGTCCCGCTGGAGGGGCTGCGGTTCGGGGTGCGTGTCATGACCCGACTCTGGCAGAGCTGCTGAGCCGATCCAGCAGCTCCGCCGGGGGCCGCCCCGACCCGGGCCCACCCCTCGTACGCCCCCGCCGGACCTGTTCCGGCGGGGGCGTACGGCATGGAGCGCAGCCCCTGCGCGAGCAGCACACGGACGTTCACGACCGCTTCATGGAACGGACAGCCGCGGCGCCCCTCCCCCTCCCCGTGACCACCTAGCGTCCTTGGTTCAGACCGGTTACCGACTCGTTATGGTGACCGCGCCAGAGACAAGGAACCCCCGTGAGAATCACCCCTCTTGTGATCGTTGCCGCGTCCGCGGCGCTCGCCGCACCGACCGCTGCCCACGCCGAGCCCGACACCTCCCACCCGCCCGCGGCACCCGGCGTGAGTGTGCCCGGTGGGCGGTACGAGCACGCGGTGACACTGAAGTTCAGCACCGAGCGCGGAACCACAGTCCGCTACACGCTGGACGGCTCGACCCCGACCCGCGAAAGCAGCGTCTACTCCCCCGGCCGCCCGCTGCGGATCACCGAGGACACCAACGTCACGGCCGTCGCCTTCCACGGCGGTCAGGCGAGCCCGCCCGTCTCGTACGGCTACCTGATCAAGACGCAGGAGAAGCCGCTCGCCACGTTCGTCGTCATGTCGGACGTCCACGTCGGGGACCACGCGCACAACGACAAGAAGTACGAGAGCTTCTTCGACACCATCGGTTCGATCTTCCCGAACCCGGACGCGATCCTGTCCAACGGCGACATGATCAACGACAACGGCGACGGCAAGGGCCCGGACCACAGGATCGTCTCGGAGATCTTCCAGGCGAACCTCAAGCGCAAGGGCATGGACAGCACCCAGCTGCTGATCTCCAACGGCAACCACGACGCGGGCCTCGCCGCGATACGGGCCGGCTACCCGAAGGCGTGGTTCCCGGACTCCGGCGGCGGCTACTACGAGTCCGACGTCAAGGGTGTGCACCTCTTCACGGTGAACACGGAGACCTACAACAACGACACCGCGCAGCGCACCTGGCTGAAGACCCGCCTGGCCGAGCTCACCGCGGACCCGGCCAACGCCAACCGGCCGATCCTCGTCCAGGGCCACCGCCCCACCACGGGAACGGCGATGGACGGCCAGCAGGCGTCCAACCCGCGGCTGGCCGAGGACCTGAGCGCCTTCCCGCAGGCGATCCTCTTCAGCGGCCACTCGCACCTCAACATCAACGACGACCGGTCGATCCACCAGCGCGACTTCACGTCGGTCAACGACGGTTCGATGTCGTACGTCGAGATCGACCACGGCTACCAGATGGTCACCGAGACGGGCCTCGCCAACCGCTTCGAGTCGCCGACCGCCCAGGCGCTCTTCGTCGAGGTCTACAAGGACCGTACGGAGATCGACCGCATCAACATGGCCGCGGACCAGCACGACATCTACGCCGGAGGACAGTGGTCGGCGAGCTGGCAGCCGCCGTACGCCAGCGCGGGCACGCTGAGCGGTCCGGGCTGGACGGTACGTCTGAAGGGCTCGACGAACCAGCAGATCAAGGACAACTTCCGGTACACGGCCGCCGAACGGAACAAGGTGGCACCGGAGTTCACCACCGGCGAGCCGCTGACGGCGGTACGCGGACCCGAGGGCGCCACGGTCGTGCGGATCGCGCAGGCCAAGGACGACCAGATGGTCCACCACTACGAGGTCGACATCACCGACACGACGACCGGCACCAAGGCCGTCTCGTCCAAGGTCCTCTCCGACTTCTACATCATGCCGCGCCCGAACACCCTGGACATCCCGGTCCCGGGCGCGGTGGCCGGCCACGCGTACGAGGCGCGGGTCGTGGCGGTGGACGCGTACGGCAACGCCTCCCCGGCCGCGACGCTGACGTTCACCCGCTGACGCGCCGGGACACCCCCTGGAGCGGTGGGCCGGCGGGCCCACCGCTCCTGCGGCCGCACCAGGTGTCGGCCCGGCCGGCACAAGCCACCCCGCCGACGGCGCCGACCGGCCCGTACGGCACGATGAGGCGCCGTTTCATTCCCGTACGACCAGGAGGAACCCCGTGGCCGCCGAGCCCGAGCCGGAGATTCTCGCCGCCTTCCAGGCGGCCAAGGGCTTCATGCCGGTGGTCGAGGGGCTCGCCCTCCACGCGGCCGCCACCGACGCCGCCGCGCTCGGTCTGCCGCTGCTGGAGGTCGGGACGTACTGCGGGCGGTCCACGATCCTGCTCGCCGACGTCGCCCGGGCGGCCGGTGTGACCGCACTCACTGTCGACCATCACCGCGGCAGCGAGGAGCAGCAGCCCGGCTGGGAGTACCACGACCCGACCGTCGTGGACCCGGAGGTCGGCCGGATGGACACGCTGCCGACCTTCCGCCGCACGCTGCACGCGGCGGGCCTCGAAGACCACGTCGTGGCGCTCGTAGGGCGGTCCCCGCAGGTCGCGGCCGTCTGGGGCGGGCAGCTCGGCTTCGTCTTCATCGACGGCGGGCACACCGACGAGCATGCGAACGGCGACTACGAGGGCTGGGCACCGCATGTCGCCGAGGGCGGACTGCTCGTGATCCACGACGTGTTCCCCGACCCCGCGCACGGTGGTCAGGCGCCGTACCGGGTGTATCTGCGGGCGCTGGAGTCCGGGGCGTTCACCGAGGTGTCGGTCACGGACTCGCTGCGCGTCCTGCGCCGTACCGGAACGGGGATCTGAGCCGCCGGATAGCATCGCGACGTGCCGTACGACACCAGCTTTTCTCCCACCCCGCGCCCCGCGCGGCGTCGCCGGACCCTGCTCGCCGCTGCCGCGCTGGGCTGCGTGTGCCTGATCGCGGGCTGTGGGGGTGGCAGCGGCGGCGGAGCGGCGGCGCAGCCGCGCGAGGGCGGTGGTGGCACGTCGTCCCCGCCGTCCCTGTCGCCTTCGCCCGCCAAGGGCAATCCGTCGGCGAGGGCGACCTCGGTGCCGCCCTCCTCGTCGAAGTCCGCGAGCCGCACGGTGTCCGGGCCGCTGTCGGGGAAGACGGTCGTGATCGACCCCGGGCACAATCCGCGCAACCACGAGCACACCCGCGAGATCGGGCGCCAGGTGGACATCGGCACCGCGCACAAGGAGTGCGACACCACCGGTACGTCCACCGACTCGGGTTACGCCGAGGCCGAGTTCACCCTCGATGTGGCGCACCGGCTGCGGGCACTGCTGCAGGCGCAGGGCGCCGAGGTGGTCCTCACGTACGACAACGACCGCCCGTACGGGCCGTGTGTCGACGAGCGGGCCCGGATCGGCAACCGCGCCGGGGCCGATGCGGTCGTGTCGGTGCACGCGGACGGTTCCGCGGTCGGCAACCGCGGCTTCCATGTGATCCTTCCCGCACTCGTGCGCGGCGGGGCTGCGGACACCTCGAAAATCGTCGAACCGTCGCGCGAACTCGGCACCCGGATCGCCGGCCTCTTCGTCCGGGCTACCGGAAGTGCGCCTTCCAATTATGTGGGCGGCAATACGGGGTTGGACACCCGTAAGGATCTGGGCGGACTCAATTTGTCCACGGTGCCCAAGGTGTTCATCGAGTGCGGCAATATGCGTGATCCGAAGGACGCCGCCCTGCTCACCAGCGCGGGCTGGCGCCAGAAGGCCGCACAGGGCATTGCGGATGGCATCAGTTCCTACCTGCGCGGGTAAGAGGAGCCCTGATTATGCGGTGGTTGTGCGGTGGTTATGCAGGGTTATTCAGGGGGATGACCGTCCAAGGTCCGGGCCAGGGCACAACCCGCCCTGGCAGACGATAGATTCATCCGTACGATGGGGAGCCGCCCCCGAGCTTCGTGCCGTGCCCGCCGTACCGGCGGCAGCGACGACCGCCCCGACGAGACGACCGACTAAGGACCTTCACGTGAATATCCGCTCGCTCACTAGAGGCGATGGCGTGGTGATCGGAGCAGCGGTGGTGCTGTTCATCGCCTCTTTCCTCGATTTCTTCTCCTACAACGGCCTCGGCGTCGACGCGCCGAACGCCTGGGACTCGCTGGGCAATGCGATCGGCGTCTACCTGGTCGGGGTGATCGGTGCGGCACTGATCGTGCTCTCCCGTTCGCAGCCCCAGCCCCGCAAGGTCGTCGGCCTGGACCTCGGCCAGTTCGGTGTCGCGGCCACGGTCTTCACCGCGTGGAACATCTTCTGGACGATCATCGACCTCGGCCAGGTCGACGCCGGTGCCGGTCTCATCCTCGGCCTGATCGGCTCGCTCGTGCTGGCCGGCGGCGCGGTCGCCACCCCGCTGGTCCCCACGCTGAAGGCGCCCCTGATGGGCGCCCCGCGTCCGCAGCCCGCGCAGGCGCCGTACGGCGGCCAGCCGCAGCCCGGCCAGGGGTACGGCTACCCGGGTGCCCAGCAGCAGCCGTACGGTGCGCAGCCGGGTCAGCCCCAGCCGTACGGTGCCCAGCCGCAGCCCGGTCAGCCCGACCCCGCCCAGGCGCAGCAGGCCCCGCAGGGCGGCGCCGCGCAGGCCGGTGACTTCGCGCCGTTCTGGTTCGCCGTGCCGGTGGCCCGTCCGCTGTACGGCGAGGACGGTTCGCCGAGCCCGATCGCCGAACTGGCGCCGGGCACCTGGTACCTCGCGGTCGAGCAGCGCGGTCCGGGCCTCATCGCCCAGACCCAGGACGGCCGTCGTGGCGTTCTGCAGGACACCACGGGCATCCAGCGCGGCTGACAGCACTCCCGCTCCGCGGCCCCTCGCCTCTTCCGGGCGGGGGGCCGCTGCCGTAATCTCCGTCCGCACAAAGCAATCTGATGTATCGTCAGTTCTGTATGGCTGGAGGGACCGGTATGCGGCTCGGACTCGCTCTCGGCTACTGGGGCCGCGGCCCGAACCCCGCCCACCTGGACCTCGCCCGCGAGGCGGAACGGCTGGGCTACGACTCGGTGTGGACGGCGGAGGCCTGGGGCTCCGACGCCTTCACCCCGCTGGCCTGGATCGCTGCGCACACCTCCCGCATCCGGCTGGGCACCGGCATTGCGCAGATGGCGGCACGCACCCCGACCGCGACGGCCATGCACGCAGTGACCCTCGACCACCTCTCCGGCGGCCGCATGATGCTCGGGCTCGGGCTGTCAGGGCCCCAGGTGGTGGAGGGCTGGTACGGGCGCCCGTTCCCGAGGAGCCCGCTGACCGCCACCCGCGAGTACGTCGAGGTCATCCGGCAAGTACTGAGGCGCGAGGCCCCTGTTGAGCTGGACGGGCGGTTCCACTCCCATCCGTACACCGGTCCGGACGCGACCGGGCTCGGCAAACCGCTGAAGCCGATCACCCATCCGCTGCGGGCCGGGATGCCCGTACTGCTGGGGGCCGAAGGCCCGAAGAACATCGCGCAGACGACCCGGATCGCGGACGGCTGGCTGCCGTTGTACTGGTCGCCGCTGCGGACCGATGTGTACGAGGCGTCGCTGACCGGGCTCCCCGACGGCTTCATGATCGCGCCGATGGCCCGCGCGCACGTCTGTGACGATGTCACGGAAGGCCTGCTGCCGGTGAAGGCGATGCTCGGCTTCTACATCGGCGGGATGGGACACGCCGCCCGCAACTTCCACGCCGATCTGATGGCACGGATGGGCTTCGAGGAGGAGGCGCGGCGGATCCAGCAGCTGTTCCTGCAAGGCCGCAAGGAGGAGGCGGTGCTGGCCGTGCCGGACGCGTTCGCCGATGAGATCTCGCTCGTCGGCCCGCGTGAACGGATCGCGGAACGGCTGGAGTTGTGGCGGAAGGGGCCGGTGACCGACCTGCTGGTCACGGCACCGGACCCGCACACCCTGCGCGTACTGGCAGACCTCAACAGCGCCTGAGCGCCCCCCTCAGCGGAACGTCGCCCGCTCCAGCCAGAAGTCCAGCAACTCCCGGTCCCCGAGCACCTCGGCCCGCCCGCTGTCCACGTCCAGCCGCCGGTTGATCAGCAGCATCAGGTCCGTCAGCGGCGCGCGCACCGCGACGGTCGCCTTCTCGTGCGCCCGCCGCCAGGTGAACCCGTCCTCGCCGAACTCGATCAGCCACTCCGCCCCGGGCACGTCCGTGGCATGGAAGTGGAGGGACCGGCCGGCCCCCCGGAGCTCCGCGGCCTCCGGGTCCCCCTGGGACTGGGCGAAGGCGACGATCTCCAGCCACTCGTCCATCGTGTCGGCCGCCAGCTCGGGCGCCACCGCGTAGCCGGCCCGCACGGCGAGCACCGCGTCGGCGCGGTGGACGACCGTCTCGTGCACCATGCGTCGCGCCCAGAACCCGGCGCTCCTGTCCCACGACCAGCTCCAGACCTGCCGGTCACGACCTGCGTCGCGCAGCACGTCAGCCGTCTTCTCCGCCCCGTCGGCCAGCCAGGCGTCCAGCACGGCCGGGTCGTCGCCGTCCGGCGTGAACTCCGGCACCTGTTCGTCCGGGACTTGCCCGGTCGCCCGGGTGCGGACGATCTCGCCGGCCCAGCGGTGGGCGCCGCCGACGTGCACGGCGAGATCGCGCAGCGTCCAGTCGGGGCAGGTCGGGACTTGCGCGTCGAGGTCCGCGCCCTTGAGCGCCGCCCTCAACTCATCGGTCTGCCGGACGATTTCGTCGCAGTAGCGATCATGTGCCAGAAGCGTCATGGCGGCACCCTAATGCGGCCTCCTCGCAGCCCACATCCGGTTATCCGCCGAGCTGGGACGTGGACGGCACCTTGTCCTTCACCTCGGCGCCCGCGCTCTTGCCCGCGTCCTTGACGCCGTTGATGACGTTCTCGAAGGCACTGACGTCCCCTGCGCCCGCCTCGCCCGTGCGGAGCTTGGCCCCGAGCCCCTTGAGGGATGCGATGCCCGCCGTCAGCGGCGCGACCGCCTGCGACAGCAGCGGGTCGCCCTTGGCGTTGTCCGCCGCCGCCTTGAGCCGGTTGTACGCGAACACGCCCGCGAGCCCCGCCTTGACCAGTGCGGTCTTCCGCCCGTCGGCGCCCGTCTTGAACTTGCCCGCACGGTACGGCTTGACGATCCACTGATACGTGGCACCCGCCGCGAGCCCCGCGTTGGCGACGAACCGCGTCTTCGCGAGCTTCTGCTTCTCCGGCGACGCCGTACCGCTCGGGGTCGGGGAGGAACTCGAACTGCTGCTGGAGCCCCCGCCGCACCCGGTGGCGCCCACCAGCACGGTGCAGGACAGCAGCAACGCCACGAACAGACGGCGGAGCGGTACGGAACGGGGCACAGCGGGCCTCCCTGAACGGGCACACGGTGGGTTCTGCGGGTGAATGACGCGGTCCGGCACTCCCGGCCAGGCTCATCCCGGCCCGGGTGCCGCGCCACTCGGGAGGCGCCGTCCGGGTTTCGGGCCGGGGAAAGCGGCAACCCGGTGTTCATGTCACCTGGAAAAGGCACGAGAAGCAGCACCGCCGCACGTGTCATAGCCGTCGTGGCCGACGTCATGGCCGCCATCATCGGCCTGTGGATCCTGATGTACCTCCTGGACGCGAACCGGGCCAACGACCTGGTGGACTTCGTCAGGGGCGCGGCCCGCTGGCTGGCCGGCTGGTCGTACGACCTGTTCACGTTCGACGAGGCGTGGGCACGGGTCGTCGCCGGATACGGCCTCGCCGCCGCCGTCTACCTCTTCGTCGGACATGCGGTGGCGAGCCACATCCGCCGCTACTGACCTGCCGGCGAGGACCCGCTCAGTGGTCCGAGCAGACCGTCAGGTGCGCGAAGCCTCGCCGCAGCAGTCCGGTTCCAGCCCCTTGGGCAGCCGTTCGCCGCTGAAGACCGCAGTGGTCGCCTCGTCGCCCCCCAGGGCAGCCACCGCGAGCAGCAGCGAGCCGGCGGTCCAGGTGGTGTGCTCCTCCGGCCAGAACGCCCGGTTGCCCTCGAAGACGTATCCGGTCCAGTACATGCCGCCCTCGGCGCGCAGGTGCTGGATGGACTGGAGGATCTCCAACGCCCGGTCGGACTCACCCATCACCCAGAGCGCCAGGGCGAGTTCGCAGCTCTCGCCGCCGGTCACCCAGGGGTTGGGCACCACACAGCGGACCCCGAGGCCGGGGACGACGAATCGGTCCCAGGCTTCCTCGATCCGTTCCTTGGCGGCCGTTCCGGTGAGCGCGCCGCCGAGGACCGGGTAGTACCAGTCCATCGAGTAGTGGCTCTTGTCGAGGAAGCGCTCGGGGTGGTTGCGGATCGCGTGCGCGAGCGCACCGGTCGCCAACTCCCAGTCGGGCTGCGGCTCTTCGCGCTGCTCGGCGATGGCGAGTGCACAGCGCAGCGCCTGGTGGATGGAGGAGCAGCCGGTCAGCAGGGCGTCGTCGACCGGGGTTCCGTCGGGTTCGCGCTTCCAGCCGATCTGGCCGCCGGGCTGCTGGAGCCGCAGGACGAATTCGACGGCCGCGTAGACGGTCGGCCACATCCGGTCGATGAACGCGTCGTCGCCGGTGGCGAGATAGTGGTGCCAGACGCCGACCGCCACGTACGCACAGAAGTTGGACTCCAGGCCCCGGTCGGTCGGCCGCTCCGGGTCGCCGTCGTGGTAGGCGGCGTACCAGGAGCCGTCCTTGTTCTGGTGCCGGGCCAGCCAGTCGTAGGCGCGTTCCGCCGCGGCGTGCTCACCCGCGGCGTCAAGGGCCATGGCGGCCTCGGTGTGGTCCCACGGGTCCAGGTGGTGACCGCGGAACCAGGGCAGCGCGCCGTCCTCGCACTGCACGGCGAGCAGAGCCTCGACGGTCTCGGTGGCCTGCTCGGCGGTGAGCACTCCGGGCAGCACAAGGTGTTCGGTCTGCTCGGGAGTGGTCACGCCTCGGCCTTCGAGAGGTCGTCCGCGGCGGCGGCCCTGGGCAGGTGCGGCTTGGTGGCGTAGGCGACGAAGCTCTTGCCGACGACCGGGTTGAGCAGTTGCTCGGCGACCCGGGTGACGGCCGGCTTCTTCATGATGTCCCAGACCAGCAGCTTGTGGTACGCGCGGACCGGGAGCGCTGCGTCCTCGCCGTCGCGGCCGACTCCGAACGCGCACTTCAGCCACCAGTACGGCGAGTGCAGGGCGTGGGCGTGGTGGGTGCCGTACGGCTTGAGACCGGCGCCGCGGATCTTGCCCAGCAGTTCGTCGGCCTTGTAGATGCGGATGTGACCGCCCTCGACCTCGTGGTACGCGTCGGAGAGCGTCCAGCAGATCTTCTCGGGGCCGTACCGCGGCACGGTGATGGCGATCCGGCCGCCGGGCTTGAGGACCCGGACCATCTCGGCGAGCACGCCCTTGTCGTCGGGAATGTGCTCCATCACCTCGGAGATGATGACGACGTCGAAGGACTCGTCGGGGAACGGCAGGTTGAGCGCGTCGCCCTCCATCGCGGTGGCGGTGGCACCCTCGGGGGCCTCGCCGGCCTCCTTCATCGCCGCGAACCACTTCGCGACCTCGCGGATCTCCTCGCCGTTCTGGTCGAGTGCCACCACCTGGGCGCCGCGCCGGTAGCACTCGAAGGCGTGGCGTCCGGCGCCGCAGCCCAGATCGAGCACTCGGTCGCCTGCGGCGAGCGGGAAGCGGGTGAAGTCCACGGTCAGCACGAATGCCTGCTTTCGCGGTCGGGGGTCGAGGGGGGTCAGGGAGCAGGGACGGCGTGTACGGGCGTCGGGGTCACCGACGGCCGCCGGAGTGCGTGGTGGCTGCGCGGGCGGCGATCGCCTGCCGGTAGAGCTCCGCGGTGCCGATGGCCGCCTGCTTCCAGGTGAACCGGGACAGCACCCGTTCGCGGCCCGCGGCGCCGAGCCGGGCCCGCAGTTCCGGGTCGCCCAGCAGCCGTGCGAGTGCGGCGGCCAGCGCCCCGGCGTCGGCGGGCGGCACGGCCAGGCAGGTCTCGCCGTCCGGGCCGGCCACCTCGGGGATCGCCCCGCCGGTGGTGGCGACGAGCGGGGTGCCGGTGGCCATGGCCTCGGCGGCGGGCAGTGAGAATCCCTCGTACAACGACGGGACACAGGCGATCTCGGCGCTCCGCACCAGGTCGACGAGTTCGGCGTCGCTGATGCCCTTGACGAACTCCACGGCGTCCTGGAGTCCGTACCGCTCGATGGCCTGCGCGACCGGTCCGTCCTCGGCCCGCTTGCCGACGACCACGAGGTGCGCCTGCGGGTTCTCGGTACGGAGCTTGGCGAGCGCCTCGACGAGGTGGACGAGGCCCTTCAGCGGGACGTCGGCGCTGGAGGTGGTGACGATCCGGCCCGGCACCTCGGCGATCTTCGGGTCGGGCGACCACAGGTCTGTGTCCGCACCGATGTGCACGACATGGATCCGGTCCTGCCGCACCCCGAGGTGGTCGACGATCTCCTGCTTGGAGGAGCCGGAGACGGTGAGGACCGACGGCAGCCGGCGCGCGACCCGCTTCTGCATACGGGTGAAGGCGTACCAGCGGCGCACGGAGGCGCGGCGGCGACGGCTGTCGGCGGCGTCCAGTTCCAGCTGCCGGTCGACGGTGATGGGGTGGTGGATGGTGGTGACGAGCGGGGCGCCGAGATCCGCCAACAGCCCGTACCCGAGAGTCTGGTTGTCGTGGATGACATCGAACTCGCCTCGGCGCGCGGCGAGATGGCGGCGGGCGCGGAGGCTGAAGGTGAGCGGTTCCGGGAAGCCGCCGGTCCACATGGTGGCGACCTCGGCGGCGTCGATCCAGTCCCGGTACTCGCCGCGTCCGGGCGTGCGGAACGGGTCGGGCTGGCGGTAGAGATCCAGACTCGGCAACTCGGTGAGCGGGACGCCCTCGTCGAGTACGGGATAGGGCTGGGCGCCGATCACTTCGACGCTGTGGCCGAGGCGGGCGAGCTCGCGGCCGAGGTGGCGTACGTACACACCCTGACCGCCGCAGAACGGGTTGCCCTTGTAGGTGAGAAGTGCGATGCGCAGGGGTCGCCCGTCGGTGCTGCCCGACGCGTGGCCGCCCGTGCGAGGGCCCGCTTCTATGGCCTCAGCGGTCACACTCGGCCCCCTTCTCACTGCGTGTTCGCCGGAGCGTAACCGCTCGCGCTAATCTAGAACAAGTTTCAGACTGGATCGTTCAATGAGCTACGAATCTACCGGCAGGTAGCGTCGACGCAACGGCCGGATCAGGTGATTCGCGCCACCACCGGGCACCCTGGCATGCTGTGCGCCGCCGGGGCCCAGACGCCTCCCCCGGTTGCGGACAGAAGCCATGGATGGGGACACATGACAGCGGAAGCCAAGCCGGCATCGCCGCCCCTGACGGAACGGCAGGAGGCCCGCCGTCGTCGCATTCTGCACGCCAGCGCCCAGCTCGCCAGCAGGGGCGGTTTCGAGGCGGTGCAGATGCGTGAGGTGGCGGAGGCCGCCGGGGTCGCCCTGGGCACGCTGTACCGGTATTTCCCCTCCAAGATCCACCTCCTGGTCGCCACCATGCAGGACCAGCTCCAGCACATGCACGGGACGCTGCGCAAGCGCCCCCCGGCCGGGGACGACGCGGCGGCGCGCGTCGCCGACACCCTGATGCGGGCGTTCCGCGCCATGCAGCGCGAACCGCATCTGGCGGATGCGATGGTGCGTGCGCTGACCTTTGCGGACCGCAGCGTCAGTCCCGAGGTGGACACCGTCTCGCGGATCACGACCGCAATCATCCTGGACTCGATGGGACTCCAGCACCCGACGCCGGAGCAGCTGTCCGCGGTCCGGGTCATCGAGCACACCTGGCACTCGGCGCTGATCACCTGGCTGTCGGGGCGGGCGTCGATCGCGCAGGTGAAGATAGACATCGAGACGGTGTGCCGGCTGATCGACGTGACGGCTCCGGACGCCCCCTGAGGGCCGGCCCGTCATCAGCCGCGGACGGCCCCAGGCAGACCTGCCCCGAGGCGTCACCTGCCGACCACATACCCCTCACATCTCCGTGCAGGGCGCCCTCGAATCTCTCCTAACATGAACCTGACCAGCATCGATGGAGAGGAAGACATGGCTGACGAGTCAGGCATGGCACGCGGCACGGCGGACGAGCAGAACCAGGGCGTCCACCCCGGGACGGCGCCGGGGTACGGCGTAGGCGCCCAGGCCCCTTACGGCTACGCATACCCCACGGGCGCCGCGCTGCCCACCGGCAAGGCGACTGCCTCGATGGTGCTCGGCATCGTCGGACTGCTGCTCGTCCCGATCGTGGCGCCGATCATCGCCCTGTGCCTGGGTGTCTCGGCCCGCCGCATGGCGGACCGCGGCGAGGGCGGCGCCCGCGGCCAGGCGACCGCCGGAATGGTGATGGGGATCATCGGCTGCGCCTTCGCCTGCCTCGGGTTCCTCGTGGCCACGATCCAGGCGGCCAGCGGCGTCTGACATCGCCGACGGACATCCGCCCGGGCGGATGGCGCGGCGGTGACGGGGCGCGGTCCTCCCGGGCCGCGCCACCCTGCCCCCGGCTCCGGCCCATGTGCGACCCCCACATGTGCACCGCCTCAGGTGGGGGCCCCTGCACCATGTCGACGGCGGCGCGGGGTTCATACGGTTCGGCGACATCACAGGAATCCCGCCGAGGAGCCGGTCACCATGCGTCGCAGAGCCACAGGCACCGCCCACCGCAGATCTCTCTCCGCACTCGCCACGCTGGCCGCCGCCGGCGTCCTGCTGACCGGCTGCACCGCCGCCGGCAAGGCGGGCGAGGCTGACACCGCGTCCGGCAAGGGCGCGAAGGACCAGACCATCGACGTGGGGCTGGTCTACTCCCGGACCGGGCTGCTCGCGGCCTACGGGAAGCAGTACCGCGACGGCTTCATGGCGGGTCTGGACTACGCGACGAAGGGCACCGGCAAAGTGGCCGGGCACCGCATCGAGGTCACCGAGCAGGACGACGCGGGCGACCCCGGCAAGGCGGTGGCCGCGGCGAAGAACCTGATCGGCAAGGGCTACAAGGTACTGGCCGGGACCACGGACTCCGGGGTCGCCCTGCAGATGGCGCCGCTCGCCGCGCAGAACAAAGTGCTGTACGTCAGCGGGCCCGCGGCCACCGACGCCGTGACCGGGATCAACGCCTACACGTTCCGCTCCGGCCGGCAGTCCTACCAGGACATCCTCACCGCCGGGGCGATGCTCGGCGGGGCCAAGGGCAAGAAGGTCACCGTGCTGGCCCAGGACACCACGTTCGGCCAGGCCAACGTCGCCGCGGTGAAGGCCGTGCTCGGCGGCCAGGGCGCGAAGGTGGGTTCCGTGCTGGCCCCGCCGAGCGCCACGGACCTGACCCCGTTCGCGCGGCAGGTGAAGGCCGCCGGTCCCGATCTGGTCTTCGTCGCCTGGGCCGGTTCCACCGCCCCCGCACTGTGGACCGCCCTGGACCAGCAGGGGGTGCCGAGCGCCTCCAAGGTGGTCACCGGGCTGGCCGGGACCGCCTCGTACCCGGTCTTCGGCGCGGCGGGTTCCAAGGTCTCGTTCCTGGCGCACTACTTCCCCGGCGCGGGCGGCGGCAACGCCGTGGAGAAGGCCATGCTGGACGCGGTGGCCAAGGCGGGCGGCACCCCTGATCTGTTCACCCCCGACGGCTTCACCGCGGCCCAGATGATCGTGCACGCCGTGGAGGAGGGCAGCGCCACCGATCCCGCCGCCATGGCGAAGGCCCTGGAGGGCTGGAGCTTCGACGGGGTGAAGGGCAAGGAGCAGATCCGCGCCGAGGACCACGCGCTGCTGCAGCCGATGTTCGTGGCGAAGCTGACCGGGAAGGGCGCCGCCGCGAAGCCGGAGCTGGTGACCACCGAGCCGATGGACAAGGTGGCGCCGCCCGCGAAGCCCTCGGCGGGCTGACCGGTGGCAGCACCTGACATCACGACGGATCACGGGAGCGCGGCGCACTCCGCCGCCCCCGTGCTTCAACTGGCCGGACTGGGCTGGGGCGTCGGTGGGGCGACCATCGTCGAGGACATCACCCTGGATGTCCGCGAGGGCGAGTTCCTGGCCTTCATCGGCCCCAACGGGGCCGGCAAGACCTCGCTGTTCAATCTGATCAGCGGGCTGACGACAGCCACCTCCGGCACCCTCGCGCTGGACGGTACGGACCTGACCGGCCGTCCCGCGCACGTCCGGGCCCGGCGCGGGATCGGCCGGACGTTCCAGACGTCCAGTCTGTGGCCGGGGATGAGCGTGGCCGACCACGTCCGGCTGGCCGCCCAGGCCGCCGGGGGCGGCTCGTACCGCGTGTGGCGGCGCGCCTCCCCGTACACCGACGAGGTGCGCGGCGTGCTGGAGCGCACCGGACTCGGCCACCGCGCACGGGCGCTGGCGTCCGAGCTGTCGCACGGCGAGAAGCGGAAGCTGGAGCTGGCGGTGCTGCTCGTGGGCGAGCCGCGGCTGATGCTGCTCGACGAACCGATGGCCGGGGTGAGCGCGGAGGAGGTCCCCGCGCTCACCGAACTGATCCGCACCCTGCACCGGGACGAGGGCCGCACCGTCCTCATGGTCGAGCACCACATGGACGTACTGCTGGGGCTGGCCGACCGGCTGGCCGTGATGCACCACGGCCGGCTGCTGGCGCTGGACACCCCCGAGGCCGTGACCGCCGACCCGACCGTGCAGCAGGCATACCTCGGGGAGGGGCTGTGACGACGGAGACCCTGCTCGCCGTACGGGACCTGCGGGTTCTCATCGGCGGACGGCACATCCTGCACGGCGTGGACCTCGATGTCGCCCGCCACGGGGTGACCGCGCTCCTCGGCCGCAACGGTGCCGGGAAGACCACGACCGTGCGCGGCGTCCTCGGCCTCGTCCCGCGCACCGGAAGCGTCCGGCTCGACGGTGAG
The DNA here is from genome assembly GCF_042801455.1 of Streptomyces sp. NPDC057565. Taxonomy (NCBI): domain Bacteria; kingdom Bacillati; phylum Actinomycetota; class Actinomycetes; order Kitasatosporales; family Streptomycetaceae; genus Streptomyces; species Streptomyces sp. NPDC057565. The sequence continues at coordinate 56,116 of NZ_JBHVFU010000003.1, read as the reverse complement.
GAGACCGTGGAGCTGCCCACCCACACGCTGGTACGACGGGGCATCGGTTACGCCCCCGAGGACCGCGGCATCTTCGCCGGACTGACCGTGGCGGAGAACCTGCGGCTGGCCGAGCGGCGCGGGGCGGGCGCACCGGCGTACCCCCTCGTCCATGAGCTCTTCCCCGAACTGAAACGCCGGGAGCGCCAGTTGGCCGGGACGCTGTCCGGCGGGCAGCAGCAGATGGTCGCCATCGGACGCACTCTCCTCAACGGAAACCGGCTGATCATCGCGGACGAGCCCACCAAGGGTCTGGCGCCCAAGGTGGTCACCGAGGTCGCCGAGGTGCTGGAGCGAGCCGCCGAGGCGGTGCCGGTGCTGCTCGTGGAGCAGAACCTCGCCGTCGTACGGCGCCTCGCCGCGCACTGCACGGTGCTCGCCGACGGCCGGACCGCCCATCAGGGGCCGGCCGGTGAGCTGCTGGGCGACGCCGAGGCGGCGCGCCGGCTGCTGGGCGTGGGGCACGGTCCGGCCGCCCACGTGCCTTCCCGGAACGCGGAGGAAGATTCCTGATGTCCACCCTTGTGCTGCTCACCATGACCGGACTCGGTCTGGGGGCGCTCTACTTCCTGATCGCGTCGGGGCTTTCGCTGATCTTCGGTCTGATGGACGTGCTCAACTTCGCGCACGGGGCGCTGCTCTCCATCGGCGCCTACGGCACCTGGTGGGCGGCGTCCGGCCATCTGCCGGGCGCGGGCCCCGGCGGTGCGGGCTTCGTCCTCGCGGTCCTGTTCGGTACGGCGGTGGGCACCGCCGCCGCTGTGCTGCTGGAACTCACCGTCGTCCGCCCGCTCTACACCCGGCCGCGCGAGCAGGTGCTCGCCACGGTCGGGGTGGGGCTCGCCGTCCCGGCGCTGCTGTCGGGCATCTGGGGCTCGGACGCCCGGACCTTCCCCGGGCCCGAGGCGCTGTCCGGCACGTTCTCCCTGCTGGGCGCGGAGGTCCCGGTCAACCGGCTGGTGCTGATCGCGGCTGCGGTCGTGGTGCTGATCGCGCTGCGGCTCTTCCTCGGGCGGACCCGGCACGGACTGGTCGTACGGGCGGGGGTCGAGGACCGGGCGATGGTGACCGCGCTCGGCATCGACGTCCGCAAGGCGTTCACGCTCGTCTTCGCGATCGGCGGCTGCGCCGCCGCGCTCGGCGGGGCGCTCGGCGGGCTGTACTTCGGCTCGGTCGACCCCCGGCAGGGCACCTCGCTGCTGATCTTCGCGTTCGTCGTGGTCGTCACCGGGGGCATGGGTTCGGTGACCGGCGCCGCCGTGGCGTCCGTCGTGATCGGCCTCGTCCAGCAGTTCGCCAACTACTACACCGCAGCGGGCCTCGGCGACCTGGCCGTCGTCGTCCTGCTCGCCGCGCTGCTGCTCGTACGGCCGCGCGGACTGACCGGGAGGCTCGCGTGAGCACCGTGACCGGGACACCCGACCGCACGAGCGGAACACCGGCGGCACCGTCCGACGCACCGGTGCGCGCGAACACGGCGCGGCTGCTGCGCTGGTGGCCGGCCGTGGTGCTGGTGCTGCTGATCGTCGCACCGTACAGCGCCCTGCCGTTGCCGGGACTGCTCGACGGCCCGCTGGGCAGTCCGGGCAGCCTGCAACTCCTCGCCACCTGCCTGTTGTTCGGCGCCCTGGCCACCGGCTACGACCTACTGCTCGGCCGGACCGGGCTGCTCTCCTTCGGGCATGCCCTGTACTTCGCGGCGGGCAGCTACGCCACCAACACCATCATGCTGGAGGCCGGACTGCCGTTCGCCGTCTCCGCGCCGGTCGGCGTCTGCTTCGGGATCGCGCTCGCGCTGGTGCTGGGATCGGTGAGCCTGCGCGTCACCGGCATCGGCTTCTCCATGGTGACGCTGGCCTTCGCCCAGGCGGGCTCGATCCTCGTCTCCCGCAACCCCCGTGGCTTCACCGGCGGCGAGGAGGGTCGGGCCGCGCCCGCCGAGCTGCTGCCGTCCGGGCTCGTGGGCATCGAGCACACGGCGAACCTGTACTGGGTCGCGCTCGGCTATCTCGTCCTCACGCTGGCCGTCGTCCACTGGGCGGTCCACTCGCCGACGGGGCGGGTCTGGGAGGGCATCAAGGAGAACGAGCGCCGGGTGGAGGTGCTGGGGCTGAAGCCGTACGGGTTCAAACTGACGGCGTTCGTCCTGGCCGGTGCGCTGGCCGCGCTCGGCGGGCTCGTCCATCTGCTGCTCACCGGCGGCTCCACCCCGCAGACGACGACGTCGGACTTCACGCTGTCGCTGCTGGTGATGGTGGTGCTGGGTGGCTCGGGCACCCGCTGGGGACCGATGGTCGGCGGCATCCTCTACACGTGGGCCGACCACCGGCTCGGCGATCTCGCCGGATCGGGTGCGGTCGCCGACCTTCCCGCGGTACTGCGGGTACCGCTCTCCCAGCCGCTGTTCCTGCTCGGTGTGGTGTTCGTGGCCGTGGTCCATCTTCTGCCGGGCGGGCTGGCACGGCTGCCGTCCCGGATACGTTCCGTACTCCGTGCGACCAGTGAGGGCGTACCCGCCCAGAAGGAGGACCGGCGCTCATGACCGCGTACGAGGAGATACGTGTCCCGGTGGCCGGGGGCGAGCTGGCCGCCCTGCGCTGGCCGGCCCGGGAGCCCGACGCGCCGGTGGTCGTCGCCCTGCACGGCATCACGGCCAACGCGCTCTCCTGGGGCACGGTGGCGCGGCTGCTGGCCGGCCAGGTCACGCTGGTCGCCCCGGACCTGCGCGGCCGGGCCGGAAGCTCCGGGCTGCCCGGACCGTACGGCATCGCGGTGCACGCCGATGACATCGCGGCCCTGACCGGGGTGCTCGGCCTGGACCGGGTGGTGCTGGCCGGTCACTCGATGGGCGCGTTCGTGGCGGCGCTGGCCGCCGTACGGCATCCGGACCGGTTCGGTCCGCTGCTGCTCGTCGACGGTGGGATCGGTTTCCCCGCCCCCACCCATCTCTCCCCGGACGAACTGATGACGGCGGTGATCGGCCCGGCCATGGACCGGCTGTCGATGACGTTCCCCGACCGGGCCGCCTACCGGGAGTTCTGGCAGGCGCATCCCGCGTTCGCCGGGGACGCCTGGTCGCCCGAGGTGGACGCGTACATCCAGCGCGATCTGACGGGCGACGAACCGGCGATGCACTCGACGTGCCGGATCGAGGCGGTGCGCACCGACGGGATCGGTCTCTTCGACGACGACGTCCTGTCGGCGGTAAGGAAGTTGCCGGCGCCGGCGACGCTGCTGTGGGCGGCGCGCGGTCTGATGGACGAGCCGCAGGGACTGTACGACGAGCAGCGGCTGGTGGCCGCCGACCTCTCCGGCACCCTGCTGGAGCCGGTCGCGGTGCCGGACGTCAACCACTACACCGTGCTCACCGGGGACACCGGCGCACGGGAGATCGCCGCACGACTGGTGGCACTCTCGAACATACCGAGTCCGTGCGGCAGTTGAGTACGGAGCGGTAGCCGGCCGATCGGTCGGCTACCGCTCCTGACCGCCCGACAACAGGTTCAGCCGCAACGCCAGTTGAAGTTCCAGCGCCCGGTCGGGCTCGTTCCAGTCGCGGCCGAGCAGCACCTGGATCCGGTCCAGCCGCTGAACCACCGTGTTGACGTGGACGTGGAGTTCGTCCTTGGCGCGGATGAGACTGCCGCCGGAGCCGAAGTAGGCGCTCAGCGTGCGTACGAGGTGGGTGCCGCGCTGGGCGTCGTACCGCAGCAGGGGTCCCAGCGTCGCTGTGACGAAACCGTCGACGTCCTGCGCGTTGCCCAGCACCACGCCGAGGAAGCCGAGTTCGTCGACGCAGGCGCCTTCGCCGGTACGGCCGAGGACCCGCATGGCCCGCAGGCAGCGTGCTGCTTCGGCGTACGCGGCGGCGAGCTGCCGAGGCCCCCGGGCCGGACCGGTGGCGGCCACGGTGACGGGGGCCTGGACCAGCTGGCCGAGCTGGGCGGCCGCCGCCCGCGCCGCGTCCCCCGCATCGGGTCCGGGGTCCGCGTCCGCCTCGCAGCCGATCAACAGCACCACGGTTCCCGCGTGTTCGGCACTCACGCCGCGGATGTCCCCGCCGAACAGATAGCGCAGGGCTGCGGCGCAGAGCTTCTCCCGGGCGCCCGCCTCGGCCACGAGCAGCAGATGCGGGCGGTCCAGGTCGATGCCGAGGCGTCGGCCGCGTTCGGCCAGTCCGGCGGGGTCGCGGTCCGCGTCGGTCAGCAGATCGCTGATCAGCTCGCCGCGGATCCGGTTCTCGGTCTCGGCGACCGTGCGCCGCAGCAACAGGAGGAGGCCGGTGACCACGGCGGCGCGTTCGAAGAGCCGCCGGTCCGAGTCGTCGAGCCGGCCGTGCTGGTGCAGGACCAGACTGGCCAGGAGCTCCTGCCCGGCGAGCACGGCGCAGATCCACCGGCCGTCGCGGTGCACGGCGCGCGCTCCGGTGCGGGACTCCTCGGCGGTCTCGACCAGCCATCCGGCGTCCATGGAGTCGGCGGCGAGACCCGCACCGTCGGGCCGGACGGCCGCCAGCGGGCGCCCGCCCGGGTCGTGGATGGTCAGTGGGGAGTCCAGCAGCCCGGCGACGGCCGCCGCGACGTCCTTGACGTCACCGCCGCGCAGCACCAGGTCGGTCAGCCGGTCGTGTGCCTCCTCGGCCCGCTGCATGGCGGCGGAGTGCTCGCGTACCGCCGCGTTCGCCTCCGCCAGCTCGGCGTTCGCCTCGGCGAGGTCGGCGAGGGCGGACCGGGTGTCGGCGAGGGCGCGGGCGGTGTCGATCGCGATCGCGGCGTGCGCGGCGAGCGAGCAGAGCAGGGCGACCTCGTCGGGGCTGAAGACGCGGGATGCCCGGTCGGCGGCGAAGAGGACGCCGATGACCTTCCCCGTACCACCGCGGCTGGACCCGAGGAGCAGGGGCACGCCCAGGATGGCGACGAGCCCCTCGTCGAGGACCCCGGCGTTGATGTTGCGGGTGTGGCGGAAGCGGTCGTCGGTGCGGTAGTCGGGGGTGGCGTACGGGCTCGCGGTCTGCGCGACCAGGCCGCCGAGCCCTTCGCCGAGTTCCAGCCGCAGCCGCTGGAAGAGGACCGACACCGACCCGTCGGTCACCCGCATGTAGGTGTCCCCCGCCTCCTCGTCGGGGAGCGTGAGATACGCCGTGTCCGTGCCGAGCAGCATCCTGGCCCGCCGGACGATCGCCTTCAGCACGTCGTCCAGATCCCGGGAGGCGGCCAGATCGCCCGCCGTGTCGAAGAGCGCGGTGAGCTGGAGCTCGCGGCGCCGGTGCTGGCGCAGGGCGCCCCTGATCCGCAGGGCGGTGGCGGTGGCCGCCTCCACCTCGGCGAGTTCGCCCGCGGGCACACCGGCCGCCCGCGCCTGGGAGGACACGGCTCCCAGCGCCTCGGCGGGGGCGTCCTCGACCAGCAGGTCGAGGAGGAGGCGCAGGTGGGGCGCGGCGGAGGGGGTGGGTGCAGACATGGGCGGCCATCGTTCGTCGGGAGGGGCGGGGAGCCGGGAGGGTCAGTTGGCGGTCCAGCCGCCGTCCATGGAAAGGGAGGTGCCGGTGATGTGTGAGGTACCCGGCCCGCACAGCCAGAGCACCGCCCCGGCGACGTCCTCGGGTTCGATCAGGCGCTTGATGGCACTGCGTTCCAGCATCACCTTGCCCACCACCTCCTCCTCCGTGATGCCATGGGTACGGGCCTGTGCCGCGATCTGGTTCTCGACCAGGGGCGTGCGTACGTAGCCGGGGTTGACGCAGTTGCTGGTCACTCCGTGCGGTGCTGCTTCCAGGGCGACCACCTTGCTGAGTCCCTCCAGTGCGTGCTTGGCCGATACGTATGCCGATTTGTACGGGCTGGCGCGCAGCCCGTGGACGGAGGAGATGTTGACGACGCGCCCCCAGCCGCGTTCGTACATGCCGGGCAGGGTGCGGCGCAAGATGCGGAACGGTGCTTCCACCATGACGCGGTGGATCAGGGCGAAGCGGTCCGGCGGGAATTCGTGCACGGGGGCCACATGCTGCAGCCCTGCATTATTGACCACCAGGTCCGCGTCGTCCGGCAGGGAGTCCACCGCCTCGGGCACGGACAGATCGACGACCCAGGCCGTTCCGCCGATCCGCTCCGCCAGTTCTTTCGCCGCGTCGGCTGCCTTGTCCACGACGTACACATGGGCGCCCGCGGCGGCGAGAGCCTGCGCGCAGGCCTGTCCGATGCCGCTCGCCGCACCGGTCACCAGGGCGGTACGGCCGGCGAGGGACCGGTCTACGGGCGGGGGGACGGTGAGCGGTGCGGGCCCGGGTTCCGGGCGCTGGGGAGTCTCCATGGTCGTCACCGTAAGGAGGCGGAAGCCCACGTCACACGGGGTCGGTGCACACACCGCCGCGTGTCGGCATGGTGGCGGCGTACATGGTGCGAGGCAGGGGGCGGAACCCGTCGGCGCCTGTCGTCGAGCCCGGGTCGGGCCCGGGTTCGACGACGGGCACTGTGAGCTCCTCTCAGTGGGCCGCGTCCAGCGTCGCCCGCTGCTCCGCCGTCAGCTCCAGGTCCACCGCGGCCAGGCTCTCGTCCAGCTGTGCCACCGAGGAGGCGCCGACCAGCGGGACGACCGGGACGTCGCCGCCGATGAGCCAGGCCAGGACCACCTGGTTGACGGTCGCCCCGGTCTGCTCGGCCACCGCCCGCAGCGCCGCCTGCCGGGCCGGTGTGCCCGGGTGGTCGAACTCCGGGCCCAGCGGCTTGTCCGCCCGGACGTAGGCACCGGCCAGGAGCGGCGAGTAGGCGACCGGCACAAGGGCGGGTTCGGCCCGCAGATAGCTGAGCAGGTCCCCGGAGAGCACACCCTCCTGGCCGTCCGGGGACCGCAGGCCGGGCAGGTCCGTGCGCTGCCGCAGATAGCTGTGGTGGTACTGGAGGACCTCGTATCCCGGCAGTCCTGCGGCCGCGGCGAGGGTCCGGGCCCGCTCCACCTGCCACGCCCAGTGGTTGCTCACGCCCAACAGGCCGACGGTCCCTTCGGTCACCAGTTCACCGAAGGCCTCGACGGTCTCGCCCATCGGCACGCTCCGGTCCTGCACGTGTGCGTACAGCAGGTCCAGCTTCTCGACACCGAGGTGTTCCCGGCTCCGCTCCGCGGACTCCCGGATCACCTTCGGCGAAAGCCCTTCGATGTCGTGGGTGAAGCCGGTGGCGGGGGCGTTCGGCCGGGCACCGAGCTTGGTGGCGATGACGATCTCGTTGCCGACACCGCGGCTCCGGCGCCATCGGCCGAGCAGTTGCTCGCTCTCCCCGCCCTGGCTGCCGTCGACCCAGAACGCGTAGTTGTTCGACGTGTCGATGAAGGTGCCGCCGGCCTCGGCGTACCGGTCGAGGATGGCGAAGGACGTCGCCTCGTCGGTGGCTGTGCCCATCAGCATGGCACCGAGGCTGAGCACGCTGACCTCGCGGCGGCTCTTCGGGTCCGTGCCGATCGTGCGGTACCGCATGTCTGTCCCCTCCCAACAGCCCGTCTCGGGTGCGGGCGTTGCTGACCGGGAGTCTGTATGTTCGAGCGCACTCGATGTCAATCCCGGCTTCCCGTCGACGCTAAGGGCTGTCCCGTAATCCCTGGCGGAACAGCTCGCGGCAAACCTTTCCGGTCGCAGCACCAGCGACGCAAGAGCGGCGTCGCACACAGCGGGCTCCGAGGGATGTCAGCCCGCCCCATGGGCCGGGGCGGCCCGGACTCCTAGGTTCCGGCAGCAGTCCGTATGTCCGCTCGTCCGCACGTTCCGAACAGGGAGGCCCCGTGCGCCCATCCATCCTGCGACGCCTGCTCCGGAGCATCGCGTCCACCGCTGTCCTCGGTGTCGTCGCGGCGACACTGAGCACCGTGACGGCAGCCCCGTCCGCCGCTGCCGCCGGCGGCCTCCAGCAGGTCACCGGCTTCGGCTCGAACCCCGGCAATCTGCAGATGTACGAGTACGCCCCCGCCGGTCTACCCACGGGCGCACCCCTGGTGATCGCCCTGCACGGCTGCACGCAGACGGCGAACGACTACTACACCAACTCGGGCTGGCCGAAATACGCCGACCTGTGGAAGTTCGCCGTGGTCTTCCCGCAGACCACCTCCGCGAACAACTCGCTCTCCTGCTTCGGCTGGTTCGATCCGGCCGAGGACACCAGGGGCAAGGGCGAGGCCGCCTCCGTCGTGCAGATGGTGGAGCACGCGAAGCAGCAGTACGGCTCGGACGGCCGCCGGGTGTACGTCACCGGGCTCTCGGCGGGCGGCGCAATGACCGCCGATCTGCTGGCCGCCTACCCGGACGTGTTCGCGGGCGGGTCCGTGGCCTCCGGTCTGCCCGCGCAGTGCGCAACCAGTCAGGCGGCCGCTTCCGGCTGCCAGACCGGCCCGCAGAAGCTGACCCCCGCCCAGTGGGGCGACAAGGTCCGCGGCTCCTACCCCGGCTACTCGGGTCCGTGGCCGCGCGTGGCCATCTGGCAGGGCACGTCCGACTACACGGTGTATCCCGCCAATGCCACCGCCCTGCGTGACCAGTGGACCGATGTCTGGGGCATCGGTCAGACCCCCTCCAGCACCACCACCCTGCCCGGGAACACCACCCGGAGCGTCTACAACGACGCCTCCGGGCGGCCGGCCGTGGAGACGTACTCCATCTCCGGCATGGGTCACGGCTTGGCCGTCTCCCCGGGCTCCGGAACCGATCAGTGCGGGAGGACCGCCGCGTACTTCCTGAGCTCGATCTGCTCGACCTACCACACGGGCGTCTTCTGGGGGCTGGACCAGGGCGCACCGGGCGGTGGTGGCGAGGACCCGCTGCCTGCGCCCTCCGGCCTGACGGTCACGGGTGTCACCGGGACCAGCGCCTCGCTGTCCTGGGGCGCCGTCGCGGGAGCCTCCTCGTACGCCGTCTACCGCGACGGCAGCAAGGTCGCCCAGCCCGCGTCGACGGCGTTCACCGACACGGGGCTGTCCGCCGGGACCGCGTACCGCTACACGGTGGCCGCGGTCGACACCTCGGGCGCGGTCGGCGGGGTCTCGTCCCAGGTGACGGCGACCACGACCTCGGGAGCGACCGGCGCCTGCTACACGGCGACGAATTACGCGCAGGTGGCGGCGGGCAGGGCGCACACGACCGGCGGTTACGTGTACGCCAACGGCTCGGAGCAGAACATGGGGCTGTACAACGTGTTCGTCACGCACACCCTGCGGGAGTCACCGGCGGGCTGGTTCGTCATCGCCGACACCGGCTGTACCGCCTGAGGGGCCGGGAGCTCCGCCGTGCAGCCCGGGGGCCCGTGCCGGGCTGCACCTCGCGCTTGTCGGCCAGTTGGTGACGGCGAACCAACCGGTGTAGCTACCGGCTCCATTGACATACCGATCGAAGTATCCGTTCGACAAACCGATGCAGTTGCCGCTGCCGTACGCGGTGACGGTCACCACGCACACCGATCCCGAACATCCTTGACCGGCCGTCAGTCCTCCGGCGGGAAGACCACCTCGCCCGAATCGGCCAGCGTCAGCGTGATCGCTTCGACGGGACATCCTTCCGCCGCCGCGAGCACCCGCTCGTTGGCATCGGTCTCCGGATCGCCCGGGTGGGACTGCCGGGCGGAGTCCAGCCGGAAGCCGTCCGGAGCGTGGTTCACGCACATCCCGGAGCCGATGCAGACGCTCCGGTCGACCTCCACATGCCAGCGGTCCCCCATCACCCCTCCTGCGGGCCGGGCTGCGCGGGCCGGTACCCGGCGGGCAGATGGATCATCTTGTGCTCGAAGTACTCGCCGTACCCCTCGGGTCCGAACTCCCGCCCCAGGCCGGAGTTCTTGTAGCCGCCGAACGGCCCGAGCATGTCGAGACTGAAGGTGTTCACGCTGTACGTGCCCGTCCTCACCCGGCGGGCGATGTCGATGCCGCGCTCGGTGTCAGCGGTCCAGACGCTGCCGCTGAGCCCGTACTCGGAGTCGTTGGCGATCTTCACCGCCTCCGCTTCGTCGCCGTACGGCAGCAGGCAGACGACCGGCCCGAAGATCTCCTCGCGGGCGATGCGCATGGAGTTGTCGACGGATCCGAAGAGGGTCGGCTCGACGTACCAGCCGCGCTCCCGGGAGGCCGGACGGCCGCCGCCCGTAAGGATCTTGGCGCCTTCCTCCTGGCCGATCCGGATGTAGTCGAGGGAGCGCTGCTGCTGGCGCCGCGCGACCAGGGGGCCGAGTTCGGTGGCGGGGTCGAGCGGGTCACCGACCTTCAGTGCACCCGCCGCGGCGGCGAACGCCTCGGCGGTCTCGTCGTAGCGGGAGTGCGGGACGAGGATGCGGGTCTGGGCGACGCACGCCTGGCCGTTGATCATCCAGGCGAACGGGACGATGCCGGCGACGGCCGTGTCCAGATCGGCGTCGGGAAGGATGACAGCGGCGGACTTGCCACCGAGCTCCAGGGTGACACCGGTGAGGTTCCGTGAGGCGACCTCCATGACCCGGCGGCCCGCCGCGACCGAGCCGGTGAACGACACCTTGTCGACGCCCGGATGGCCGACCAGGTACTCGCTCACCTCGCGGTCCGCCGGAAGGATCGACAGCACCCCTTCGGGGAGCCCGGCCTCGGCGGCGATCTCGGCCAGGATGTAGGCGTCCAGGGGCGATTCGGGCGAGACCTTGAGCACGGCGGAGCAGCCTGCCAGGAGCGCGGGCGCGAGCTTGGCGGCGGCGGTGAACTGCGGGACATTCCACGGCACGACGGCCGCGACCACCCCGACCGGCTCCCGGCGCACCAGCAGCGGCCCGAGGACGCCGTCGCGGCGCTCCTCGTACGGGAAGGTGCGGGCGACGGTGATCGCCGCGTCCCACACCATCATCGCGGCGAGCGCCTGCACCATCACACTGGAGCTGTACGGAGTTCCGTTCTCGGAGCTGATCACGCGGGCGATCTCCTCGTGCCGCACGGCGAACGCGTCCTTGATCCGCGTGATCACCTCGATCCGCTCGTTCAGGGACGCGCGCGGCCAGGGCCCTTCGTCGAAGGCCCGGCGGGCGGCGGCGACAGCCCGGTCCACATCCGCTTCACAGGCGTGCGGCACCCGACCGATGACCTGCTCGGTGTGGGGCGATATCACCTCGATGACGTCCCGGCCGAGCGGATCGACCAACTCCCCGCCGATGAACAGTTTTCCGTGTTCCACAAGCTCGGTCATGGCTGCTGCCTCCCGCGACCCGGCACGTACCGACTCCACACCTGATTTCATATCTGACTCCGTGTCAGAACTGATACCAGTTCCAGTTCCAGGAGTCCACGCCCCGGACGGGGGCGCTGCAACACCCCCGCACGGATGGTCGACTTGGGCTACTAATGGAACAAGTTCTCGTTACAGTAGGGGTGGCACAGCGCGGCCCGGCCGACGCGAGAGATGGGGAGCCCATGACACAGGTGACCGAGCACGGCGGCGGCGTGTGGTCCATCAAGGTCCCGATCCCGGACAACCCGCTCGGCCACACCCTGGTGCATGTCCTCGACACCGACCGCGGGCCGGTCCTCGTCGACACCGGCTGGGACGACCCCGACGCCTGGGACACCCTGGTCGCCGGAGTCGCCGCCGTCGGTGTGGACATCGCAGGCATCCACGGCGTGGTCATCACCCACCACCACCCCGACCACCACGGACTCTCCGGACAGGTCCGCGAGGCATCGGGGGCGTGGATCGCGATGCACGCCGCGGACACCGCGATCGTGCGCCGCACCCGCGAATCCGAACCGGGCACCTGGTTGAGCTACCTCGCGGCGAAGCTCGCCGCGGTCGGCGCACCGGAGGAGCACCTCGCCCCGTTGCGCGCCGCCCGCACGGGCGGCCGGATGCGCACGCTCCCCGGACTGCGCGCCGCCCTCCCGGACCGCGAGATCGTCCCCGGCGAGCTGCTCGACCTCGCGGGCCGGCGGCTCCGGGCGATCTGGACGCCGGGCCACACCCCCGGCCATGTCTGCCTGCACCTGGAGGAGGACCACCCGGCCGGTCTGCCCGGCCGCGGCCGTCTCTTCTCCGGTGACCATCTGCTGCCCGGCATCAGCCCCCACATCGGGCTGTACGAGGACCCGGACGATGCGACGGTCACCGACCCCCTGGGCGACTACCTGGACTCGCTGGAGCGCATCGGCCGGCTCGGGGTCGCCGAGGTGCTCCCCGCCCACCAGCACCCGTTCGCGGACGCGGCGGGGCGCGTAGGGGAACTCCTCGACCATCACGAGGAGCGGCTGACCGGACTGCTCGCCCTGCTCGCCACCCCGTTGACGCCATGGCAACTGGCCGAGCGGATGGAGTGGAACCGGCCCTGGGAGCAGATCCCGTACGGTTCGCGGAACATCGCCGTCTCCGAGGCGGAGGCTCATGTGCGCCGGCTGGTGAAGCTGGGGCGCGCGGAGGCGGTGCCGGGCAGCGGACCCGTGACGTACGTCGCTGTGTGAGGCAGCCCTCCGCCCGGAAGGGGCCGGCTACGCCCCGGTAGAATGTGCGAGTCGTCATCATGCCCGTTCAGGGGGAAGCCGGTGCGAATCCGGCACTGACCACGCAACCGTGAGCCGCTGACACAGCGGTGAGTCGGGCTGCCCTGTCCGCGGTCGTGACCGGCTCGCGTCACCGGAACCCCGGTGGCCGGCACCGTCGAGGAATACGGGGCCGGAGCCTGGTGCCTGAGTGTGCCTGTGCCCGGTTTCCCACCAGGAGAGGCTCAGCCCGCCATGACCGTACGCCGCAGCGCAGCAGCGCTCGCCGCCACCGCCACCGTGCTCTGTGCGGCCGCTGCCCCGGCCGCGGTCGCGGCACCGTCCCCCTCCCCCACCCCGTCCGTCGCGCTGCCCTCCGGGCTGTACGGAACCAAGGACCCGACGTACGACGGGGTCTGGCGGCAGTCGCTGGCCTTCCTCGCCCAGCGCGTCGAGGGGGTCGTGCCCGCGACGAAGTCGGTGGACTGGCTGATCGCCCAGCAGTGCGCGAGCGGCGCCTACGCCTCGTACCGCGCCGATGTCTCCAAGCCGTGCGACGCCAAGACCATGCTGGACACCAATGCGACCGCCGCCGCGGTGCAGGCGCTGGCGGAAATCGGCGGGCACGGCGACATCGTGAACAACGGCGTCCGCTGGCTGAAGTCCATCCAGAACGAGGACGGCGGCTGGGGCTACAACGCGGGTTCCCCCAGCGACGCCAACTCCACCTCGATCGTGATCGGCGCGCTGGCCCGGCAGGGCCAGCGGATCGGCGACATGACGAATCCGGGCGGCAAAACCCCGTACGACGCACTGCTCGCGCTCGCGATCCCGTGCGGCGGCAAGGACGGGGGCGCGTTCGCGTACCAGCCCGACAAGGCCGGGAAGCTCGCCGCGAACGCGGATGCCACCGCGGCCGCCGTGCTCGGCTCGATGGGCAAGGGGCTGGCCGCCGGGGACAACGCCACGGTCGAGGGCAAGCCGCCGGCCTGCCGGACGAGCGACGTCGTCAAGCCGGAGCAGGCTGCCCAGAACGGCGCCTTCCACCTCGCGGGCGCCCTCGCGAAGAACGGCAACCATCTGAACCTGCCGCCGATGCCGGGCTCCGACGACACCACCCCGCAGCCCGACTTCGGCAACACCGCGGACGCGGTCGTCGCCCTGGCCTCCGCGGGCCACAAGAACAAGGCGGCCGACGCGGTCGGCTGGCTGCAGAAGAACTCCAGGAGCTGGGCCGAGGAGAGCGGCCCGGCCGCCTATGCCCAGCTGGTCCTGGCCGCGCACGCGACCGGCGCCGACGCCCGCGACTTCGGTGGCGTCGACCTGATCCGGGAGCTGAACGCGAGCGGTCCCGCGCCCGCCGCCGTCATCACGCCCAGTGCGACCCCGGACGACTTCTCGGCCCAGGACGGCACCAGCGACGACGCCGGTCTCGGGGTGTGGTGGCTGGTCGGTATCGGTCTCGCCGCCGGTGCGGGCATCGGTTTCCTGATCAGCAGCCGCCGGAAGCAGCCGTGAACCGGGCGGGGAATCGTGCGGGGCATGCCTTCGGCGGACGGGTGGCCGTCGCGCTGCTGCTGGTGCTCGGCGCCGCTCTGACCGTGCTCGGCGCGGGCACCGCCCATGCGGCCGGCTACCGCTACTGGTCGTTCTGGGAGGGCAAGGGGTCCGGCTGGGCCTACGCCACCCAGGGACCCTCGCTCGTCCGGCCCGACGACGGGGCGGTGCAGGGCTTCCGGTTCTCCGTGAGCGAGGACTCCCAGGACTCGGCGAAGCCGCGCCGCAGCCCCGACTTCGCGACGGTCTGCGCGGACACCCCCGCCAAGGACGGCACCAAGCGCGTCGCGCTCGTCATCGACCCCGGCACGGCGGCGGACGCCCCGGCCGGGGAGACGCCGCCCGCGCTGCGCACCGCCTGTGCGCAGGTCGCCCCCGGGGCGAGTACCGCCGAGGCGCTCGCCTCGGTGGCCAAGCCGCTGCGCTACAGCAGCGACGCCCTGCTCTGCGCCATCTCCGGCTACCCCGCCTCGGGCTGCGGTGAGCAGGTCTCCGGCAGCGGGCACACGGCGTCCGCCTCTCCCTCGTCCTCCCACCCCGGGAACGGGCGCAGCGGTCCGTCCACCGGCGTGCTCGTCGGGCTCGGTGCCGTCCTGCTGCTCGGCATCGCCGCCGTCCTGCAGGCCCGCCGCCGGCGCGGATGACCGCCTCCCCCGGCGCGGTCCGGCTCAGCCATGCACTGCGGGCGCCCGCGGCGACCCGCAGCAATGCCCTGCCCGCCGGGGCCTGGTGGCTGTGGGCGCTCGGGCTGGCCACCGCCGCGTCGCGGACCAGCAATCCGCTGCTGCTCGGGCTGCTGGTGGGCGTGGCCGGATATGTCGTGGCGGCGCGCCGTACGGATGCGCCGTGGGCGCGTTCGTACGGGGCGTTCATCAAGATCGGACTGTTCGTCGTCGCCGTGCGGTTGCTGTTCTCCGTCGTCCTCGGCTCGCCGATCCCCGGTACGCACCTGGTGGTCACCCTCCCCGAAGTCCCGCTGCCCGACTGGGCGCAGGGTGTCAGGATCGGCGGCCGGGTCACCGCCGAGCAGCTGCTCTTCGCGCTGTACGACGGGGCGAAGCTGGCCGCACTGCTGATCTGCATCGGCGCGGCGAACTCGCTCGCCAACCCGGCCCGGCTGCTCAAGTCGCTGCCGGGTGCGCTGTACGAGGCGGGGGTCGCCGTCGTCGTCGCGATGACGTTCGCGCCGAACATGGTCGCCGATGTGGTGCGCCTGCGCACCGCACGCCGGCTGCGGGGCCGCCCGACCGGGGGCATCAGGGCCGTTCTGCAGATCGGACTGCCGGTGCTGGAGGGTGCGCTGGAGCGGTCGGTGGCCGTGGCGGCGTCGATGGACGCGCGCGGGTACGGGCGTACGGCGCAGGTCCCGCCCGCCGTCCGGCACACCACGAACGTCCTCACCCTCGGCGGTCTGCTGGGGGTCTGCGCCGGTACGTACGGCCTGCTGGCCTCGCAGGGTGCGGTCTACGGTCTGCCGCTGCTGCTCGCCGGGCTCGTCGCCGCGACGGCCGGACTGCGGCTCGGCGGCGCCCGCTCGGTCCGTACCCGCTACCGGCCCGACCGGTGGGGTGTGCGGGCCTGGCTGGTGGCGGGGTCGGGTGCGATGGTCGCGACGGCGATGATCCTGGCGGGCAGCGTCGACCCGGAGGCGCTGCACCCCGGGGTCGTACCCCTGGTCGCGCCGGTGTTCCCGCTGTGGCCCGCGGCGGCGGTGCTGATCGGGCTGCTGCCCGCGGTGGTGGCGCCCGCGCCGCCCCCGGTGGGTGGTCCGGCCGGGGCTCCCGTCGCGCACTCCGAGAAGGGGCAGTGATGATCCGGTTCGAGCAGGTCTCGGTGCAGTTCGAGGGCATGGCGCACCCCACCCTGTCCGGCGTCGATCTGACGGTCCCGGAGGGCGAGTTGGTGCTGCTCGTCGGTCCGTCGGGGGTCGGCAAGTCGACGCTTCTCGGGGCCGTCTCCGGTCTCGTACCGCACTTCACGGGCGGCACGCTGCGCGGCCGGGTGACGGTCGACGGCCGCGACACCCGCACCCACAAACCGCGCGAACTCGCCGATCTGGTCGGCACAGTGGGCCAGGACCCGCTCTCCCATTTCGTCACCGACACCGTCGAGGACGAGCTTGCGTACGGCATGGAGTCGCTGGGGCTCGCCCCCGATGTCATGCGGCGGCGGGTCGAGGAGACCCTCGATCTGCTGGGCCTCGCCGGGCTGCGCGACCGGCCGATCGGCACGCTCTCCGGCGGCCAGCAGCAGCGGGTCGCGATCGGCTCCGTGCTGACCCCGCACCCCAAGGTGCTGGTCCTGGACGAGCCGACGTCCGCCCTGGACCCGGCGGCGGCCGAGGAGGTCCTCGCGGTGCTCCAGCGGCTGGTGCACGACCTGGGCACGACGGTCCTGATGGCGGAGCACCGGCTGGAACGCGTGGTCCAGTACGCGGACCAGGTCGTCCTGCTGCCCTCGCCGGGCGCCGCACCCGTGACGGGTGCGCCCGCCGACGTCATGGCCGTGTCCCCCGTCCACCCACCGGTGGTCGCGCTGGGACGGCTGGCGGACTGGACACCGCTGCCGCTCTCCGTGCGTGATGCGCGACGCCGGGCGACCGGTCTGCGGGAACGACTGGCATCGGCCGAGCCACCGTCGGCCGTCCCGTCGACGACGCCCGCTGCCCCGCCACCGCTGCCCACCGCCCCGGTACGGCGTGGGCTGTTCGGACGCCGTCGCGCACCCGAGCCGGAGCCCGCTCCGGGTCCCGCGGGGAAAGCGATCGTCCGGGCCGAGAGTCTGGGGGTGCGGCGCGGTCGCGTCGAGGCGCTGCGCCGGGTGACGCTCTCCGTCACACCCGGCGAGACCGTCGCGCTGATGGGCCGCAACGGCGCGGGCAAGTCCACGCTGCTCGCCACCCTCGTCGGCACGGTCGAGCCCACGGCCGGCACCGTCCACGTGGGCGGCCTGGCCCCGCACCGCACACCGCCGCGCGACATGGTGCGCCGGGTCGGGCTCGTACCGCAGGAACCGCGCGATCTGCTCTACGCGGACACGGTCGCCTCCGAGTGCGCGGCGGCCGACGCGGACGCGGGCGCCGCGGCGGGCAGCTGCCGGGCCCTGGTCTCCGAGCTGCTGCCGGACGTACCGGACGACACCCACCCGCGCGACCTCTCCGAGGGGCAGCGCCTCGCCCTGGCACTGGCGATCGTGCTGACCGCGCGACCCCCGCTGCTGCTGCTCGACGAGCCGACCCGTGGCCTGGACTACGCGGCGAAGGCCCGCCTGATACGCGTGCTGCGCGGTCTGGCGGCCGAGGGCCATGCAATCGTCCTGGCCACCCACGATGTGGAGCTCGCCGCCGAGCTGGCCCACCGGGTGGTGATCCTCGCCGACGGGGAGATCGTCGCGGACGGGCCGACCCGGCAGGTCGTGGTCTCGTCCCCGGCGTTCGCACCGCAGACCGCGAAGATACTCGCCCCGCAGGAGTGGCTGACCGTGCCGCAGGTACGCGCGGCACTGGAGAAGGGCGCATGACGCCCCGGGAACGGGCCGTACGAGCGGCCGAAACACCGAGGGACCGGCGCACCGGCGACCGGCAGGCGCGGGCGGTCCGGCTCGGGCCGCGTGCGATCGCCGCGCTCCTCCTGATCAGCGCGATCGGTGTCGTCGCCATCGGCTGGCCGCTGCTGGCCGGCGCGGACTCCGGCCTCGCGCACTCCCAGGACGCGCCCTGGCTGTTCGCCGCGCTGCTTCCGCTGCTGGTCGGGGTGGTCGTCGCGACGATCGCGGACTCCGGCCTGGACGCGAAGGCGGTGGCGATGCTGGGTGTGCTCGCCGCGGTCGGCGCCGCGCTGCGCCCGCTCGGCGCGGGGACGGCGGGCCTGGAGCCGATGTTCTTCCTGATGGTGCTGAGCGGCCGGGTGCTCGGCCCGGGCTTCGGGTTCGTGCTCGGCTCGGTGACGATGTTCGCGTCCGCGCTGCTCACCGGCGGGGTGGGCCCGTGGATGCCGTTCCAGATGCTGTCGATGGGCTGGTTCACCATGGGCGCCGGGCTGCTGCCGGGCCCGGACCGGCTGCGCGGGCGGGCCGAGCTGCTGATGCTCGCGGCCTACGGGGGTGTGGCGGCGTTCGCGTACGGCACGGTGATGAACCTGTACGGCTGGACGATCGTGCCGGGCCTCGGCTCGGGCATCTCCTTCCATCCCGGTGATCCGCTGACCGAGAACCTGGTCCGCTTCCTCGCATACTGCCTGGCCACTTCGCTGGGCTGGGACCTGGGACGGGCCGTGCTGACCGTGGCCCTGACCCTCGTCGTCGGCGGGACGTTGCTGAAGGCGCTGCGCCGGGCCACGCGGCGTGCGGCCTTCGAGGCCCAGGTCACATTCGACGCCCCGAAGGCGTGAAGGTCCCCACAGGACCTTGGTCCTCCACCATCGGGAGCAGTAGCCGTTCCACCCCGGAACTGTGTCGTTCGCCCGCACCGCCCTCGCCCAGCCCCGCACCGCCCGCCGCCGGCCCTCCGTCGGCTCCGGGTCCGGCCCGGTCCGATCAGCGGTGACGCCGTCCCGCTGCGGCGACCTTGTCGAACCAGCGGACGATCTGCGGGCCGGACTTCATGAAGGTCCCGTTGTGATCGGTCGTCCCCTGGTCGATGACCGGAACTCGCGTGCCGTGCGCGGCGAAATCAGCTGCGCAGTTGCGGGAGTTGGCGATCGCCACGTCCCGGTCGCCGGCTGACGAGTAGAGCCGCACGGGCGCCTCGGGCTTCCAGTCGCACTGACCGTCCTGGGCGTTCAGTACGTCGCGCAGCACACCCGCCGGATGCTGCAGGTCCTGATAGGCCTCGTCGGTGAGGAGTTCCTTCAGCGTGCCGGGCAGCGCCGGGATGATGTCCTCCTCAAAGTGATGGGTGTCGAAGAGGCTTTCGACGATGTCCGCGTACGGCTCGCGGAAGAACTCCGAGGGGCCCTTGTAGAGCGGGTGCAGCCGGTTCTGCGCGGTAAGGAAGTACGACATGTAGAAGACGGCGCTGATGTCGTTGATCCGGCCGTCGAACATGGCGGGCGTCTCCGCGCCCCGGAGGTCGTACGGCCCCGAGACCGGTGCCAGCGCCCGCAGCCTGAAGTGCCGGTCCGCGCCGCTGTCGAGGGCCTTGGCCAGAGCCGCCGCGACCTGGCCGCCCTGGGAGAAACCGCTGGCGTACACCTCGCCGGTGAGGGGGCGCCCCAGCTCCCGCGCCGCGGTGCGGGACGCGCGCAGCATGTCGAGGGAGGCGGTGACGGAGGACGCGGTGTCCATGTACGGGTGCGGGCCCGGCCCCATACCGAGGCCGAGGTAGTCGGGGGCGGCGACGGCGCGGCCGGCGGAGGCGTGCAGGTACGGGGCGAACCGACCGAAGTCCTCGCCGACGGAGGGCGCGTAGTCGCGGTGGACCATCGTGCCGTGGGTGTCGGAGACCAGATCCAGGCGGTCGGCGCCACCCCTGGGGAGGACGAACAGACCGGTGGCGGTGGTGGGTTCGCCCTGCGGGGTGAGCGTGCGGTACGTGAGGCGGTAGGCGTGTACGCCGTAGCGGACGGTGCCCGTGTCCATGCCTGCCGAGGCGAGGAAGGCGCCGATGTCGGTCCGGTCGAGCGTGGCGACGGGCGTGACGGCGAGGAGCGTGCCCCGTCCGGTGGTGGGGGCGGCGCGGGATCCCCCGTCCGCCGGTCCGGCCTGCTGGGCCACGGCGGGCGCGGAGCCGAGGGCGGCGAGGGCGATGACCACGGCGACCGCCAGTCCTCGCCGGGCACCACGCCGACCTCCCCCGGAAGAAGGGGTATTGCTGCACGTCTTGCTGTTGTTGTTCTCCATGGCCGTGACGCTATGCATCCGTGAGCGGCACCGACAGCGGCATGGACCCCCGGCCGGGGTGCACCTGACACCACCCCCCGGCCGGGGGAATTCCTCACAGCCGCTGGATGATCGTTCCGGTGGCCAGCGCTCCGCCCGCACACATCGTGATGAGCGCGAACTCCTTGTCGCTACGCTCCAGTTCATGCAGCGCCGTGGTGATG
This sequence comes from Streptomyces sp. NPDC057565, assembly GCF_042801455.1. Taxonomy (NCBI): domain Bacteria; kingdom Bacillati; phylum Actinomycetota; class Actinomycetes; order Kitasatosporales; family Streptomycetaceae; genus Streptomyces; species Streptomyces sp. NPDC057565. The sequence goes on along the minus strand of NZ_JBHVFU010000003.1, from coordinate 36,026 downwards.
AGCCGGGCCCCGGTGGCGCCCACCGGGTGGCCGAGTGCGATGGCGCCACCGTTGACATTGACCTTCGCGAGCCCGTCGAGGTCCCGCTCGAAGACCTGGGCCCAGCTCAGCACCACCGACGCGAACGCCTCGTTGATCTCGACGAGGTCGATGTCCTTGAGCGACATCCCGGCCTTGCCCAGCACCGCGCGGGTCGCGTCGATCGGCCCGTCGAGGTGGAAATGCGGGTCGGAACCGACGAGCGCCTGGGCGACGATCCGGGCGCGCGGCTTGAGCTTCAGTGCCCGCGCCATCCGCTTGGACGCCCACATGACCGCGCAGGCGCCGTCGGATATCTGCGAGGCGTTGCCCGCGGTGTGGATCGCGGTGGGCATGACCGGCTTGAGCCGGGCGAGCCCCTCCATCGTGGTGTCCCGCAGCCCCTCGTCCCGGTCGACGAGGCGCCACATGCCCTGCCCGGCCGCCTGTTCCTCCTCGGTGGTCGGCACCTGGACCGCGTACGTCTCCCGTTTGAACCGCTCCTCGGCCCAGGCCACGGCCGCCCGCTCCTGCGAGATCAGCCCGAGCGAGTCGACGTTCTCCCGCGTCAGGCCCCGCTTACGGGCGATGCGCTCGGCGGCCTCGAACTGATTGGGCAGGTCGACGTTCCACTCGTCCGGCCAGGGCTTCCCCGGGCCGTGCTTGGAGCCGCTGCCCAGCGGCACGCGCGACATCGCCTCGACACCACAGCTGATACCGACGTCGATGACTCCGGCCGCGACCATGTTGGCGACCATGTGGGAGGCCTGCTGCGAGGATCCGCACTGGCAGTCCACGGTGGTGGCGGCGGTCTCGTACGGAAGTCCCACGGTGAGCCAGGCGTTGCGGGCCGGGTTCATGGACTGTTCGCCGGCGTGGGTGACCGTACCGCCGACGATCTGTTCCACGCAGTCGGCGTGGATGCCGGTGCGGCCGAGAAGTTCACGGTAGGTCTCGCCCAGCAGATAGGCGGGGTGCAGATTGGCGAGCGCGCCTCCGCGCTTGCCGATGGGGGTGCGTACGGCTTCGACGATGACGGGTTCCGCGGCCATGAGCTCGTCCTCTCCTCGCGCTTCCGCAGGGGGCGTCCCGGCGCCCGCGGAAGGAACTAGTACGCGTTCTAGTTCTGCCAGCAGTCTTATGAGGCTTACCCCCGGTACGCAAGAGCCGTGCACATACCTTGCGCGCACAATGGGCGCACCTCGAAGCCCGTACACGCCCCCTCGCGCAACAGATCGGGCCGCGACTCTTGCCAGTTGTAGAACTCGTTACTACCTTGCGGGCACCTTCTGATGGGTCGTCAGGCAATGTTCGGGCGCCCCTCGGACCGACCTGGAGTTGCCGATGCCCTGCCCCCATCTGCCCGAAGGGTTCGACTTCACCGATCCCGACCTGCTCCAAGCCCGCATCCCGCACCCGGAGTTCGCCCGGATGCGGGAGACCGCGCCGGTCTGGTGGTGCACCCAGCCGGCCGGTATCTCCGGTTTCGACGACGAGGGCTACTGGGTGGTTACCCGGCATGTGGACGTCAAGTACGTCTCCACACACCCTGAACTGTTCTCCTCCCATACCAACACCGCGGTCATCCGTTTCAACGAGACGATCAGCCGCGACCAGATCGACGTCCAGAAGCTGATCATGCTGAACATGGACCCGCCCGAGCACACCCGGGTCCGCCAGATCGTCCAGCGCGGCTTCACCCCCCGCGCCATCCGCTCCCTGGAACAGGCCCTGCGCAGCCGCGCCCGGTCGATCGTCGAGACGGCCCTCGCCTCCGCCGCCGCCGACGACGGCTCGTTCGACTTCGTCACCCACATCGCCGTCGAACTGCCGCTCCAGGCCATCGCCGAGCTCATCGGTGTACCGCAGGAGGACCGGTCCAAGATCTTCGACTGGTCCAACAAGATGGCGGCGTACGACGATCCCGAGTACGCGATCACCGAAGAGGTCGGCGCCGAGGCGGCCATGGAGATCGTCTCGTACGCGATGAACCTGGCGGCGGCACGCAAGGAGTGCCCCGCCAAGGACATCGTCAGCCAGTTGGTCGCCGCGGAGGGCGAAGGCAACCTCTCCTCGGACGAGTTCGGATTCTTTGTGATCCTCCTCGCCGTCGCCGGCAACGAGACCACCCGAAACGCCATCAGCCACGGCATGCACGCCTTCCTCACCCACCCCGAGGAGTGGGAGCGCTACAAGCGCGAGCGCCCGGAGACCGCCGCCGAGGAGATCGTCCGCTGGGCCACCCCCGTGGTCTCCTTCCAGCGGACCGCCACCCAGGACGTCGAACTGGGCGGGCAGCAGATCAAGAAGGGCGAACGGGTCGGGCTGTTCTACTCCTCCGCCAACAACGACCCCGAGGTCTTCGAGAGCCCGGAACTCTTCGACATCTCCCGGGACCCCAACCCCCATCTCGGATTCGGTGGCGGCGGGCCGCACTTCTGCCTCGGCAAGTCCCTCGCCGTCATGGAGATCGACCTGATCTTCAACGCGATCGCGGACGTGCTGCCCGATCTGCGGCTGGTCGAGGACCCACGGCGGCTGCGCTCCGCCTGGCTGAACGGAATCAAGCAGCTCCGGGTCAGTACCGCCGTCGGCGGCTGACCGGCTCGCGGCTTCCCGGACGGCGGGGGCCGTCCCTCCCACGCCCCGGCCCCTGCCACCCGTCCGCGCCCCGTCCCCTTCCGGCCTCCGCACCCCGGCACAGGCACTGGACAGCCGTCCGAGGATCATGGCGTCCATGCATGCCCTGCTCTCCGCCTTCGCTCCGATCTGGACACTCACCGCGATCGGCTACACGGTCGGCCGCAGCGGTCTGCTCGGTGAGCAGGCGGAGGCCGTGCTCGGCCGGTTCGTCTTCCATGTGGCCATGCCGGCGGCGCTGTTCACGATGGTCTCCGGTGCGCGACTGGACGCCTTCGCCAACTCCTCGATGGTGGCCTTCGGGACGGGCACGGCACTCGTGTCCGCCCTCGGATTCCTGCTCGCCCGGCGCTTCTTCGGCCGCAAGACGGCCGACCAGGCGATCAGCAGCATGGCGTCCGGCTACGTCAACTCCGCCAATCTGGGCATCCCGGTGGCGGTCCAGGTGCTCGGTGACGCGTCGTTCGTCGCCCAGATCATCCTCTTCCAGGTGCTGCTGGTCTCCCCCGTGATCCTGACGCTGCTGGACACGGGTACGGGGGCGGGCTCCGGAAAAGGTGTCGCGCTGCGACGGATGGTGACCATGCCCGTACGCAATCCGATCATCATGGCCTCGATGCTCGGCGTCGCCGTCTCCGCGCTCGGGGTGCGGCTGCCGCACGCCCTCGAACACTCCTGTGATCTGCTCGGCGCGGCCGCCGTGCCCACCGCCCTGATCACCCTCGGCCTGTCCCTGCACGGCCGCCCGGATCCGGCAACGACCGCGACGACGGTGCCCGCAGGACGTACGGAGGTGGGCCTGGCGGTCGTGCTGAAGACGCTGGTCCAGCCCCTGATCGCCTTCCTGGTCGGCGGCCCGCTGCTGCACCTGCCGGACCACCAGCTACTCGCCGTGGTCCTCTGCTCCGCGCTCCCGACGGCCCAGAACGCCTTCATCTACGCCCGCCAGTACGGTCTGGACACCAGCCTCGCCCGCAACTCCGTGGTGGCGTCCACGGTCGTGTCCATGGCCACGCTGTCGCTGGCCGCCTGGGCGCTTGCACCGTCCCGCCCCTGAGCCGTTCGAGTGGCGGGCCGCCCCGGACAGGCGGATGCTGGAAGACGCGGCGATCCACGCCGAAGGGGTGCCGGGACGATGCGGTTCGTCCCGGCACCCCTTCGGCCCTCAGGGACCGGGCTCCGGCTACCCGGGGAGTTTCCACTGCTGTTCGGAGGCGGTTCCACAGGTCCGGATCAGCAGACGCGCGCCGTCCGTGGCACCGCCCTCGGCGTGCAGGCACAGCGCCGATTTGACGTTGCGCAGCGTGCCGTCGGGCAACGGGGTCCACGACTGGGCCGGGGTGCCGTTGCACTGGTAGAGCTGGACGGCGGTGCCGTCGGCCGTCGAGCCGTTGCGGACATCCATGCACTTGCCGTACGCGACGAGCGTGCCGTCGCCCGGCACGGTCCAGGTCTGGGCGGGGGTGCCGTCGCAGGCCGAGAGCTGCAGGGCGGTTCCGTCGACGGAGGAGCCGCCTTCCGGAGCGACGCACCTGCCGCCGATGCCGGTGATCGGGCCCGGTACGACGGGTGCCGGAAGGGCTGTGCGTACGGTGTCGGCCAGCTGCACCGGGTCGCCCTCGGGCCGCACCGGGTAGCTCGTGCGCTCCAGGTTCCAGGCGTTGTCCCGCGCGAACCAGTCGATCGCGGCCGGCGGCTGTCCTGTGACCAGGGCCGTGTCCAGGGAGTCGAGGTACACCGTCCAGCGCTTCGCGTAGAAGTCGGAGACCAGTCCCGACCATTCGCGGTTCGCGTAGTCGCGCAGCCCGCCGGATTCGCTGCCGGACCGGTCACCCCAGGTGGTGAGGATCGAGCGGGCGTCGAATTCCGCGGCGGCCCGCTCCGCGTCGGTGCGTCCCCAGGACCTGGCGTCCTGCAGCCAGGGCCCCAGCATGAACCGGCTGTCGGTGGCCAGCAGCCGGTCCAGCAGGGCGAGGTCCTGCTTCCACTCGGTGACCCGCTGCCGGTACAGGGTGAGGTTCTTCCCCTGGTACGCCGCCCTGATCTGCGGCAACAGCGTGCGGCTGCGGTTGGCCAGGGCCTGCCGGGCCACATCCACCACATCGAAGCGGTACGCATCGGACTTCCGCAGCTCCGGGGCAACCTGCAGGAGCTCCGTGAGCGCCCGCTGCACCGTCGACGCGTCATACCGCATGGACGAGGGGCTCCAGCTGGCCGCGGTACCGGCGGTCAGTGAGGGGCGTGCGGTGAAGAGACTGTCCTGGGACTCGCTCCAGCTGCCGGACGGGGTGCTGTAGGGGCCGGTACGCAGCAGTTCCCATGCCTTGGCGGCGTGCGGGTCGGCGCCGCCGTAGCGACGCTCCGCGTAGTCGGCGAACCAGGCCGTCCGGTCCACCGGGCCCGCGTGCCAGGCGAGCTCGGTGAACAGCTCGTAGGCAACGGGGTTGCCGCCGGTACCTTCCGGGAGGTAGGCGATCCCCCGGAGCGCGCTGTTCGGCTTGGTGCGCCACTCGTGGAACCGCGCGGTCCAGACGGCGGTGTTGGCACCCATGGTGGTGTGCCCGCCGAAATTGGGGATGGTGCCGAAGGCGTAGGGGGTTCCGTGCCAGGCGGCTTCGCGGTCGAGCCCGTTGTAGCGGTCGGCCAGTCCGTCCACGATGAACAGCTTGCTCCGGTCGACCGCGTCGATGAGCTGAGTGGAGGGATTGCTCTGCCAGCCGAGCAGGACCCAGGTGGCGCCCGGGTGCGCCACCTGCAGGGCGTTCATGACGGCCCTGGCGGCGTCCCCGATGGGCACGTTGCCGGGCTTGCCGCCCTCGTGCAGCAGATCCATCTTGTACAGGGTGGAGTCACCGAACATCGTGCGCTGATGACGGTAGAACGCCTCGGCGACCTTGGGATACATCTCGCTGCGCGGGTCCAGCCAGTCCGGCCGTTCGAAGCCGACCCATCCGCCCTGCGGAACCACGGGGCCGGTGGGGTTCCTGTCCGTGAACCCGGGCGGGACCGTGCCGTAGTAGCCGGGCAGGACGGGTGTCATCCCGAGCCGGCGCAGCCGGTCCGCGATCTTGCGGCCGAGCTGTGCGCGCTGCGCCAGCAGCCGGTCCGTGACCGGCCCGCCGAAGCCGGACATGTTCTGCATCAGCCACCACGGCTGGTGCGCCGGGCCCGGTATCCAGGACTTCAGCTGCTCCTTCGTGTACCCGAACTCCTGGAAGGTGTCGTAGTACACGGCGTCCGCGCCCATCTGCACGAAGACCTCGTTGACGCCGTGCAGGGCCAGGACGTCGATCTGCTTCTCGTAGGAGGCCCAGTCACGGTACGCACCGGAGTAACCGTCGTCCGTGTCGTTCAGGGCGAACCGGTGCGGCACCGAGGCGTCCTGGCGGATGGTCCCGGTGGGCGCGGGGAGCTTCTTCGGCAGCCTTGACGTGCTGTCACCGGGCCAGCCGATGTCCACCTTGGCCGTGTATTTCAGGTACCAGTTGACGCCGCTGAGCAGCACGGCGGGGGTGGTGCCCTGGATGCGCACCTTGCCGGTGGTGCCGGACACGGTGAAGTAGTCGCCGGAGGCGGGGCGGTTCACCGGCACCAGGTCGAACTGCGAGACATGGTGCGGCAGCAGGCGGGCCAGCGCCTCCTCGGCCGGTTCGGGGGCGAAGGCCGGCGTGCCACGAGGGGCCGATGGCGGCCCGTTTTCCGCAGTGGCGACGGAGGCGCTCAGGACCGTGGCGACGACAGCGAGGGCAGCCGTGCAGGCGACGGCCCAGGATCTGAGGCTTCTCAAGGGTGACCTCGTCCGGTGAAGGGATGCGGGAGTTGCCGGGACGTGTACCGGTGCTCATCAGACTTAGTAACGGAGCATTCGTTAATATGAGTTGGGTGCCGTGCGGCCGTCAAGAGGACGGACGGCCCGGCTTCCCGGCTTGCTGGATACAGTGCCGACAGCACGGTGGTGCAAGGGAGTTGACGCATATGCCAGTCGGGAGAGCCGCGGCCACCGGTCCGCACGTCCTTCGCCGGATGAATGTCGCCGCGGTCCTGGCCGCACTGCGGGAGGGCGACGCGCCGACCGCCCGCGTCACCGACCTCGCCTCGCTCACCGGCCTTTCGCGGCCCGCGGTGACGAGGGCGCTGACCGAGCTGAGGGACTGCGGCCTGGTGGAGTTCACCGCGGCCGCCGGGTCCCCGCAGCTCGGCCGACCGGCCCAGTACGCCAGGTTCCGCGCCGAGTCGGGGTACGTCGCCGGAATCGACATCGGCCCCCACAAGGTGCTGGTGATGATCGCGGACCTGGCGGGCCAGGTGCTGGCCTCCCATCGCGCGTCCGTGGACCGGGGCGCGGCCGGGCCCCGGCTCTTCGCCACGGTACGGAGCGCACTGACCGCGGCAGCGGCCGAGGCGGGGGTACCTCTGTCGGACCTGTGGGCCGTGAGTGCGGGCACCCCCGGCATCGTCGACCGCGAACGCGGCGAGGTGCTGCTGGCCCCCAGCATCCCCGACTGGGCCGGGCTGCCGGCGGTGTCGCTGCTGCGCGAGTGGCTGCACTGCCCCGTGACCATCGACAACGACGTGAATCTCGCCGTGCTCTCGGAACGCCGACGCGGCGCGGCGGCCGATACCGGCGCAGGTGCGCGTGCGGGCACCGACTGCCTGGTCTTCGTCCAGTGGGGCCGCCGGATCGGCACCGGCATCGTCATCAACGGCAGGCCCTACCGGGGCAATTCGGCTGCGGCCGGTGAGCTGGGCTTCATCGACCTGGTGCGCGATCCGGACGCCCCTCCGGGACCGCGTCCGGCCGACGGCATGGGACCGTTCGAGCAGCTCGTCGGCGCCGAGGCGATTCACCGGCTGGCCCTGGAGGCGGGTGTGGCGGTCGGTGACGCCCACGACATCGCACCGCTCTTCACGGCGGCCCGGGCGGGAGACCCGGCGGCCGTCGGCGTGGTGGACCGGGTGGCCGCCCGCTTCGCCCGAGGGCTGGCCGCACTGGTGCTGGTGCTCGATCCCGGCCGGATCGTCATCGGCGGCGGGGTGTCACGGGCCGGGGACGTCCTCCTCGACCCCGTGCGCAGGCATCTGCGGTCGCACACCCTGGTACCGGTCGCCGTGGACGCCTCTGTGTCGGGCGAGCGGGCGGTCGCCCTGGGGGCGGTGCGACGTGCCCTCGACGTCGCCGAGGAACGCGTGACGGCGTCGTACCAGGGCCTCGGCTGACAAAGGCCTCGGCCCACAACCGCCGACCGTCCGACCCCTGGCGAAGCAGGACCGGGTGCGACCCGGTCAGCATTTGCCGCCCACCGCCTCGCCGGTCTCCTCCGGCACGTGTTCCGCGGATGTCGTGCCGTCCGCCCCGTCCGTCGCCCCTGCCACGGGTTGCAGTCTCCGCGGCCCCGCCAGGACGTATGTCAGCAGGAATCCGGTCCCGATGACCAGCGCCCCGCCCACCGCGTCGAGCACCCAGTGGTTGGCCGTGGCGACGATCGCGGAGACCGTGAACAGCGGGTGCAGCAGCCCGAGCGCCTTCATCCACGCCTTCGGGGCCAGCATCACGATCATGATGCCGCACCAGAGCGACCAGCCGAAGTGCAGCGAGGGCATCGCCGCGTACTGGTTGGTCACCGAGGTCAGCGTCCCGTAGTCGGGCTTCGCGAAGTCCTGGACGCCGTGGACCGTGTCGATGAAGCCGAGCCCCGGCATCAGCCGCGGCGGGGCCAGCGGGTAGAGCCAGAAGCCGAGGAGTGCGACCAGGGTGGCGAAGCCGAGGGTGGATCGGGCCCAGCGGTAGTCCGCGGGGCGGCGTACGTACAGCACACCCAGGATCGTCAGCGGCACGATGAAGTGGAACGTCGAGTAGTAGTAGTCGAAGAAGTCCCGGAGCCAGCCGATGTGGACGACCGCGTGGTTGGCCCGGTGCTCGATGTCGATGTGCAGCCACTGTTCGAGCGAGTGGATCTGCCGTCCGTGCTCCTCGGCGGTGGCGCGGCCGGCCGTGGCCGCGAGCCTGACCTGTCCGTACGCGGAGTAGACGACCCGGATCAGCAGAAGTTCGAGCAGCAGATTGGGGCGGCTGAGCACCCGCCGCCAGAACGGCAGCAACGGTACGCGGCTCCAGCGTGCCGGAACCGGGGCCGCGTAGTCCGTGGGGACCGGGTGCTGCCAGTACGGCGAGGTGCGCGGCAGGAACGGTGCGGCGCAGGCCGCGCCGAGCGCCGCCAGGAGCAGCACGTTGTCCCGTACCGGGTAGGCGACCGGGATGTTCGGCAGCAGTACCTTCCCGGGCAGGGTGAGCACGAGCACCACGACAGCCGGCCACACCAGCCGCTCGGAGGCGCGGGTACCGGCCCGGCCGACGACGGCGAGAAGCACCCACAGCAGCTGGTGCTGCCAGGCGGTCGGCGAGACGGCGACGGCGACGCAGCCGGTCACGGCGACGGCGAGGAGCAACTGGCCGTCCTGCGCGTAGCGTATGGCGCGGCGCAGCCCGACGTGGCAGACGGCGGCGGCCAGCAGCAGGAACAGCACGATCTCGAGCGGGCCCGCAAGGCCGAAGCGGAGCAGCGCGCCGTGCAGGGACTGGTTGGCGAGGCTGTCCGCGCCGTCTCCGAGCCCGGCTCCCGCGACATGGTGCACCCAGTACGTGACCGAGTCGTGCGGCATCGCGGCCCAGGCCAGGGCGGTGCACGCGGCGAACGCGCCGCCGCCCGTCACGGCGGCCCGGCGGCGTCCGGTGAGCCAGAACAGGGCGGCGAAGAGCAGCATGGTCGGCTGGAGCGCGGCGGCGATCCCGATCAGTACACCGGATGCCCGTTCCCCCCGGGCCACAAAGCAGCCCAGAAGCACCAGCAGGACCGGCAGAATGCTGGTCTGGCCGAGGTGGAGGGCGTTGCGGACCGGAAGGGACAGCATGAGCAGGCTGATCGCGACGGGGGCGGCCAGCAGCGAGGTGCGGCGGGAGACGGGCCCCGGCAGGGCGCGCGCCGCGACGATGCCGAGGACGGCGACGAGCAGCAGCGAACCGAAGGTCCAGGCGACGCCGAGGCTCTGTTCGGCCGTACGGGTCAGTGGCTTCAGCACCAGTCCGGCGAAGGGGGTGCCGGTGAACCGGTCGGTGTCGTACAGCGAGCCCGCCACGTGCAGTACGCCGTTCTCGCCGATCCAGGTCTCCAGGTCGGTGAGCCGTTCACCGGGTGGCTGCCGAAGCACCACCGCCATCTGCCGCCCCGCCAGCACTGCGACGACCAGCCAGAGCACGGCCCGGGCAGCCCCGGTCCTCGCCCCGGTCACCGCGCTTCCGCGCACACTGTGCTCCGCATTCGCCACGCTGCGCCGACCCTCCCACCGTCCATCCGCCGTCCCTCGACGCGGGACGTGCTGTGAAACCTTCGCATTGCGCTATGAGGTAGACACAATCAACCCCTTCTTCGCCTGACTGTCATCCCGCCCTTGTTCGAGAGAACGCCGGAGAGCCTGGTCGAGCCCGGACACAGTTGGCCGGAACCGGATCGTTCGCTCCGACGTCTGTCCCCCTGATCGACCGATCGGGCGGTCGCGGCGGGGCTCAACGGGCACGGGGGGAACGCGGTTCATGCGGCGGGTGCGGGGAAAGCGAAGCCCATGGGGGAAGCGGGGTTCGTGGGGAATCCGCGCCCTGTCGCTGCTGCTGATGCTGGTCTCGCTGCAGCTCGGATCATTGATCAGCCCGGCGTACGCATGCGGCTGCGGGGCGATGGTCCCCGGCAGGGACGCGCACGTCACCGTGGACCGGGAGACATCGGTGGTCGGCTGGGACGGCCGCACCGAGCAGATCGTCATGCAGCTGACGGTGCGCGGGGACGCCCCGGAGGCGGCCTGGATCATGCCCGTACCGCACCGCGCCTCCGTCGAACTGGGTGATCGGGCGCTCTTCTCGGAGCTGGAAACCCTCACCGCGCCGGTCCTCGCGACCCGGCACTATTTCTGGCCACGCTCCGGGGACTGGCCGTTCGCCGGCTCCGGGAGTGGGGTGGACGCCGCAGCACCGCCGTCCGCGGCCGGCGCACCGCCGGTGGGCGTTGTCGGGCGGGAGCGGCTCGGCCCGTTCGATGTGGCGCGGCTGACGGCGACCGACCCCGAGGCGCTCCAGACCTGGCTGCGGCAGAACGGTTTCGAGCTGCCCGACCGGCTGGCGACCGCGCTGCAGCCGTACGTCGACCGGAGGTGGGAGTACGTGGCCGTCCGCCTCGCCCCCAGGGAGAAGGGTGCGCTCCTGCTGGGCGAGCTCGACCCGCTGCGGCTGAGCTTCGCGAGCGACCGGCTCGTCTACCCGATGCGGCTGTCGAAGCTCGCCGCGACACCGCAGTCGCTGGGGCTGTACGTGCTGGCCGCCCACCGGATGGAGCCGGCCGGCCCGATCGGCGGGGAGGCGCCGCGCGTGACGTACGCGGGAAAGGTCGACCCGACTGGTTCGACACCCTCTGCGACGAGCTTCACGGCTACGGGGGCGATCCGGGAGCTGGCGGGCAAAAATTCCGTGTTCGTCACCGCCATCGAGCAGTCGTTCCCGCACCCGGAGCGGATCGACGGGGATCACGAGCTGCGGGCGAGCGCCGCCGACACCCCGTACCGGACCATGACCTACCGGAACGAACTGCTGACCGTGGCCGGCGTCCCGGCCTGGCTGCTGACCCTCCTGGGTGTCGTGCTGGTCGCAGCCGTGGCGGTGCTGCTGGGCGTCCGGGCGCACCTGCGGCGCCCTGTGCTGCCCCCGCCGCCGGTCACGGTCCCACCGCCGCCGGCGTGAGTGCGCGGCTGTGCGTGCCGCCGGTGCGGCACGTCAGGGCCGCGGGCGGCCCGTACGCCGAGTGCGGGCAACTGCTCGATGACCTGAAACGTTTGTACGTAGGGTGAATCGCGGTACGGCGATCCGCACCTCGTCCGCCGTCACCGCGGTCCGCATCCCCTCAGGTGCCCAGGCGTCGGCCACGCCGCATGGCCCCGGCCCGTACCGCCCGCTCGCCGCTCCCCCGCTCGTCCCCCGCTCGTCCTGCGCTGTCGCCCTCCCTCGAAACCGTTGGGCTCCCGGTCATGCTCAGGTCACAATGGCGCACATGACCTGGACCGTGACCCCTGAACGCTTCGACTCCCCCGACGCGAGCGCTCTGCGTCGTGACTACTACGACGAGGTCGCCAGTCGCTACTGGCAGCGACCCGCGACCGCGGAGGAGATCGACGAGGGACTCTCCGGCGACGGCGCCGACCTGCTCACGGGGCCGACCGGCGCGTTCGTCGTCGGCAGGTTCGACGGAAAGCCCGCGTCCTGCGCCGGGCTGCTGGTGGTGGACGCGGACACCGCGGAGCTCACCCGCGTGTTCGTGCGCCCCGAGTTCCGCGGCACGGGCGGCGGCGGGTTGCTGCTGGCGGCCGTCGAGGGCGCGGCGCGTGCCTTCGGCGTACGACAGATCCGGCTGGACACCCGCAACGACCTGGTGGAGGCGCGCGGGCTGTACGCCAAGCACGGCTACCGGGAGGTGCCCGCGTTCCACCGGCGGCAGTACGCGGAGCACTGGTTCGCGAAGGAGCTGTGACCGGGAGCTGTCCCCGGGCCGGGGTCCGGTCAGGGGATCCCCGGGCCCGGGTCAGCGCGCGTGGTCCCGCCTCGGCTCCGGACAGCGCGGCTGTTCCCTGCTCGATCCGGTCGTCTCGGCGGTCAGCTCCGCGACGAGTCCGACGAGGTCCGTCGGCCGCTCCGGCCCCCACCAGTCGCCCAACAGCTCGGCCAGCAACTCCTCGCGCGCTTCGGCGAGTTTCACCACGGCCTCCGAGCCTCGGTCGGTGAGCACCAGCTGCACCCCTTCGCGCCGGGCCAGACCGCGCTCCTCCAGCTGTCGCACCGCCTCGCTGATCACGCGCAGCGGTACAGGGGTGGCGTCGGCGAGCAGCCCGGGTTCGACGGTGCCGTGCCGCTTGATGCGCAACAGTATCCAGCCGGCCGCGGGCAGCAGGTCGTACCCCGCACGCTCGGTGATCCTCACATAGACGTCGCGGCGCCCCTCGCGGGTGGCGAGCACCGACAGGGCCCGTGCGCATTCGTCGTACGAGGAACGCTCGACCGGGTTCGAGGCCAGGGTCTCGGTGCTGTCGGGAGCCGTCACCGAGCCGCGCAGCCTGTCCTCCTTGAGGAACCAGGCGAAGACGAAGGCGACCAGGACCACGGGCGCCGCGTACAGGAAGACGTCGGTGATCGAGGTCGAGTACGCGTGGATCACCGGGGCCTGCAGCACGGGCGGCAGTTGGGAGATGGCGCGCGGATCGGCGGCCAGTCGACCGGCGTCGATGCCCGGTGGCAGCGGGACGCCCGAGAGAGCCGCGCCGAGTTTGCCGGTGAGCCGGTTGGTGAAGATCGTGCCGAAGACGGCGACACCGAACGAGGCGCCGATGGAGCGGAAGAATGTGGCCCCGGAGGTCGCGACGCCCAGGTCCTCGTACGTGACGGCGTTCTGCACGACGAGTACGAGGACCTGCATCACCAGACCGAGTCCGGCACCGAAGACGAAGAAGTAGGCGCTCATCTGCCAGGTACTGCTGTTCTCCGTGAGGCGGTGCAGGAGCTGCAGGCCGATCGCGGTGATGCCGGTACCGAGGATCGGGAAGACCTTCCACCGGCCCGTACGGCTGACGATCTGACCGGACACGGTCGAGGTGAGCAGCAGACCGAGCACCATCGGCAGCATGTGCACACCGGACAAAGTCGGCGAGATGTTGTGCACGACCTGCAGGAACGTCGGCAGATACGTCATCGCTCCGAACATCGCGAATCCGATGACGAAGCTGATCACGGCGACGAGGGTGAAGGTCCGGATCCGGAACAGCTTCAGCGGCAGTACGGGTTCGGCGGCGCGCCGCTCGACGTACACGAAGGCGATCAGCAGCACCACGCTGACGACGGCGAGTCCGATGATCTGCGCCGAGCCCCAGGCCCAGGTCGATCCGCCCAGCGAGGCGACGAGAACCAGGCAGGTGGCGACGGAGGCGATGAGGAAGGTGCCCAGGTAGTCGATGGTGTGCTTGGCCTGACGGACCGGGATGTGCAGTACGGCGGCGATGACGAGCAGGGCAACAACGCCGATCGGCAGGTTGATGTAGAACACCCAGCGCCAGCTGAGGTGTTCGGTGAAGAGGCCGCCGAGCAGCGGTCCGAGAATGCTCGTCATACCGAAGACCGCCCCGAACAGCCCCTGGTACTTGCCGCGTTCGCGCGGGGCGACGATGTCACCGACGATCGCCATCGAGAGCACCATCAGGCCGCCACCGCCGAGGCCCTGGAGGCCACGGAAGGCGATCAGCTGCGGCATGTTCTGGGCCATGCCGCAGAGCGCGGAGCCGATGAGAAAGATGACGATGGCGAGCTGGAAGAGCTTCTTGCGGCCGTACTGGTCGCCGAGCTTGCCCCAGAGCGGGGTCGCGGCGGTCGACGCGAGCAGATAGGCGGTGACCACCCAGGACAGATGCTCCAGGCCGCCGAGTTCGCTGACGATGGTCGGCAGAGCGGTGGAGACGATGGTCTGGTCGAGCGCGGCGAGCAGCATGCCGAGGAGCAGGGCACCGATGGCGACCAGGACCGTCCGCTGGGAACGGCCTTCGCCAGGGGCCAGGGCCGGAGGGTTCAGCTGGTGAGCCATGAACATCTCCTCGGTTCCGCTACATCACCATCCTGGCCGTTATGGACGGTTATGGCCTGTTGGGGCATTGCTGCGGAGGACTGCATAATCGCAGGCAGTTCAAGGGGAGGGACCCACAATGACCGGACATGTCTGCCCGGAATGCGGCACGGACGACAGAGCGACGGATGCATGGGGCGGGGGACCGCACGGCAGACCTGACGCGGGGCCCGGGTGCGGGTGCGCGGAGCGCGCGGCACGGCGCGCGGCGGAGCGGGCGGAGACCGCGGCGGCGGAGGACTTCGATCCACTGCGGATCCGGCCGTACGTGACGCTGGGGGGCGACGAGGCGCCCGCGGACGCCGCCCCGAGCGATCCCGCCATGACGATGCCGCTCTTCCTCGACCCGGCGACGCCCGAGGATCCGCCACCTCTGACGCCTCTGACGCCTCTGCCGCCCCTGACGCCTCTGCCGCAGGAGAGCGCCGGGGCGGACGATCCCCGTACGGTCGCCATGGCCACGGATCCGGTGGACCTGGTGGACCTGGTGGATCCGGTGCAGTCACGCCGCCGACGGCCCCTCGCGATGTTCGCGGTCGGCGCGGCCGTGATCGGCGTGGTGGGCACCGCGGCGTTCGCCGGCGGTCTGTTCGGCGGGGGTGGGAACGGGGACTCCGAGCACGACCGGACGCTCCCGAGTGCCCGGGTGTCGAGCGTCCCCGATGCGCCCCTTTCACCGGACGCATCGCCGTCGGCTTCGGCGTCGCCGTCCGCGTCCACCTCCCCGTCGGCTTCGGCGTCGCCGTCCGCGTCCGTCTCCGCGTCGGCGAGCGTCTCGCCCTCCTCCTCCGCATCCGCTGCCTCATCGCGCCCGTCCGCCCCGGCGGCATCGGCGACGGCCTCGCAGCCCACCGGAACCTCGACGGCCCCGTCGCTCGGGAAACCCGAAGGCAGCACACTGCAGCCCGGCGACCACGGCCCCGCGGTGGCCGAGCTGCAACGGCGGCTGCAGGAGGTGCGGCTCTACCAGGGACCCGACAACGGCAACTACTCGGAGCGGGTCGCGAGCGCCGTACGCGCCTACCAGTCGCGCAAGGCCATCGACGACGACCCGTCGGGCGTCTACGGCCCGAGCACCCGGAGCGCACTGGAGGCGGAGACGACGGGCCGCGGCCGGTCCTGAGGCGGCGACCAACCCCGGGGAGCCGTCCTTCTCCTCCCGTATTCGGAAAGGGATTCGCTTTCCCGGGCAGGTTTTTGTATCGTGATGGAACAAAGTGGTCCTCGCCCGCACTCCCTGACCGGCGGGCGGGGCCGCTTGTTCTCTTCACCCCACGTTGCCCTCCTCCCCCCGCGCCCTGGAGCCCGCCGATGCCGGCCACCGTCCTCACCGCACGTGCCCTCCTGCTCGACATGGACGGCACACTCGTGAACTCCGACGCGGTGGTGGAGCGCTGCTGGCGGCGCTGGGCGCTGCGGGAGGGGCTGGACCCCGAGGCCGCGCTCAAGGTGGTCCACGGGCGACAGGGGTACGCCACCATGGCGGTACTCCTGCCCGACCGGCCGATGGAGCAGAACTACGCCGACAACCGGGTCATGCTCGCCGAGGAGACCGCCGACACCGACGGCGTGGTCCCGATCGGCGGCGCCCCGGCCTTCATGGACGCGATCGCCACGCTCCCGCACGCCCTGGTGACCTCGGCCGACGAGGCGCTCGCCCAGGCCCGGATGACGGCGGCCGGACTGCGGATGCCGATCACCCGCGTCACGGCGGAATGCGTCGGCGCCAGCAAGCCCGACCCCGAGGGCTTCCTCAAGGGTGCGGCCGAACTGGGCTTCGCCCCGGCCGACTGCATCGTCTTCGAGGACTCGGAGGCGGGTATCGCGGCAGGCCGGGCGGCCGGGATGCGCGTCGTGGGCGTGGGTCCGCGCGCCGCGGCACTGGCGCCGGATGCGCACGTCGCGGATCTGACGCAGATCCGGGTGGAGGCGTCAACCGACGGCTCGATCCGTCTGTGCATCCGCGCCCTCTGACCGCGGAAAGCCTCCCCGGACTCAGTCGCGGTGCAGCCGCCCCCGCGCCACCAGTTCCAGCACTGTGGCAACAGCCACCGCCTGTACGGCCATCAGCGCCACCAGGACGAACAGCTGCACGGCCCCCGCCTGCACCGGTGAGGCGCCGCCCAGCAGCATGCCCACGAACGCCCCGGGCAGCGTGACGAGCCCCACCGTCCGCGTCTGATCCAACCCCGGCAGCAGCGCGTCCGACGCCGCGGGCCGGGCGATCTCCAGCCGGGCATCGCGGTCGAGCATCCCGAGCGCCATTCCCGCCTCCACCTCCCCGCGCCGCGCGGTCAGTTCGTCCAGCGCCCGCCGTCCGCCGAGTACGGTCGCGGTGAGCGCGCCCCCGATGAGAATGCCCGTCACCGGGATCAGCGCGATGCCCCGGACCGACAGGAGCCCGGTGAGCAGCAGCAGGACGACCGCCGGCGCCACCCCCGCGGCGATCGGCACAGCCGCCCACCACCAGGTACGGTTCCCGGTGATCCGACGTCCGGCGGTCCGTACCGCCACGGCATACATCAGCGCCACGAAGCAGAGCAGCGGGGGCAGCGAGCGGACCACCCAGCCGATGAGCACGGAGACGCCGGCGAGTTGGACCGCGGCACGCAGCCCGGCGAGGACGATCTCGCGCGACCGGCCGAGCGAGGCCCAGGCGGCGACGGCGGCGGCCGCCGCGAGCAGCACGGCGAGGACGATGCCGAGCGTGAGGTTGACCGGAAGCAGCACGCGGCAACCATAAGTCCGGCCGGCCCCGGCATTCGCGACCTGTCGATACGTCAACTGCCGCTTCCTCATATGCCTCGCGTACGGGCCCGGACACCCCATAGGCCGCGAACATCCGCGTACGCCCGCACATTTCCTTCCGTACGCCCTCGCAGCGCCGACCCGCTCCGTCCCAGCCCTTGATGTGACGTGCCCATGTCGCCACCCTGTTACCTGGCGCCCACCCCACAGAAACCTGGCGCCGCCACGATGGCCGGGCTCCACAGGTCGCCCGTCCAAGGTCCCCCCACATCGAGGGAGTTCGCATGTCTGGTGTCTACGCGCGTCGCATAGGTGTGGTCGTCGCATCCGCCGCACTTGCCGCAACCACAGGGCTGCTCACCGCGCCCACCGCCCAGGCGGCCATGCCCACCCCGGTCAGCGCCTCCACCGCCCGCACCTACCTGAGCGAGCTGACGGTATCGGCGGAGGGCTCGTCGACCGGCTACAGCCGGGACAAGTTCCCGCACTGGATCACCCAGTCGGGCACCTGCAACACCCGCGAGGTCGTCCTGAAGCGCGACGGCACGAACGTGGTCCAGGACTCCAGCTGCGCGGCCGTCAGCGGCAGTTGGTACTCGCAGTACGACGGAGCCACCTGGACCGCCGCCTCCGACCTGGACATCGACCACATGGTCCCGCTCGCCGAGGCCTGGCGCTCGGGCGCGAGCAGCTGGACCACCGCCCAACGCCAGTCGTTCGCCAACGATCTGACGCGTCCCCAGCTCATCGCGGTCACGGACAACGTCAACCAGTCCAAGAGCGACCAGGACCCGGCGGAGTGGCTGCCGTCCCGTACCGCGTACCGGTGCACCTACGTGCGCGCCTGGGTGCATGTGAAGCACTACTACAACCTGACCGTCGACTCCGCGGAGAAGAGCGCGCTCCAGTCGGTCCTGAACGGCTGCTGACCCCGGAACCGCACGCCCCCTTCCCGTCGTTCCGTACGGTACGGAGCCGCCTGTACCGTACGGGCCCCGCCCGTATGCGACGAGCCCCGTCCGTGCGGGACGACGCGAGGAGGGCACCTCATGGCCGGGCTGCGCCTGGGACCACTGCTGCGATACGTCGACTGGGAGACGGGCTCCACCGCAACCGTCTGGGTGGAGGCCGACCGGCCCACCACGGTCGACGTGCGATGCGCGGACGGCGCGGCCGGCTCGTCCCGGACGTTCGCGATCGCCGGTCACCACTACGCGCTGGTGGTGGTGACCGGTCTGACCCCGGACTCGACCACCACGTACGAGGTGCTGCTCGACGGCCTCCGGGTCTGGCCGCTCAAGGACTCCGGCTTCCCCGCGAGCACGATCACCACGCCACCGGCACCGGCCGATGACACCGGGGAACGGCCCGTCCGGATCTCCTTCGGGTCCTGCCGCTGGGCGGCTCCACCCTCCGGCGAGCCCGACACCGTCGGCCCCGACGCCCTGGACGCCCTCGCCGCCCGGCTCGCCGCCGACCCGGGTGCCGCACGCCCCGACGTACTGCTCCTGCTCGGCGACCAGGTGTACGCCGACGAGATATCGAAGGCGACCCGCCGCCGCCTCGCCGCACGCCGGGACCTGAGCGAACCGCCGGGCGCCGAGGTCGCGGACTACGAGGAGTACACCCACCTCTACGACGAGTCCTGGCGCGACCCCGAGGTGCGCTGGCTGCTCTCGACCGTCCCCAGTTGCATGATCTTCGACGATCACGACGTCGTGGACGACTGGAACACCAGCGCCGCCTGGCTCGCCGATGTCCGGGCGACCCCCTGGTGGCACGAGCGGATCGTCAGCGGGCTGGCCTCGTACTGGGTCTACCAGCACCTCGGCAATCTCTCCCCCACCGCCCTGGCCGCGGACCCGCTCTACGCCGAGGTGTGTGCCGTCCCTGACGGCACGGAGCCACTGCGCCGCTTCGCCGCCGAGGTGTGTGCCGAACCCGCCGGTACACGGTGGAGCTACCGACGTGTTTTCGGCCGAATACGGCTGCTGATGGTGGACACCCGCGCGGCTCGCGTTCTCGACGAGGAGCAGCGGTCGATGCTCGACGCCGAGGAGGCGCGCTGGGTGCGCGAGGAGGCGCTCGCCGACCCCGGTTCGTACGACCATCTCCTGATCGGTACGTCGTTGCCGTGGCTGCTTCCGCCGCTCGTCCATGCCGCGGAGGAGTGGGACGCCGCGCTGTGCCGGGGCGAGCGGGGTGGGCCCGGCGGGCGCTGGGCGCGGTTCGGCGAGAATCTGCGTCGACGCTCCGACCTGGAACATTGGGCGGCGTTCCCCGCCTCGTTCCGCTGGTTGACCGAGCTGATCCGGGAAGCGGGGAGCGGTCCGGACGCCCCGGCGACGGTGTGCGTACTGTCGGGCGACGTGCACCACGCGTACATCGCGCAGCCCTCGTGGCCGGCCGACGCGCCGGGAGGTGCACCCGGGGCGCGCATCCTGCAGCTGACCTGCTCACCCGTGCACAACTCGATACCCGGCGCGCTCAGGGCGGGATTCCGTTTCGCCTGGAGCCGGACGGGACGGCGGCTGGGGCGAGCACTGGCACGGCACGGGCGGACGGGCCCGTCACCGATCCAGTGGCGGAAGACCGGCGGACCGTGGTTCGGCAATCAGTTGATGACTCTCACCCTGCGTGGCCGGAAAGCTGCGCTGACATTGGTTCAGGCCAAAGAGAGCAGTACAGGTGCGCAGCTGGAGACGGTACTGGACCAGAGCCTGACCATCGACGCATAGGCAATTTTCAGCCAGCTGACAGAATGTTGAACTTGCAAGCATTGGTAAGGTTTCCCTAACCTGAAGCGCTCAATCGGTTCACGTCCCCACCAGACCGAAGGAGCTCTCCCCCCCATGTACACCCAGCTGAACAAGGCACAGCCGTACGCGCTCAGCCTGTTCCGGATCGTCGTCGGCCTGCTCTTCGCCTGCCATGGTGCCGCCTCGCTCTTCGGCATCCTCGGCGGCGCGATGGGCGGCGGCTCGATACCCGCCGGCACCTGGCCCGGCTGGTACGCGGCCCTCATCCAGCTCGTCGGCGGCACCTTGGTCGTACTCGGCCTCGGCACCCGCATCGCCGCCTTCATATCCTCCGGCTCCATGGCGTACGCGTACTTCAAGGTCCACCAGCCCGAGGCCCTCTTCCCGCTGCAGAACGGCGGCGAGCCGTCAGCGGTCTTCTGCTGGGTGTTCCTGCTGCTGGTCTTCACCGGCCCCGGCGCCTTCGCCCTGGACCGGCTGTTCGCCCCGCGGAACGGCGCGGAGCGCAGTGACGACGGCGCCCGCGAGCAGGCGTCGGCGGTCACGGCCTGATCCGAGGCCCGGTACCGGGTGCCCGGCCCTCCGCGACAGCGAGGGCCGGGCACCATTCCCCCACGGGGCGGATGTGACGCGTGAGGTACACAACATCCCCCGCACCTTCATGATGTGCAGGTAAACGGCAGGCGTACGCTGTACAGCTGGCCCTGCCGCTCCTGCCGCTCCCCTGCGACGTCGCGGCGTTGAAACGAATCGGGGAGTAGAAGGTGCTTGAGAGTGTGGGTGCGCTGACCGGCAGCCCATGGATCTATGCCGTGGTCGCCCTCTCGGTGCTCCTGGACGTCTTCCTGCCCGTCCTCCCCAGCGGGGTCCTGGTGATCACCGCTGCGACAGCCGCCGCCGCGGGCTCGACCACGGTCGTGGGCACGGCGGGCGGCCCCAGTGAGGTCCCCCAGGTTCCGTCGCTCCTCGCCCTGATCCTGAGCGCGGCCACCGCCTCGGTGCTCGGCGACCTCGTCGCGTACCGGCTGGCCTGGCGCGGCGGCGACCGCCTCGACCGGGCGATTGCCCGCTCGCGCCGCCTCACCACCGCCCAGGAACGACTCGGCGCGGCTCTGAGCCGCGGCGGCGGGATCCTCGTCGTCATCGCCCGCTTCGCCCCGGCCGGCCGCTCGGTCGTCTCCCTGGGCGCGGGCGCGGCGCACCGCAGGGTGAAGGAGTTCCTGCCCTGGTCGGCGCTGGCCGGTGTGGCCTGGGCGGTCTACAGCGTGGGCCTCGGCTACTTCGGCGGCCAGTGGCTGGGCACGACATGGCTGGGCACTGCGGTCTCGGTCCTGGCCCTGTTCGTGGCAGGCGCCCTCGCCGCGTACCTCATGCGCCGCCCCGGAGCGGCGGCCGCGACGGCTTCCGCTCCAGCACCCGCTTCGGCTTCTACGGCGTCCTGACGACCGCCCCCCGCACCTCAAGACCGTCCATCAGTCTGGCGGTCGCTGCGGCGATCTCGTCCACGGCCCGGTCGAACACCTCCTGGTTGTGCGCGGCCGGAGCCCGGAAGCCGGACACCTTGCGCACGAACTGCAGGGCGGCCGCCCGGATGTCCTCCTCGGTGGCCTCTTCGGGGATGGCTGGCGGGCGAAGGGTCTTGATACTGCGGCACATGACTCCAGTGTGGACCGCCCCACTGACAACGGGCCGGAACACCCGGGTCAGCTGAGTTCGATGGCGGGGAGCTCATAGCTGCCGTCGATGATCGCGCGCCCCGGCATGCAGAACCTGAGCACGGGCCGGAACTCCCCGTCCGGCGCGGGCAACCAGTTCGCCGCTGCGGCAGGGTCCGTGGGCGTCTCCTTGCTGATGTGGACCGTCAGCGACCCGTCGGCCCCGCGCACCAGCCCGGGGGTGCGGTCCCCGAGCGAGCGTCGGCCCGCCGGGTTTGCGACGGGATGGTGGTCCGACGCTTCGTACATGGTCACGGACCAGAACGCTTCCACCGGCGGCAGCTGCTCGAAGCGCATCACATAGGAGTGCGCACCGCTCAGCGGATTGCCGTCGGCATCGTGGGAGGTGTGGGCGCACACCGCTTCGTACCCGTGGCTCCCCCACAGAGCCACGCGCGCCGCCACCGCTCTGACCAGGTAGGACGCCTCCCGGTCGGCGATCTTCCACTCCGGCGAGTCGATCGTCCCCACCCCGAAGTGGTCGAGGTTGTAGTCGTAGAGATGCGGATCCATCTCCCATCCCCCGCCCGTCACCGTGGTCGGCCGGGCGGCCGCCTCGACCCGCTCCCTGCCCTGCGCCATCCCCTCGGTGAGTGCGCGTACGAGGGCGGAACCGGCGGAGACGTACGGCGAGGGACCCTCCTCCAGCAGCCCCAGCGGCTGGAACCGGTCCTGGTACGCGCAGTCGGCGGCAGCCGGCGGAAAGTCGGCCAGCCACACCCTGAGCTGCTCGAAGAACCGCAGCTCCGCCGGTACGTCGGGGTCGGGCGCCGGCAGCCCCGTCCGGTGCGTGCCGGGTTCGAGATACGTGAGCGTGTACTGCTCCTGAAGCGCCCGCACCCGCGTGATGTCGTCCGGGCCGTCGCAGACGTTGCGCCCGATGACAGAGACGACGGAGGTCGGCGCATCGATCACCCCGCGCACCCCGCTGGGCTCCCTGCCCGACCAGCCGGGCGGCACGATGAGCCAGTCACCCGCGTCCGTGCCGGTGGCCCGGCGCCCCACATAGGCGAAGTTGTTGGTCCAGGTGTCCACGAACTGCAGAACGTAGTAGGCCCCGCCGGTGTCCGGGACATGCAGCCGGATCGGCCCTCCGGACAGGTCCAGCTGGGCCATCGAGCAGACGGTGTCGTGGTCGACGGGGGCGAAGTGGGTGTCGGGAGCCGCCGACTGCCCCGCGTGCGCGAAGTGGTTGAACGGAGTCGGCGCGAGCGGGCCGACGCCCTCCTGCATCGATCTCTCGACCGTCGACAGGCCGGAGACCAACGGATACCCGTACACGTACGCCTCAGCGGCAAGAGCGACGAGGTCGCCCCCCTGCCCGATCGGTTCGCCCATCACCTACACACCCTCCGGGAAGCGCCCGAAGCCACCGACCGGGCATCGTCGGGATCGATGGCCCGCGGGTACCGTCCGGATGTTCTCCACCATCGGACGGCCCCGGACCCTCTCCGCCGCGGTCGCCCGCGCAGCTGCCGCGGTCACGGCCACCACTAGATGATCGCCGCCGAACGGTACGTGCACAGAGCCCAGATCACGAACGCGTCGATCGCGATGGAGATGATCGCCCAGATCGGCTGGTACGGCAGCCACATGAAGTTGGCGATCATGTTGAGCGCAGCCAGCACGACACCCGTCGCCCTGGCCCAGTCGGCACCCTTGAGGATGCCCCAGCCGACGACCAGGAGAACCACGCCGAGCACCAGGTGGATCCAGCCCCAGGCCGTCACGTCGAACTTGAAGGTGTAATTGCTGAGGCGCGCGTAGACGTCGTCGGACGCGATGCCGGCGATCCCCTTGATGACCCCCATGACGCCGTCCACCATCAGCAGAACACCGGCGAACATGACTCCCCCGGCCGCCCAGGGATTCTCGCCCACGGGGGCGGAGGTACGGCGGGTGCCGGGGGCGGGAGCTGACTGTGCCATGGAAGTCTCCTTGGCCGAGCGGAACAACTGAACGAATCCGACCCTGCGCGGCACCCGCCCGCGCGACCACCCGGACGCGTCCGTACGGGTGACGCCGTCGACGTGGCGACAGCCATGAAAACGGCCCCCCGATCAGTCACGACCGGGAGGCCGGAACAGGCTCTCACCCGCTCATGAAAACTGTCGTGGCTTCGCCGACACCGACGGGGCGACCCGCGTCCTCACCCGCCCGACGGGTACCGCGTCACCTTCGTCACCTTGCACTTCGTACCCGCCGGACTCTTGCCGAGCCCCTGCACACCCCGCCAACCATCCCTTCGCAGATGCCAGCAATCATCCTGCGGCTAGCAACCAAGTCGCTGTGGTTGCGGCACTTCTCTGCTCTGCTGTACTGCTGGCCGAGGGGCCGGACCGATGCGGGGTGGTGGAACCGTGAGCGCAGGCAGCCGCGGAGTGCTGGGAGTCGTGGGCACGGCAGCCGATGGAGTCGAGCAACTACGCACCGGCCTGGTCGAGCCGGCGATCGCCGTCGGCTGGCAGGTAGCCGTGACCCTGACCCCGAATGCCGGCCAATGGCTGCGGGCGAACGGTGAACTGGACCGGCTGGAAGCCGTAACCGGCCTGCCAGTCCGGGATACGCCTCGCCTGCCGACCGAGGCCCGCCCCCACCCGGTCGCCAACTGCTACGTCGTCGCCCCCGCCAGCGCGAACTTCGTTGCCAAGCTCGCGACGGGCATCGCCGACAACCAAGCACTGACGCAAGTGAGCGAGGCAGTCGGCACGATCGGCGTTCCGGTCGTGGTGTTCCCGCGGGTCAACGCAGCACACGTACGGCACCCAGCGTGGGACGGGCATGTCGCGGCCCTGCGGAAGGCGGACGTAGAGCTCATCCACGGTCCTGACGTCTGGCCGCTCCATGAACCCCGCGAAGGGCCGGCGGTTCGACAGCTGCCCTGGGCCGCGATCACGGAGTCCATCCAGCATGTGACGGCCCGGGCTGCTCGACACCCGCTCTAGGAGTTCGATCTCGCCGCGGCCCGGTCGGAGCCCGCCTCGCGCACCGGTGCCAGACCTGGCTGCTGAGTGTCGCCGCCGTCCGTGGTCGTTCTCAAGGCCACCCATCGCTCCAAGGTCTGGAAGCGCGTTCTTGACCTGGGCCTTCTGGCTCAGCACCGGGCTGGAGTCCGGTATGGCGGACGACTGCTCCGGCGCCGGGCTGCCGGGCGACCCGCTTCCTGGGGCCCTGTCTGACAGATTCCAGTCGTCCGCCCGAGGGCGGGCCCCGCGGGCCTCCAACCCGCGAGAGCGCAGCCCGCTCGGCCATCCGGCAGATGCCCGGCGTGTCCGGTTCGGAGGTCTTTTGGTGCGGGCCATTCTTGCCCCCAAAAGCCGGACGACGCTGCCGAAAGGTGCTGCTGCACGATGAAGAAGACCCCGATCGGAATCCGAGTGCGCACCGTTGCGGTGTCCGCCGTACTGGCCCTGGGGACAGCCCTGGCAGGCGGCGCCACTGCCCAGGCACAACAGGCGGGTGAGCCCGCCGGGGTTCCGACCGCTCAGGTTCCTCCCGTCGAACACGCGTGTGTGTTCGAGGGGGTCAACCTCAACGAGTTCCTCGGCGTCACCCAGCGGCTCATCGGCCCGCCCCCGTGCCGCGAGGCGTTCGTCGGCGAGCAGTGGGTCAGAACATTCCCGAGCTGGGGCACGGCGCCGAGCGCCCAGGGCACCGTCTACCCGGCGGGCTACACGCCCGCACGCCCCGCCCCGATGGACGACTTCATCTCGAAATTCCGCGGTGTCCGGGTCGTCAACGACATCGGCACCCGCCAGGAGCGCAGCTTCACCTTCGGCCGCGAGGCCGTGCGCCGTATCACGCTCGACCCCGAAACCGGCATCCTCTTTGCCTCCTTCGCCACGCCCCCGCTGCACCCGCTCAGCGCCGGAGGCCACACGACTACAGTCTTCATGCGGCTGAGCGCGGAACACTGCGACGGGCTCGGCACCAACCCCGACGAGAACTGCCTGCCTGGCGGCGAGTTCCAGTACACGGGCAACACACCCGTGAGGTTCTTCCCCCGCAATGCTCGCTGAGCTGCACTTTCGCCACCCATCCTTACCCACCACTACCCACCACTCACCTCAGCTCCCCACGACGCTCGCCACGCTCCGGCCGGCACTCGCGAACGGCGCCCCGTCCATCCCGGAGTCTGAGCGCCCCCGCCGGAGGCATGTCTTGAAGCCGCGGGCTTGGTTCTCGACTCATGCCCTTCCGGACCTATCTCTCGTGGGCGCGCGTCGGCGGCGGCAGCGCCGAGCGGGCCGAAGGCAGGAGCATGGGCGCAGCCATCACCTGGGACTGGACACACCCCAGAGCGACGCGATGCGCCCGAGGGACTGCCGTCACCTCCTACCGTCAACGCCCCCGCAGCGGCTCGCTGCGGGGGCGTTCCGACTGGTGGGCGCGGACGGTTTCGAACCGCCGACATCTGCTTTGTAAGTTCGATCAGGGCCCGATGCGATTGCGACCTCTTACGCGCACGGGCACCGCATATGGTTGCCGGATATGGTTGCCGGGCGCCACCGCTGTCCATGGTCGTTGATGTCAATACTGGATATCAGCGGAACAGCTCCGGCACCGAGCAGACTCGCAACGGCTCGCCTGGCCGGCGGCCCAGCCCACCAGATGCCGACCGGCACACGTCCACCGCAATCGAAGGGTTGGCGAAAGTGCGCTCGCGGCACTCTGCTTGGATGCCGGAGATGACGACGAGTTCTCCTGTTCCCCGCGGGGACGACGCCGATTCCGACCGCCTGAGGGCCCTGCTGGAACGTGCCGCCACGGGTCGGGACAGTCAGGCCTGGAGCGACCTCTGGACGGAGCTCTATCACAACGGTTCCCTGGATGTGGCCCAACCGTTGGTGCTGCACACGCTGACCGACATGGCGGAGGACGACCATGCCGACACGGCAGCTTCGGCCCTCCTCCTGGCCGGCGCCCTTCTCGTCCAGGCGGACCAGCGGTACGAGACCCGGCACCTGCGCGACCGGCACGCGCCGGAAGTCGCACGCCTGCTGGCCGCCGCAAACCAGTGGCGGCAGGTCACCGCAGACCGGAATGACTACTGCCACCTGCTTGAGGCGGTCCTGAACCTGGAGGGCGGCATCCACTGGGCACAGGACTTGTTCTGGGGCGTCGTCAACGAGGAATACGAACTCGAGTGCCCCGATCCCGACGGGTGCGCGTCGCTGTGGGTGGTCATCGGAGAGCGGGGCTTCTTCAGCGCGGCGGAAGACTACGCACTCTCCGCCGACATCGATACCTTCCCTCTCCATCCGGCCGACCCCCGCGCCCTGGAAGGTCTCGGCCGCCGCCTCTACGACCTTGCCCTGACCGACGGCCACGAGGAGGTCGCGCGCACCCTGACTTATGCCTTCGGTGAGGCAACCTGCCCGGAATGCGAGCAGCGCCTCTCCGTCGTCGGGCAGGTCATCGCCAGTTCTGGCTGAGAACCGTGTCGGGGTGGCGGGATGTGAAACCCACAACCTCTTCGCCCCGAACGCGATCACGCGCGCAAGTGACCTTGTAACTCTTCCGTTTGGCCTGAAATGAAGCGCAAGGTTCTGTCCGTGGTCGTCCATGAGAGTACGAGGAAGGCTGCCGCCGCTGGCCCCCAGTTCGGCCGCCTCGACTGTCAGCCGATGCGCTAGAGGTTGCCCCGCGTGGGGTGGTGGTCATGCCCTGGGGGTCATGCCCAGCCCTTGTGCGAGTCCCTGGTCCGCTGCCCCACGCTGCAGTGCCCCGCTTTCCCCCGCGCCGCCTCTGCGCCGCAGTACGACCAAGCACACCCCGACCGCGGCCGCGAGCACAACCGCCATGGAAATAGAGAAGATCACGGAGCCCCCGTTTGTCCGGCGGAACCGTCCTGCGGCCCCTTGTCGATCCGTTACTGTCAGTATCGGCGCGATGGCGGAGTTTGTGAATACAGCTGCGATGATCGGGGCGTGCGTCCTGGTGCAGAGCCTCCGCTGACGGTCGCGCGGACCCGCCGCCGTCCGCCCTCGTTGCCTTCAGGACTGCTGTCACTGCCGCTGTCGCAACGGCTCCGGAGGACGCATTGAGCCCGCTGGGTTCGAGCCGCTCGGAAGGCCACCCACTGCTCACGGTCCACCCCTGAGGCCGCGCCTGAGTGGTTGCTGCTGTCACCGTCTCCTGCGGTCGCGGGGGGATCCGTAGCGGTGCAGTGTGGAAGGCGTGGGCTCCAGACAGGGACGTGTGGGTCTCGGGCAGTCGTGGCAGCCGAGCCACCTGCTGCTGCTCATCCCTGTTCTGCTCATCGTTGTGATCACTGCCTCGGACATCGCGAGTGGGCCAAACATCGTTCTCGGTCCCCTGCTGGTGGTCGCGCCCACGCTCACCGCCTGGTTCGCGGGCCCCTGGACGACGGGCGGCATCGGGGTCCTGGCCTTGGCGGGCGAGGCGGTCAGCGGCTGGCGCACCGGAACGCTGTCTTCGCGGAACGTGGTGGTGGAGATGATCGCTATCGCGGTGATCACCTCGTTGATCGTGTTCCTGTGTGCGGTGCGCGACCGGCACGCACGCCAGATGGCTCAGGTCCGGTCGGTCGCCGAGGCCGCCCAGCAGGTGCTGATGTGGCCGCTGCCGAGTCGGCTCGGCCCTCTGCGGCTCGCCTGTGTTTATCTGGCTGCCGAGGAGGAGGCCCATATCGGCGGCGACCTGTATGCCGCCGCCCGCACCGGCAGCGCGGCCCGCGTGATGATCGGTGACGTGCGGGGCAAGGGCCTGCCCGCCCTGGGCGAGGCCGCCCTCCTGCTCGGCGCCTTCCGCGAGGCCGCCTACCAGCACGCCTCCCTGCCCGACCTGGCCGCCTCCCTGGAACGGAGCATGACCCGCTACCTCGCCGACTTCGAACCGGAGGGCGAGGCGGGAGAACGCTTCGTGACCGCTCTTCTGGTCGAGATCTCCGATGCCGAGCCCGTGGTCCGCATGACCAGCTGCGGTCACCCGGCACCCCTGCTGCTCGGCCCCGACAACACCGTCCACGTGCCCCGCCTCCACCCCGGGCCCCCACTTGGCGTCGGCGTCACGGATCCCGGCAACCTCGTCGTCGATGTCCTGCCCTTCGGCCCTGAGGACACGCTGGTCCTGTACACCGACGGTGTCATCGAAGCCCGTGACCACAACGGCGTCTTCTACCCGCTCGCGGAACGCGCAGCGCAGTGGACCGACCACCCTCCCGAGGCACTGCTCCACCACATCGAACGCGACCTGCTCGCCCACACCGGCGGACGCCTCGGCGACGACGTCGCCCTCCTCGCCATCCGCCGGGACCACACCCCGCACCCGGACCACCACCGTCAGCGCGTCCAGCGCGACACGTCGGCGTCAGCGGGCAGCAGCCGTGGGACATAGCCGCCGAGGGCCTGGGCGAGGTCTACTTCCCTGGCCGCGGCCGTCGCGCGCATGGTCTGCTGGTGGAGTTCACCGACGTCGGCCACGTGGTTCCCTGGTTGCCTCCGTCTGATCGGGCACGCAACGGGTACGCAGCCCATAGGTCTGTCCGGCTGAGGGGGACGGATGCTCGGTTTCTTCTGGATGTACCTGGTGGTCACATTCTTGGTCGGCCTTATCTTCTGGATCATGACCAGCGTTGACACGCCGTGACTCCCCGCTGCGTACCGTGACGTCCGCTGACGTTGCCGTCAGACTGCCGTCAGAAGTGTGGCCCTGAGTTGGTGAGGCGTGAGGGCGGTGGAGTCCCTGGCTACGGGCGGCGGAGCCGGACGGCCAGGAAGTAGGGCACGGTGTGGGTCTTCTCGTAGCGGCGCGGATCGATCTCGCGGGCCTCTTCCATCGCCCGCGGCTCCACCAACTGCTCCAGCACGAACCCGGCGCCGAGCAGCTCCCCGAGGAACCTCTCCAGAGTCATCCGCCGGTAGGACATGGTGAACCTCCCGGCGACGGGGGCCTCGACACGCTCGTCGGCGAAGTACGAGCCTCCGAACCATGCCCACTCACCGGCGGGGTGCGTATTGGAGACGAGTAGCGTTCCACCGGGGCGCAGCACGCGCCGCAGCTCGGCGAGCAACTGCTCACGCGCCTCCACGTAGTGATACACCAGCGCCATCACCGCAAGGTCGAACGAGGCGTCCTTCAGGAACGTCAGCGGCTCCTCCAGGTCATGACGGTGCAGCTCGACGCCATCCCCGAGCCGCTCGCGTGCGGCGTGCAGCAGCGTCTCGCTGCCCTCCACCCCGACGAGCTCCGCCGCCCCGCGGTCCCGCAACTCGGCCGCGTAGTGCCCGGCCCCGCACCCGACGTCCAGTACCCGCAGCCCGCCCACGTCCCCGGCCAGCTTGAGCATGGCCGGCCGATCGGTGTGGGCGTTGGAGGCGTTGTTCGTGGCAAAGGTGGCGAAGTACTCGCCCAGCTCTCCGTGGTACGCAGTCTCGGCTCGCGTCATCCCGCCACCTTCGCACCCACGCCGTGCGCACACCACAGAGTTGGATCGACTCGTTCGAGGCGAACGGCTGACGGCGGCGGACAATGGGCGAGTCAACGTCGTCGACGATCTCGAGAACCGTCGGGCGCACGTCACCGTGGGTTCAAATCCCACACCCACCGCGCAGGTGAACGGCCCCTGACCAGGTCATACGGTCAGGGGCCGCGGTGCCGCGCGGTGCCCGCTCGCCACCGCGGTTCCCCGTGGTTTCCCGTGGTTTCCCGCACGATCGGGCACGTGGCTGTGTGTGTCTGACAGGCGTGTGCAGGGAGGGCCGGGGCCGTGCTGGTGGAGTTGAGCGTGGTCGAGCAGCGGTATCACGCGGTCATGGAGGTCGCCGCGGGGGTTCCGGTCGCTCAAGTCGGGGCCCAGGATGTGTACTTGCACACCCAGGAGTGCACCGACTGCCTCGACACCCCAAGCCGTCGCCCGCCGCCTCGTGGTCGACCGGGACGCCGGTCGATGCCCATCGGTCGGCGGCGGGCGCCGATCGCGTGCAGCGTCGCTACATCTCCCGCAACAATCTCCACCACCGCCAGCCCAGGCTCCGCGAGCACAGCATTGATGTCTCCCATGCCGTACGAGACGGGCCTCGCCAGGCTGGAGTTACGCCGCAGGCCACAGTTCACCCAGCTGTGTTGCCGAGTCCGTGCGGGCCAGCTGCATCAAGGTAGTGGGACGCATACGCAGCAACCCGGCGGTCAGCGGCTTTCGGACGTCAGCCCGACTACTGCCTACGACCGGGCACACACCTCGTTCGCGTGGCTGACGACAGCCCGGCCCGCATAGTCCCGAAGCCACTGGGTGCGGCGGACACGCTGCTGGAGGCGGGTGAGGAACCGACCGACCCCTCCCCCGCGCCGCTCGCCGGGCTGCACGGCGGGCCCGGCTTCCATCCTGATCAGGACTGAGCGGCGGCGGCTCAGCGGTGAGGGATGCCGCCCGGCGCCGAGGGTGACTCCCCGGTGGGGGCGAATCGGGGCCGGTGGAGCGCGAATGAATCGGAAGCCCGTTTTCTATGACGTCGGTCACAGCGCTTCGCCAACCAACCAGCGCGCTTAGTAGATGCGGCGTGGCAGATGTCTGAACATTTGTCCGCATTCGCCCCAATTCGGATCCCTCCGTGTGTACCGGGATTCCGCCCGGCCGGCCAGCACGCCCGTTGCCCCGTGGTGTAACGCTTCTGACGCCGCGACAGCTTTCTCTCCCGCCATCATGCGCGGACCGAAGACCCGCACACAGCCCTGGCGAGGTCCCGGGACCTACGAGGCGACGTAGCGGCGGGGCCCCTTGTGCTCCCTGTCGAGCCGTTCTAAGAATGGCGCCCCACAGGACGTCGCCGCAGTTCGGAACCGGTGTTCGCGCAGAGTCGACACGCACCGGGCGCTCGGCGTCACCGAGCGAGTAGGAGCCCCCACATGAAGTCGTCCCGAACATCCGCGAGGCTCCTTGCCCTCGCTCTCGGCCTGGGTCTGGCCTCCAGCGCGCTGGGCGCGGCGGTGCCGGCGAGCGCCCAGACGGCCGCCACCCCGCCCGCTGCCGCCGGTACCTCCGTGGCGCGGTACGCCGGGTCGGTTCAGGAGGCCACGAACAACAAGGCGTTCTTCGAGGCCGTGCTCAAATCGGTCGCCGAGAAGCGCGCCGCCCAGCCCAACGCGCAGGCGGTGACTGTCTACTACAACGCCTCCCAGGCACCGAGCTTCCGTTCGCAGATATCGAGCGCGGCCGCGATCTGGAACAGCTCCGAGTCCAACGTCAAGCTCCAGGAGGCTTCGAGCGGTGCCGACTTCTCCTACCGCGAGGGCAACGACTCACGCGGGTCCTACGCCTCCACCAACGGCCACGGACGCGGCTACATCTTCCTCGACTACACCCAGAGCAAGCAGAACGACTCGGTCCGCGTCGCCGCCCACGAGACCGGACACGTGCTGGGCCTGCTGGACAACTACAGCGGGCCGTGCAGTGAGCTGATGTCGGGCGGCGGCCCCGGCCCGTCCTGCACCAACCGCTACCCGAACGCCGCCGAGCGCGCGCGTGTCGACCAGCTGTGGGCCACCGGACTCGCGCAGGCCCCGGGCAGGGTGAACCAGCCCGCTGACCACCGGAGCGCTGGACCGTCGGTATGGACCGTGGCGCCGGGCCACGGTCCGGGGCGTCCGCTCCACAGCACGTCCTGGAGGTGATTGCGTTCCCAAGTGGGAAGCGGCTCGCTGTCGAGGATGGCTTCAGGCACATGCTCAAGACGGTCGTCTGAGCACTCCTGCAGGCTGGCCGACAGACGCTGGTGCTTTGTATGGCTGTCCTGGGGGGGCGGAGCCGGGAGACGAAGCCAACCGCCCACTGGTTGGTGACCTTGAACGTGGCCAACAGGGCCGGGTTGGTCGCCAACACTGCCGGCCCGGCCACGATCAGCAGAAGCCGGCTCTCTCGCCACCAATCGCGCCCATATAGGCACCCCCGAAGTGGGGACAGCGGGCCGATGCTCGCTTGCGCGAGAGGGCGAACGCGTCCCAGCCGGCCGGTACGCAGGCGGTGCCGAAATATCGACACCTGGTGAACGGGCGGGACCACGCGATCGCCGCTCACGTCGACGATCAGATCAAGAAGGCCCGGCCGGCAGAGCCCGCCGCGGAGGGTCCGGAGGAGCTATCTGGCACGTGAGTGGCACGACGCCCCTCCCCCGCCGTAATCGGGGAGGAACGATCAAGGCCCAGGTCGCCGGTTTACTACCGGCGACCTGGGCCTTTGCCGTGCTTCCTACTGGTGGGCGCGGACGGTTTCGAACCGCCGATATCTGCTTTGCAAGTTCGCCCGGACACTCGTACCGGCTTGAGCAGCCACGGCAGAACGCGCCATGAGGGGACGGGCATGACTGCTGCTGTCCACCGCTGTTGATGTCAGCTCGTCGCCCAGTCGCACGACGGCCGCCTGGCGCTCTCACTCGTCGTCGCTGCGCTCCAGGACCAAGCCGACGGACCCGCCCTCCAGACCGTTGCCGTCCTCGAGGTGTAGGTGACTTCCATCGGCAACTCCATCGTCGGCCAACACGAGGAGATGCCCAGCGAGCGTCCTGAGGCCCGCGGCGTTCGCCTCAATGACGACCTCTCCCCCGAGGTCTCGCACCTCGATCCGCGCGTCCGCCTCCCACTTGAAGACTTGGGCGACACCATCGGTCACGGCCGTAACGTGGGTGCTCTCAACGGGAGCGCTGCTGGATCCGGAGGTCATGGAGAACATGATGCCGCTCAACACACACGGTTCCGGAGGCCGGTCCGATCCTCCATGTCCATGCAGTTCAAGCGCCTGATACGCCCTTCGGCTGACGAGTCGTCCCGCACATGTCCCGTGACGTGGTGATCAAGTAGTCGGTTCACGGCCAGGATCATTCGGATCAGCCTTCCTCCCGGCTGAATTCGTTCGTGCACCCCCGGAAGTCACGTCCCGAGTGAAGCAGGCGATGAAGGAATCCGGGGAGCCGTAGAAGGCCAATTTCATGTCCTCGCAGTCCACGCCGTCGAAGGTGACCCTGCCATACGTTCCGGAGGGAGACCAGGTTCCATGTTGCCGGTCGGCGAACCCGGAGCACCCCCAGCCGACGACGTCCGCCTTGTCCAAGCCCTCGGCCGTGAACGTGCCGTCGTCCTTGAACTCAACGGTCGCCCCGGTCCAGTCCGACCACACGCCCGTCAGCTGATCAACGGTGTTGACCTCGACTGGGTAGTAGCCGGAACAGGAGGCCAACAGGAATGTCACCGCACCTCCCAACGCAGCGCCCATGAATGCACGTCGTATCCGCTGATGCTGGTCGGCAGCCATACGGCCCTGCCTCTCGTGACTCGCACATGCCCGGTAGCGACGCCTCAAGGTAGCGGCGAACATCATCTTGAACGTGTTCAAGTCCTGGTGTCAATGGGGCCGGGGCGCGCTTCGCGATTACGGTCCGTGCGCCTGGCAGCGAAGGTCGGCATGGAGAGACTTTGGGCGGGAGCTGCCATGGTCCGAGGACCTGCACCTTCGCTGACCTGGGTCGGAACCTTGCTGTGACTCCCCGTGGTTCCCCCAGTTTCCCGACGGATCGGGCACGCGAGGGGCACGCACCCCAGCCACAGCCTGCCCCACTGTCATCCCGTCTGCCGTCGACCCACACACCGTGGAGCGGGCGCGGGTCCTGGCGTCCAGGTGGAGCGCACCACTGCACGAACGACCTGGACGCCCGGTGCCGTGTCTGCTTGTTATGGACCGGCTGCTGCGGCGGCGCCGGCCCGAGTGAGCGACTGCCGTCACCCACTACCGTCAAAGGCCCCCGCAGCGAAACTGCGGGGGCCTTTGCCCTGGTGGGCGCGGACGGTTTCGAACCGCCGACATCTGCTTTGTAAGTTCGGCCGGACAGCAGCCGCACCTGGTCGCGCCATGGGCGACGGTGCTGTAGACAGCCGCTCAGTACTGCTGCCGTCCACCGTCGTTGATGTCAGTCGTGGACGTCAGGCCGCCCTCTCTGCTGCGCTGCTGGCCGTCCATCACATTGCCGTCAGCCCCTACCACGTGAGGGCTTCGACCTTGCCATCCAAGGGGCGCCAACAACATCTTGAACATGTTCAACTCTTGTGCCAGGGTATCGAGGACACCTACACCGATGAGATCGGGACAGCAGGATGAGGATCGCTCGTGCGGGCACAATGCTCGGCGCCTCAATGGCTGGCGGCGCGATGTGCATGCTGCTTTCCGGCTGCTACAGCCTCGCCGCCGCAATCCACGATCCCCCAATGCCCCCGGGTACACCTCAAGCCGTCACCGATGAGCAACTGGTCGGGGCTTGGCGGGACGAAGAAAGTGGGAGTGTCACCTTCGCCGCAAACGGCACTTTCGTTGCCAAGGACATCTGCGGCGATTTCTGGGACTGGAGTGGCCAACTTCCGGACCGTGTGGATTTTCACTCCCGGAGTGGCAGCGGGTCGTGGAAATCGTTCACCTGGACTCCCCCCGACGAGTCCGAGCCCGTCACTGAAGTCACGATCCACTTCTCCGACTCAAAGGTGTCTGCGCAGTACACGGCTGGAGGAACCGCAAACTCGGTCAAGCTCTGGGTGTACATGGGCGACTTGGACAACTATGACCTGTGCGTCGCGAGCAGGTCTTCAGCGTCTTCAAGCACGGCCGACTGAAGCGTATGGCCAGTTCTCCTGGGTCTTGCTGCCGCTCCCTTTGGGGGACAGTGACCGCCTCGATGCGAACTACGGGCACGAAGGTCGCTGAGGTCTCCCGACGTGATTACGGGGGTGGCAACGGCTAGAGACGACCGCCTGTGGTTGCCACCGTTGCTGTACTTCTCTGCTGCAGCGCAAATCAACTGCCGACGATCCGCACGATCGGCTCCTGAGACACGACCTCGATCGCTCCCCAGTCGCCTTCGAGCCGGTAGACGGCCCCGAGCTGTCGCAGCGCATCGATCCCGCCCCAGTCCTGCTCACCGCTGGCATCCACTGCCGGCCGGATGATGCTCTGGCGGGTCCAGGTGAGTTCCCGAACTGCGGGAAACTCGATCACCGCCCTACGGAAGCAGGCCACCTCACTGTCAAGCCCCGGGTTTGATGGAGAGTGGATTAGCTGTTTTTCAGGGTGAGTTCTGGGGTGGTCGTTGGGGTGTGGCGGGCTTCGAACTCGGCGGGTGGGACGTGGCCGAGCTCGCCGTGGAGGCGTCTTCGGTTGAACCAGTCGATGTACTCGGCGACGGCGATCTCGACATCGTTGATGCCGGTCCAGGGGCCCTTGTTGCGGATTAGCTCGGCCTTGAAGAGGCTGTTGAACGCCTCGGCGAGGGCATTGTCGTAGGAGTCGCCCTTGGATCCGACCGAGGCGACTGCGGCGGCTTCGTCCAGGCGCTCGGTGTAGCGGATGGCACGGTATTGGACTCCGCGGTCGGAGTGATGGACCAGCCCGGCCAGGTCGGTGCCCTCGCGCCGGCGGCGCCAGACGGCCATGTCCAGCGCGTCCAGGGCGA